>CAWZZK010000035.1:0-31662 GCA_963966455.1 Kaistia sp. | reverse complement strand
CTCTTCATCGCGTCGGGCGCGTTCCATATCGCCAAGCCGTCGGACCTGTTGCCGGAGCTGCAGGGCCGGCTGCCGATCCGCGTCGAGCTCTCGGCGCTGCGAGAGGAGGATTTCCGCCGCATCCTGACGGAGACGGAGGCGAGCCTCATCAAGCAGTATATCGCGCTGATGGCCACGGAAGGGCTGAACCTTGCCTTTTCCGACGACGCGATCGACGCCATCGCCCGCATCGCGGTCGAGATCAACGCCTCGATCGAGAATATCGGCGCCCGCCGACTCCAGACGGTCATGGAGCGGATCCTCGACGAGATCAGCTTCTCCGCGCCCGATCGCAGCGGCGAGACGGTAACCATCGACGCCGCCTATATCGAGCGCCATATCGGCGATCTCGCGCGCAACATGGACCTGTCGCGCTACATCCTCTGACGCTTCGCCGCCTGTTGCCCATCGGCGACAGGCGGCGGCCGGACGTCGCCTCACGACATCGTGGCGGCGCGCGAACTGTTGCCGCTCGGCGCGCGGATGCTATACAGCCCGCCTGCCGGGCCGCTCCGAGGTCCGGCCTTAGGGAACGCGGATCGTCACGATGTCGCGCGCAAGAGGGGCGCTCAGAGCCCTCGTCGCCTTCAGCCTTGTCCTGTCGGGCCTCCTGCCCGCCTTCGCCGCCGTCGACGTGCCGCCGGGCAACCGCTTCAAGCAGCAGCCGGCGATCGACATGAGTTCGATCAAGCGCACCGGCGAGACCAAGCAGAGCTTCGAGGAGAAGTATCAGCGCATCCTGCGCGTGCTTCGCCGCGACCCCGGCCTCATCCGCCAGATCAAGGCCTCGGCCCGCCGCTACGGCATCGATCCGATCCACATGATCGGCGCGATCGTCGGCGAGCACACCTACAATGTCGGCGTCGTCGACAATGCGCAGGCCTATTACGTCAAGGCGCTCGCCTATCTCGGCACCAAGGACCTCGTCTTCGGCTACAAGGGCGAGAGCGTCGACGCCTTCGTCTCGCGGCCTCAATTCGAGGACTGCGCCAAGATCTCCGACAATTACGACCTGTGGACCTGCCGCGAATATGTCTGGAACAAGTCGTTCCGCGGCAAGACGGTCGACGGCGTCACCTTCCCGCGCGACCGTTTCTCCCGGGTGTTCTTCCAGCCGCTCTTTGCCGGCCAGACCTTCGGCCTCGGCCAGATCAACCCGCTGACGGCGCTGATGGTCACCGACCGCGTCCACCGCACCAGCGGGCTGCCGCTGCTCGATCCCGACCAGGCGCCCAAGGTCTATGAGGCGATCATGGACCCCGATTCCTCGCTCGACTACATGGCGGCGATCATCCGCATGTCGATCGACGTCTATCGCGACACGGCCGGCGTCGACATCTCGGACAATCCCGGCATCACCGCGACACTCTACAATGTCGGCGACGTGAAGGCCCGCGCCCGGGCGCTCGCCGCCGAGCGGCGCAAGAAGAAATCGGCCTGGCCGGAAGAGAACTATTACGGCTGGCTGGTCAACGACCGCATCGAGGAACTGCGCGGCCTGCTCTGACGGCCGCCGCGCCCCTCCTCACGCCAGCGTCGCGAAGAACGACCTCACATCGGCCATGAGCAGGTCCGGGGCATCCAGCGCCGCGAAATGGCCGCCGCGCGGCATCTCCGTCCAATGCACGATGGCGTTGGAGCGCTCGGCAAAGCTGCGCACCGAGCGGAAGTCCTCGGGAAAGACCGCGACGCCAGTCGGGGTCGCGTTGCGCTGCTCGCGGTAGCCGGTGCCGGCGAGGCTGTCCTCGCGGTAGATCTCGGCCGCCGACCCGCCCGTCGCCGTGAACCAGTAGAGCGAGACATTGGCGAGATAGCGGTCCTTGTCGAAGCGCTCGGCCCGCTCGCCGAGGAAGCCTGTATAGAGCTCCGCCATCCAGGCGAGCAGCGCGACCGGCGAATCGACGAGGCCATAGCCGAGCGTCGCCGGCCGCTTGGACTGGATCGCCTGATAGCCGGCGAAGCGCTGGAACATATCGAGCCCCGCGAAACCTTCCATCTCGAACGGCGTCAGACGCTCCATCTCGCCCGGCTCGCCCTTGGGAAAGGCGAAGATCTGCTGCAGATGCACGCCGATCAGGCCGTCGGGCCCGAGAATGCCGAGCTCGCGGCCGATCAAGGCTCCGACATCGTTGCCGACCGCGCCATAGCGAGCATAGCCGAGGCGCTTCATCAGCGTGTCGAAGGCCCGCGCGGTTCGCGCGGAATTCCAGCCGGTCGACGCGAGCGGGCTCGAAAAGCCGAAGCCGGGCAAAGACGGCAGCACGAGATGGAAGGCCTGCGCGCCCTCGAGGCCATGGGCGCGCGGGTCGGTCAGCGGTCCGATCAGGTCGAGGAACTCGAAGACGCTGCTCGGCCAGCCATGCATCATCAGAAGCGGCAGCGCATCCGGCTCCGGCGAACGAACATGCAGGAAATGGATGGGCTGCCCGTCGATCAGCGTCGTGAATTGCGGCCAGGCATTCAGCGCCGCCTCGTGCTGCCGCCAGTCGAAGCCATGCAGCCAGCGGTCGGCGAGCTCCTGGACGAAGGGGAGCGGCTGGCCGTGCTCCCACTCGGTGCTGGCGACCTTCGGCCAGCGCGTGAAGGCCAGCCTTTCGCGAAGATCGGTCAGCGCCGCCTCGTCGATCGCGATGGTGAAGGGCGTGATGGCTTCGCTGGTCATGGTCATGGTCGCGGGTCCCGAGGAAAGGCGGCCGGCATGGACGCCCGATAGCGCAACCCTGCGCCATCCCTCCTGACAGCCCGTGTCAGGAGCCTTCGGACCCGCGGGCCCGCGCGCTCCAGAGCGTGCGCAAGTCATTGAGCATCGCCGCCCGGCGCCGTCCGAAGCGCCCATCCTCGATGCTCGCCTCGCGGATGCGATCGACACGGAAATGGCGGTAGTCGGCGCGGAGCAGGCACCAGGCGGCCACCACCTGCCTGCCCTCGTAATAGGCGAGCGCGACTGGCCAGATCCGCCGTGCGCTGGCCGTGCCGGCCTCGTCGACATAGTCGAGCCGAAGCTCGCGTTCGGCGCGCATCGCCTTGCGGATCGTCGCCAGCAGCGGCACGCTGGCCGGCGGCTGCGAGGCCGCGGCCCACAGCCCGGCATCACCCATGCGATCGCGCATGTCATCGGAACCCGCCATGGCGATCTTGGCGAGCGCGCGGGAGGCGGCGGCGGCGAGATCGGCGTCGGCCTGTCCCTCCACGAACCGGGCACCGAGAACCAGCGCCTCCAATTCGTCCGGGGTGAACATCAGCGGCGGGAGGAAGAAGCCGGATCGCAGGATATAGCCGATGCCGGCCTCGCCCTCGATCGGCGCTCCAAGACTGATCAGGGTCTGGACGTCGCGGTAGAGCGTGCGCACCGAGACGCCATGCTCTTCCGCGAGATGGGCCGCCGTCACCGGCCGGCGATGCCGCCGGAGGCTGTCCATCAGGGCGAGCAGGCGTTCCGAGCGGTCCATTCGCGCTCCCCTACGGCTCAGCTGGCAGCGCCGCCCCGATCGCGGCTTGCCACCTCGTCCAGAAGTTTCGAGAGACGCGCCAGCGCCTCCGGGCTGAGCCGGCCGATCTCGCCCGAGAGGCGGTGGGCCAGTTCTCCGGCGGCGGGGTGCAGGCCGGCGGTGTCGATCACGACCTTCGGATGCGAGCGGGCCGCCAGCTGCTGCAGTTCCTCGGCCTCGTCCCAGATGACGTTGAAATAGGCGATGATGCGCTGGATCATCAGCCAGGTCGGCCGGCCGCGGCGGCCATGCTCGAGCGCCGAGAGATAGGCGCTGGAGACGCCGAGCCCTTCGGCCATCTCCTTCAGCGACAGCCCTCGCTGCTCGCGCATCGCCCGGAGCCGCGCGCCGAGCGGCGTCACCGCGGCGTCTCCCGCCGGCGCCGCAGCCGCACATAGAGCGCGCCGCCGCCGCCATGGCTGCGATGCGCCTCGTCGAAGCCGAGCACGATGTCGCGAAGGCCCGGCTCGGCCAGCCATTGCGGCACGCGCCGGCGCAGCACGCCGCGCTCCTGCTCGCCGAAATGCGCCGCATGCAGATTCGCATGAGAGAGATGCGGCTCGGCGCGGCTCTCGCGAAAACCCTTGCCGGTGATGACGAGGACCGTCTTGGCGCCCCGCATCTGCGCCGAGACCAGGAAGGCGCGGAGCGCCAGATGCGCGTCATGCTGCGTCATGCCGTGGAGATCGATGCGCCCGTCGATGCCGACCATGCCGCGCGCGACGCGCGACAGCACGCGGCGCTCGATCGGCGAGAGCGGAGGGACGGAAGGCTTCGGCCGTGCGCCGGATGCGCCCTGCGGCTCGGCCGGCGGCACCGCGGCGAATTGGGCGGGGTCGGGCTCGGGCGGGGCGGGCGGCGCTTCGGGCTCGACCGCTTCGCCGGGGCGGAGCGGCACAGCCGTCCGCGCCACCGTCGCCCAGAGGGTTCGCTCTTCGTCCGAGAGCCCGCGCCGCCGGCGGGTCATGCCCGCGGCACCAGCGTCACGAAGCGGCCGCGCGCCTGCATGCGGCCGGCGATCTCGCCCGCTGCGTCGCCCGAGCCGAAGAAAATGTCGCCGCGCGCCGGCCCGAGAATGGCGGAGCCGGTATCCTGCGCCACCAGCAGCCGGCGGAACGGCTCGCTGCCGCTTGCGCCGGGAACGGCGGTGTCGATCCAGATCGGGACATGGAAGGTGTGCAGGGTGCGGTCGACGGCGAGGCTTCGGCCGGGCGTCAGCGGCACCTTGGCGGCGGCGATCGGACCGAGCGCGGGATCCTCGACCGGAGCCTCGCGGAAGAAGATGTAGGAGCGGTTGGCGCCGAGCACCTCGCGGATCGCGTCCGGATGGGCGGAAAGCCAGGCGCGGATCGCCTGCATCGTCACCTTGCCACGCTCCAGCGCGCCGCGCTCGATCAGCACGCGGCCGACCGGCGTATAGGCATGGCCGGACTTGGCCGCATAAGTGACGCGCATCAGCCGTCCGTCGCCGAGACGGAGGCGGGCGGCGCCCTGGACATGGATGAAATAGGCGTCGACCGGGTCGGCGAGGAAAGCGATCTCCAGCCCGCGGCCGTCCAGCGCGCCGTCCATGATCGCGCCGCGATCGAAGAAGGGTTCGAAGCCGGTCGCCGTGCGGCGGGCGAAGCGCATGCCGGGCTCGAGGCCGGGCGGCGGATCGCTATCGTCGACCTCGACGAGTTCCTCCGGCGGCCTGAGCAGCGCCGTCCGGTACGGACCGGCGGGAACGAGCGCGGCGTCGGCCTCGGGCTCGTAATAGCCGGTGAAGAAGCCCTCGCCGGCCTCGCCCTCATGCGGTTCGAAATGCGCCTCGAAGAAGGCGCGCGCAGCGGCGCCGTCGATCGTCTCGGGAAGGTCGAGCGCCTTGGCCGCGACCAGCGCCAGGCTGGCGCCATCGACGCCGAGCGCGCGGGTCTTCGGCGAGGCCTCGACGGCCTTCAGCGCCGAGAGGCGGAAGGCACGGAAGGCGGCGGCGTGGTCGTCCTCCTCCCAGCCGGGCAGCGCGGCGAAGCCGACCGGCGACAGCGGACGCGGTTCCCCCGACGGCACGGATGAGGCTCCGCTATTCGACGGTTTCGGTGGCGACGAGCAGCCAGTTGGGATCGCGCGAGCCCGTGTCGCGCGCGAAGGTCCAGACATCGGTGACGTCGGCGACGACGACCGGGTCGCCATCGACGACCTCGCCCGCCTTGTTGCGCGTCGCCGAAATGAGCTTCGAGACGAAGCGCACGGTGATCTGCGCCGAGCGGGCGCGCACAGCCGCGTCGGTGATCTCGGCCTTGTCGATGCCGACGAAGCTGAACTCGACGGTCTCGCCCTTCTGCTCGCGATCGGTGATCGCGCCGGCGAAGCCGTCGAAGACCTCGCGGCCAAGTAGCGGCTTCAGCGCCTTGCGGTCGCCCTGCGCGAAGGCGGTGACGATCATCTCATAGGCGGTGCGGGCGCCGTCGAGGAACTGGGCCGGGTCGAAGCTGCGGTCGGCGCTGGCAACGGCGGCGAGACCCGCGGCGAGCGGCGAGCCGGCGGGGGCATAGGCGGCGATGCGCTCGGCGGCCGGATCGGCAGGGGCGATCACCGTGCCGTCCTCGGCGCGGCGCGGCAGCGGAACGACCTTGTCTCCGGGCCGCACTTCGGTCGGCTGGGCGTCGATCGTCTTGCCGCCATTGGCCGCGTCGTTGCCGCGCCGGCTGAACGGATCGAAGGGCGGCCGCTCGTTGCCAGTCCTCTGGCCCAGGACGCTCCTGAGCTTCCAGAAGATCACGACAGCCAAGACGAGAAAGATCAGCGTATAGATGTCCACGAAAACCGCTCTTGCCGAAGGCGTCCAACCCCGCGCTGCGCAGCCGGCCTCGAACGGCAGCACGCGCCTGACGGTTTATCTGGTATCGACCGTCGCCGATCCAAGGGCAACCGCGTCCGGAAGCCCCGACCGTTCAAGACAGGGACGCGGCCGGACTGTCAAGGCCCCCTCGTCCGATCGGCGCCTCGCCGATCCCCACTCGCTTGTATCACGGGGTCGGAAGTGTTAGCGAGCCGCTGGAAGGAACCGGCCGGAGCGGCCGTTCCGCGTTCGAGGAAACACCCGCGATCATGGCCGATACTCCCGCCGACGGCGCCCCGAACCAGGGCCAGCCGAACCTCTCCGTCCTGACCCAGTATGTGAAGGACCAGTCCTTCGAGAACCCGGACGCTCCGCGCTCGCTCGGCCCGCGCCGCACCGCGCCCGCGATCAATATCGGCATCAATGTCTCGGCCAATCCGCTCGACGCCGAGGATTTCGAGGTCGAGCTGCGCCTCGAGGGCCGCGCCACCGATGGCGAGCAGGTCCTGTTCGTCGCCGAGCTGCTCTATGCCGGCATCTTCCGCATCGCCAATGTGCCGAAGGAAAATCTCGCGCCGCTGCTCATGATCGAGTGCCCGCGCCTGCTCTTCCCCTTCGCGCGCCAGATCCTCGCCGAGATGACCCGCAATGGCGGCTTCCCGCCCCTGCTCATCGATCCGGTCGATTTCACGGCGCTCTACCGCCAGCGCCTGATGGAATTCGCCCAGACCCAGCAGACGCGGCCGAGCTGAGGCTCAGCCCGCCTCTGCGGGCTTTTCCGCATAGCCGAGCCAGATCGCGCCGCTGAGCTTGCCCACCAGGGCAGCATGGGCGGCGCGGTCCTCTTCCGTCAGCCGCGCGGGCAGCGGCACGGGACGGACATGGATGGCGCGCGCCGCGGCCGGCGTCGTGCCATCGGCCAGCTGGGCCGCCATGTCGTCCGGCACCAGGATGAGATCCGGCTGCCGCCCGCCGATCAGCTCCAGATAGACCTCGGCCAGAAGCTGCGCGTCGAGAAGACCGCCATGCAGCGTGCGCTTCGAGGTATCGACGCCGTAGCGCGCGCAGAGCGCATCGAGCGAATTCTGCGCGTTCGGGTGCTTCTTGCGCGCCAGCATCAGCGTATCGACCACCCGCTCCGGCCCGACAGGCGCCATGCCGAGGCGCGCGAACTCGGCATTGATGAAGCCGATATCGAAGCTCGCATTATGCGCGATCAGCTTCGCATCGCCGATAAAGGCCGCGAAGTCGCCAGCAACGGCCGCGAAGACCGGCTTGTCGGCGAGGAACTCGTCTGAAAGGCCATGGACGCGGAAGGCTTCGACCGGCATCGGCCGCTCGGGATTCATGTAGACATGGAAGTGCCGGCCGGTCGGCAGGTGATTGTAGAGCTCGACGCAGCCGATCTCGACGAGACGATCGCCCTTCAAGGGCTCGAGGCCGGTGGTCTCGGTGTCGAAGACGATCTCGCGCACGCGGCGTGGTTCCTGTCCGGTATGACTGAAGCGCCATCCATGGTGGCGACTGTGCCGGCGGACCGCAAGAGCTTGGGCGCCGTTATCCCGCGCGGCCGGCCGCCGCGGCAGCGAGCGCGGTGAGGATATCGACGACCGCGCGCTCGGCGGCTGCGAGGCCATGGCCGCTATCGATGACGAAATGCGCGCGGCGCCGCTTCTCTTCATCCGCCACCTGGCGCTTGAGGATCGCCGCGAACCGTTCTTCCGTCATGCCGGGCCGCGCCAGCACGCGGGCGCGCTGGATCTCCGGCGCGGCCGAGACCACGACCACCATGTCGACCCGCCGCTCGCCGCCCGTCTCGAGCAGGAGCGGCACGTCGACGAGGGCGATGCGGCGGCCGGCGGCGCGGGCCGCGGCGCGGAAGCGGGTCTCCTCGTCGCGCACCAGCGGGTGGACGACCGCTTCCAGCGCCGCGAGCGACGCGCGGTCGCGCTGGACGATCGCGGCCAGCGCCGCGCGGTCGATCGCGCCTTCAGCCACCGCGTCCGGAAAAAGGTCGCCAACGGGTGCGACCGCTGCGCCGCCTTGGCCATAGAGCCGGTGCACCGCCCGATCGGCATCGTGCACCGCGACGCCGTGGCGCGCGAACATCGCCGCCGTCGTCGACTTGCCCATGCCGATCGAGCCGGTGAGGCCGAGCGTGATCACGCGGCGTGCCCCATATCGGCGAGGATGACGGCTCGAAGTTCCTCCGTGACCTCTGGACGGACGCCGAACCAGCGCTCGAAGCCCGGCGCCGCCTGGTGCAGCAGCATGCCGAGCCCGTCGACGGTGGCGAGCCCGCGTTCCCGCGCCGCCTTCAGGAGCGGGGTTTCCAGCGGCACATAGACGATGTCGGTCACGAGGCAGTCGTCGCGCGCCGGGCCGAGATCGATCGCAAGCGGCGGCTGCCCCTCCATGCCGAGCGAGGTCGTGTTGACGATGATCGCGGCTTCGCCGATGAGACGCGGCACGTCCTCCCAGCCCGCGACCGCGAGGGGGGCGCCGAAGCGCTCGACCAGGGCCTCGGCCCGGTCGCGGCTGCGATTGACGACATGGATCGGACCGAAGCCGCGCGATTGCAGCGCATAGAGCACCGCCCGCGCCGCGCCGCCGGCGCCGAGCACCAGAGCGGGTCCTTGCATGCCCGAGAAAGCCGGCGAGCGCTGGTCGAGATTGGCGAGGAAGCCGAGCGCATCGGTGTTGCCGCCGACGAGTTCACCCTTTTCCAGCCACAGCGTGTTGACGGCACCGAGCGCCGCGGCGACGCCATCGGCCCGCGCGACGGCGGCGAAGGCAGCCTCCTTGTGCGGCACCGTCACATTGGCGCCGACAAACGGGCCGCCGACGAAGTTCGCGAGGAAGCCCTCGATCTCCTCGGGCGCGACGGCATGGCGGACATAGTCGCCGGCGATGCCATAGCGGGCGAGCCAGTGGCGATGGATGAGCGGCGAGCGCGAATGCTTCACCGGCCAGCCGATCACGGCGGCGACCGGCGCGCCGGCTGTCGATGAGCTCATGGGGTGGTCTCCTGGTCGATGAGGCCGCGCGATCTCAGCCAGCCGATGAGCGGCAGCAGCGGCAATCCGAGAATGGTGAAATAGTCGCCTTCGATGGCCTCGAACAGCCGGACCCCGACGCCTTCGAGATGATAGGCACCGACGGAGCCGAAAATGCCGTCGCCCGCCTCGTCGAGATAGCGCTCGATCGCCGCCGGAGACAGCGGCCGCATCGTCAGCCGCGCGTCCGCGACATGCTGCCAGGCGATCCCCGTTCCTTCCGCGACGACGACCGCCGAGACGAGACGATGTGTACGCCCCTGCAATTCGCCGATCTGGCGTCGGGCCCCGTCGCGGTCGCCGGGCTTCACCAAACGCCGGCCACCCAGATCGAGCACCTGGTCGGCGCCGATCACCACCGCGCCGGGCCGAAGTGCCAGCACCGCCTCGGCCTTGGCCCTTGCGAGCGCCAGCGCGATGGCTTCCGACGGTTCGCCGGCGGCGATCAGCGGCGTCTCCAGCGCGCGCTCGTCGACCGGCGCGGCGAGGCTCGCAAAGGTCAGCCCGGCCTGAGCCAGCAGGTTTTTGCGCGCCGCGCTGGTGGAGGCGAGGATCAGCGGCGTCATTCGCTCGCTCCGAGCGCGGCGCCTTTTCGCAGCGACAGGATCGCCGCCGCGGTCTCCTCGATCGAGCGCCGCGTCACGTCGATCACCGGCCAGCCCTTGCGGGCGCAGATGCGCCGGGTCGAGGCGATCTCCGCCGCCACCGCCGCGCGGTCGACATAGGGATCGTCGCTGCCGAGGCCGGAAAAGGCGAGGACGCGGTTCTCGCGCATCTGCACGATGCGATCCGCCGTCGCGACGAGCCCGACGATCAGCGGCCCGGTGACGCGCTCGAGCTCGGCCGGCAGGGAGACACCGGGCACGATCGGGATATTGGCGGTGCGCACGCCGCGATTGGCGAGATAGATGCTGGTCGGCGTCTTCGAGGTCCGGCTGACGCCGATGATGACGATCTCGGCGAGGTCGAGATCCTCCAGCATCTGGCCGTCGTCATGCATCATGGCGAAGGTCAGCGCCTCGATGCGGCGGAAATAGTCGCCGTCGAGCGCATGCTGCGCGCCGGCCCGCCCTTCCGACGACGCGCCGAGATAGGACTGGAAGACCTGCAGCACCGGATCGAGCACCGAGAAGCAGGGCACGGCGATCAGCCGGCAGCCCGCCTCCAGCGGATCGGCGATGCTGCGGTCGACCAGCGTGAAGAGAACGATGCCCGGCTCGCGCTCGATATCGAGGAGAATGCGCTCGACCTGCTTCGGCGAGCGGGTCATGGCGTGGATATGCTCGACGACGGAAACGCCGGGATACTGCGCCGTAGCGGCCCGCGCGACCGTCAGCAGTGTCTCGCCGGTGGCGTCGGAGACGAGATGGAGATGGAGATGCCGAAGCTCGTTCTTCACGTCCTTGTCCCCAGCCCTGTGCGTCGCGGCGGATAAAGGGGCCGAAAGCCCCGCACCCCCGTCCCTTCTCCCCGATGCGGCCCCGGCGATCAACAGGCCCTGGCTCTGGGGAAAGATCGGCGGCCCGAACAAGTGAATCGTGAATCCGCCGCTCCCTGCCCCAATTCCTAACGAAAGGTTAACAGGCTGCTCGGGATCGCACGAATTTTAACGACTGCGAAAGACCTGCGCCGATTCAAGGGCCTGACCAAGGCGCCGCGAGTCTTGTCCCCGAATCCCCCAGCCGCCGCCGTCTCACTGCCAGCGCCTATGCCGCAGCGGCGGTCGATTGTGGATGGCCGCGAATGACGCTAATTCCCCCCTCAAGAAGAAGAAACAAAAGATTCAAGGCTCTCTTTTTAGGGATGAAGGAGGTGTGGTGACGGACGCCGGCACGACGCAGCGCGAGGCCTCCCGGTTCCTCGCCGTTCTCGACGGTGCAGCCGTCTCGCCCCCGCCGATCTGGCTGATGCGGCAGGCAGGCCGCTATCTCCCCGAATATCGCGCGCTGCGCGCCGAGGCCGGCGGCTTCCTCGACCTCTGCTTCGATCCCGCCCGGGCAGCGCGCGTCACGCTGCAGCCGATCGAGCGGTTCGGCTTCGACGCGGCGATCCTCTTCTCCGATATCCTCGTGATCCCGCATGCGATGGGCCGCAGCGTCCGCTTCGCCGAGGGCGAGGGACCACGCCTCGAACCGATCTCGGCCGAAGGCATCGAGGCTCTGGAGGTTGACCGGGTCGTGGAGCGGCTCGCGAGCGTGCTGGAGACCGTCGAGCGTGTTCGCGGCAGCCTGCCCGCCTCGACGGCGCTGATCGGCTTCTGCGGCGCTCCCTTCACGGTCGCGACCTATATGATCGCCGGGCGCGGCACGCCTGACCAGGCACCGGCCCGCCTGCTCGCCGCCCGCGATCCCGATCGCTTCGCGCTGCTGATCGACCGGCTGGTCGAGGCCTCGATCGATTATCTCGTGGCGCAGCTCGAGGCTGGTGCCGACGCGGTGCAGATCTTCGACAGCTGGGCCGGCGTGCTGGCGCCTGAAAGTTTCCGCCGCTGGAGCGAAGAGCCCATCGCCCGCATCGTCGCCGGCGTCCGGGCGCGGAAGCCGGGCGCGCGTGTCATCGGCTTTCCGAAGGGCATCGACCGCGCCGTGGCGCCCTTCGCGGTTGCGACGGGCGTCAATGCCGTCGGCGTCGACTGGACGGTTTCGCTCCGGACGGTCCGCGAGGAACTAGCCGGCCGCTGCGCCCTGCAGGGCAATCTCGACCCGATGCTGCTGGTGGCCGGCGGAGCTCCGCTGGATGCCGCGATCGACGACATCCTGGACGCGATGGCCGGCGCGCGCTTCATCTTCAATCTCGGCCACGGCATCGTGCCGGAGACGCCGATCGCTCATGTCGAGCACTTGATCCGCCGCGTGCGGGGCTGAGCCGGAGACTATCGATGGCCGATTACTATCTCTGGCTCAAGGCGCTGCACATCATCGCGGTGATCAGCTGGATGGCGGGCATCTTCTACCTGCCGCGCCTCTATATCTATCACACGGCGGCGCCGGCGGGCTCTGAGCAGTCGGAAACGTTCAAGGTGATGGAGGCGAAGCTGCTGCGCATCATCATGAACCCGGCGATGATCGTCGTCTGGCTGACGGGCCTGTCGCTGGTCTGGATCATCCGGGCCGATCGCGAGCCCTGGTTCATGGCGAAGTTCGCCCTTGTCATCGTCATGACGGCTTTCCACATGTGGCTCGCAGCGCGCCGCAGGGCCTTTGCCGAGGATCGCAACGAGCTCTCCGGCAGGGCCTACCGGATCGCCAACGAGATCCCGACGCTGCTCATGATCCTGATCGTCGTCCTGGTCGTGGTGAAGCCTTTCTGAACGGCTTCGTCACATTTCAGCAGACGGCTTGCTCCGCGGCGCCCGAGCGACTATGGTGCGCCATCTTATCGAAGCAGACCGGTGCGGGTCGGCCGAGCCCAAGGGCCAGCTCACGCACCATGCCGATGCCATCCCCTGCGCATCCAGGCTCAAGTTCTGCCAATCCCCTCGATGATACGCTTTCGACTGAATCCAAGCGAGATTCGCAAAACTCATGCGTGAAATGAAACTTCAGGACCTCAAGTCCAAATCCCCGACGGAGCTGCTGGCCTTCGCGGAGGAACTCGAGGTCGAGAACGCGAGCACGCTGCGCAAGCAGGAACTGATGTTCGCGATCCTCAAGCAGCTGGCCGCGAGCGATGTCGAGATCATCGGCCAGGGCGTCGTCGAGGTGTTGCAGGACGGCTTCGGCTTCCTCCGCTCCCCCGACGCCAATTATCTCGCCGGACCCGACGACATCTATGTCTCGCCCTCCCAGATCCGCCGCTTCTCGCTTCGAACCGGCGACACGGTCGAGGGCAATATCCGGAGCCCCAAGGACGGCGAGCGCTATTTCGCCCTCCTGAAGGTCAATACGATCAATTTCGAAGACCCCGAAAAGGCCCGCCACAAGGTCCATTTCGACAATCTGACGCCGCTCTACCCGAACGAACGCTTCCGCATGGAGCTGGACGTTCCGACCGGCAAGGACATGACGCCGCGGATCATCGATCTGGTGGCGCCCCTCGGAAAGGGCCAGCGCGCGCTCGTCACCGCGCCGCCGCGCACCGGCAAGACGGTGTTCCTGCAGAACATCGCCTCCTCCATCGCCCATAACCACCCCGAGTGCTACCTCATCGTCCTGCTCATCGACGAGCGGCCCGAGGAAGTCACCGACATGCAGCGCTCGGTGAAGGGCGAGGTCATCTCCTCGACCTTCGACGAGCCGGCCACCCGCCACGTCGCCGTCGCCGAGATGGTCATCGAGAAGGCGAAGCGCCTCGTCGAACATGGCCGCGACGTCGTCATCCTGCTTGATTCGATCACCCGCCTCGGCCGCGCCTACAACACGGTCGTGCCGTCCTCCGGCAAGGTGCTGACCGGCGGCGTCGACGCCAATGCGCTGCAGCGGCCTAAGCGCTTCTTCGGCGCGGCGCGCAATATCGAGGAAGGCGGCTCGCTGACCATCATCGCGACGGCGCTGATCGATACCGGCAGCCGCATGGACGAGGTCATCTTCGAGGAGTTCAAGGGCACCGGCAATTCCGAGATCATTCTCGACCGCAAGGTGGCCGACAAGCGCGTCTTCCCGGCGATCGACATCACCCGCTCCGGCACGCGCAAGGAGGAACTCCTCGTTCCGTCCGACATCCTCAAGAAGATGTATGTCCTGCGCCGCATCCTGATGCCGATGGGCACGGTCGACGCCATCGAGTTCCTGCTCGACAAGATGCGGCAGACCAAGAGCAATGCCGACTTCTTCGACCAGATGAACACCTGACGGGCCTACGCGCCGGTCTCCAGCAGCGCCGCCAGCGCGGCCTCGTCGGTGACCGGCAGCGAGCATCGCCCTTCGTGACAGACATAGGCCGTCGGCTTGCCCCCGACGGCCTTTTTGTCATGCGCGGGATGCGACGGCGGCAACGCGCCCTTCTCCGGCCGGATATCGAGAACGAAGCGGCGCGACCATGCCCGGCGGATCGCCGGCAGCAGCGCGTCGGCCGTCGTTCCTTCCGGGAGGATGATCACCAGCGTCGTGACGCGGAGGCGGAGATCGAGCGCCGCGAACAGGCTCGCCGTTCCGAAGACATTGGCGACCATGTCGCCCGCCGCCGCGGCGAGGATCGCATCCGCCGCCGCCCGGTGCTCGTCGGCGCCAGTGAGCGCCCAGAGCCGGCAATGCGCTTCCGCTGCCAGTCCATGCGCGTTCGGCGTCGCCTCGTCGAAGCGTTCCGCCCGCCGCAGGATGAGCCGGTCGCCGTCGTCCGGTGCCAGGCAGAAGCCGTCGGCGCCGTCCCCGTGATGCTGCCAGAGCAGCGACAGGAAGCGCGCCGCGTCGGCCGGGTAGGACGCATTGCCCGTTACCTGATGGAGGACGAGCGCGGCACGGGCGAGGCCGGCGAGATCGGTCCCGAGGCCCAGCTTGCCGCGACGGCCCTTGGCAAAGACATGCACCGGCCGTCCATTCACCGCCACGGTATCGCCGAGGAAGCGATAGACGCTCTCGGCGCGCGCGATCCAGTCCGGCCGCTCGAGCAGGAATCCGGCCGTTGCAAGGGCGGCGATGGCGAGCGCGTTCCAGTCGGTGAGGATCTGGTCGTCGAGGGCCGGCCGCGGGCGGGTCTCGCGATGCTCCCGCAGGCGCTCCAGAAGCCGAAGCCGCCGCGCCTCGTCGGCGGGACACAGGGCTTCGGGATGGCGGAGCCGGTTCGGCACCGATTTCCCCTCCCAATTGCCGCCCGGCGCGATGTCGTAGAGCGCGGCCATGAACGCGCCGTCTTCAGGCCCGAACAGCGCCAGGAGTTCGGCGTGGTCCCAGACGGTGAAGCTGCCCTCGACGCCGGCGGCGTCCGCGTCGAGCCCCGAGGCGAAGCCACCTTCGGGAAGAACCAGCTCGCGTTCCATGAAGGCGATCGTGCCGGCAATGCGATCACGCGAACGCTCGGGATCCGCTGCGTGTCGGAGATCGAGCGCCAGCTGCTCGACCAGTTGCGCATTGTCATAGAGCATCTTCTCGAAATGCGGCACGAGCCATTCGGCGTCGGTGCTGTAGCGGGCGAGTCCGCCGCCGACATGATCATAGATGCCGCCATC
This sequence comes from Kaistia sp., assembly GCA_963966455.1. GTDB lineage: Bacteria > Pseudomonadota > Alphaproteobacteria > Rhizobiales > Kaistiaceae > Kaistia > Kaistia cartagenensis. The sequence continues at coordinate 16,155 of CAWZZK010000035.1, read as the reverse complement.
GGCGAGGCCGCGATGCGTGGCATCGACGAGCGCCCGGAGATCGGGACGTTTCATGCGCTCTGCGGACCGCGCCAGGAAGTCCTGCACCGAGGCATTGGGGAATTTCGGCGCGCCCTTGGTGCCGCCGCGGACGGGGTCCATCAGCCCCGCCAACGTCTCAGCCGCGCGGTCGAGAAGGCCCGGTCCGAGCGTCGCACTGTCCGGCCGCGCGCGGGCGAGATGGGCGACGACGCGGTCACCCTGCTCGGCCAGCGCCGCGCGATCCTCGCGGTAGATCGCGGCCACCTTGCGCAGGATGTCGCGAAAGCCGGGACGGCCGTAGCGCGCCTCGGGCGGAAAATAGGTGCCGCCCGAGATCGGCTTGCCGTCGGGCGTCAGGAACATGGTGAGCGGCCAGCCGCCCTGTTCGCCGAAGGCATGCAGCGCCGCCATATAGAGCTGGTCGATATCGGGGCGTTCCTGGCGATCGACCTTGATGTTGACGAAGAGAGCGTTCATGACCGCCGCGGTCTCGGGATCCTCGAACGACTCGTGCGCCATGACATGGCACCAGTGGCAGGCGGCATAGCCGACCGAGAGCAGGATCGGCCGATCCGTGGCCACCGCCTCAGTCAGCGCGGCGTCGCCCCAGGGGCGCCAGTCGACGGGATTGTCCTTGTGCTGCAGGAGATAGGGGCTGGTCTCGAAGGCGAGCAGGTTGGACATCGGTTCATCCGTTGATCGGGGCGTGACGAGGATAGGCCGAATGGCGCGTGATACCATCTATGCCGTTTCGAGCGGTCCTGTTCCGGCTGGCGTTGCCGTCATCCGGGTTTCCGGCCCTCAGGTCCGATTCGGACTCGAAACGATGATCGGCATGGTTCCCGAGCCGCGCCTTGCGACTCTGCGACCGATTCGAGCTCGAAATGGTCTGCTGCTCGATCGGGGCCTGGTGCTGTTCTTCGCAGGTCCGGCCAGTTTCACCGGCGAGGATGTCGCGGAACTGCATGTCCATGGCGGCCGTGCCGTCGTGGCCGCGGTCCTCGCTGCGCTCGCCGAACTGCCCGGTCATCGCGCGGCAGAGGCCGGAGAATTCACCCGGCGGGCCTTCGAGAACGGCCGCGCCGACCTGACCGAGGTCGAAGGCCTTGCCGATCTCATCGCCGCCGAGACCGAGGCACAGCGTCGGCAGGCCCTCCAGCAGGCGGAGGGCGGCCTCGCCTCGCGGCTCAGCGCGTGGTCCGCAGAGCTCCTGCAATCTCGGGCGCTGCTCGAGGCGGGACTCGATTTCGTCGACGAGGAGGACGTCCCCACCTCGGTGATCGCATCAGCGGCCGCGGATGCCGGGCGGCTCGCCGACGAGATGAACGCGCTGCTCGCGCAAAGCGCATTCGGGGAGCGCGTGCGCTCCGGCTTCGATGTGGTGCTGCTCGGCGCGCCCAATGTCGGCAAATCGAGCCTGCTCAATGCTTTGGCGCGACGCGAGGCGGCGATCGTCACCGCCGAGCCGGGGACGACGCGGGATCTGATCGAGGTGGCGCTCGATATCGACGGCTATGCGGTGACGCTGGTGGACACCGCGGGGCTGCGCGACGCTGCAGGGCTCGTCGAGCGCGAGGGGATTGAGCGCGCGCGCAAGCGCAGCGCAAGCGCCGACCTCGTGCTTCTGCTCGATGATGGCGTCGAGCCGCTGGTCGAGCCGCCGTCCGGTGTTTCGCGCTTGACCATTCGGACCAAGATCGACCGGGGCGACAATGCGCCAGAAGAGGGCATCGCCGTCTCTGCGGTGAGTGGGGAAGGTCTGTATGAGCTCCGCCGCGCCATCGGCGCTGCGCTCGGGCTGGCGGAGCGGCGGCCTGACGCCTTGATCGTGCGCGAGAGGCAGCGTCAGGGGGTCATTGCGGCACGCGACGCCTTGACTGCAATCGATCCCAGCCAGCCGCCCGAGCTCATCGCCGAGGAACTGCGGCGCGCTGCCGATGCCCTCGGCAGGGTCTCCGGTCGCACAGGTGTCGAAGATCTGCTGGGCGCGATCTTCAGTTCGTTCTGCATCGGCAAATGACGTACTGTTTCACGTGAAACAGCCGTCACGCTTGTCCCAAGGTCTGGCTTCCGCTAAGCGCAGCACGCGTGATCGAGGTGAGCGATGAATCGTCTGGACTATGATGTCGTGGTGATTGGCGGAGGCCATGCCGGCGTCGAGGCGGCCGCAGCGGCGGCGCGGCTTGGCGCCCGCACCGCGCTTCTGACCCATCGCCGCGACACCATCGGCGTCATGTCCTGCAATCCGGCGATCGGCGGCCTCGGCAAGGGCCATCTTGTTCGTGAGGTCGATGCGCTCGACGGCCTGATGGGCCGTGTCGCCGATGCGGCTGGCATCCAGTTCCGCCTGCTCAACCGCCGCAAGGGCCCAGCCGTGCGCGGCCCGCGCGCGCAGGCCGACCGCAGGCTCTATCGCGAGGCCATGCTGGCCGCGATCGAGGCGACGCCGGGGCTCGATGTGGTCGAGGGCGAGGCGCATGCGCTGGTGGCGGCGGACGGGGTGATCGAGGGCCTCACGCTGGCCGATGGGCGTGCCATCGCCTGCCGCGCCGTGGTGGTCTCGACCGGCACGTTTCTGCGCGGCCTGATCCATATCGGCGAGAAGCGCATGCCGGCGGGCCGGGTCGGCGAGCAGCCGGCCATGGGGCTGTCGGCGTCCTTCGAGGCGATCGGCTTCACGCTCGCGCGCCTCAAGACCGGCACGCCGCCCCGCCTCGACGGACGCACGATCGATTGGTCCCGGCTCGAAATGCAGCCGGGCGACGATGAGCCGGAGCCATTCTCGACGCTGACCACCGCCATCACCAACCGGCAGGTCGATTGCGCCATCACGCGGACGACGCCGGAGACGCATGCGATTATCCGCGCGAACCTCTCGCGGTCGCCGATCTATTCCGGCCAGATTGAAAGCCGCGGCCCGCGCTACTGCCCGAGCATCGAGGACAAGATCGTCCGCTTCGGCGAGCGGGAAGGTCACCAGATCTTCCTCGAGCCGGAGGGGCTGGACGATCCGACCGTCTATCCGAACGGCATCTCGACCTCGCTGCCTGAGGATGTCCAGGCGGCGCTTGTCGCCTCGATCCCCGGCCTCGAGCGGGCGGTGATCCTTCGCCCCGGCTATGCCATCGAATATGACCATGTCGACCCGCGCGAGCTGATGGCGACACTGGAGACCAAGCGCGCGCGAGGCCTCTTCCTTGCCGGCCAGATCAACGGCACCACGGGCTATGAGGAGGCGGCGGCGCAGGGTGTCGTCGCCGGCATCAACGCCGCCCGCCGCGCCGCGGGACGCGACGGCATAACTTTCAGCCGGTCGGAGTCCTATATCGGCGTGATGATCGACGACCTGGTGACCCGCGGCGTGACCGAGCCCTATCGCATGTTCACCTCCCGCGCCGAATATCGGCTGTCGCTGCGGGCCGACAATGCCGATCAGCGGTTGACGCCGCTCGGAATCGAGATCGGCGTCGTCGGGACCGAGCGCGCGCGAGCGTTCAATGCCAAGCTCGCGGAGATCGAGGCGGCCCGTCAGGCGTTCTCCGCCGCCAGCCTGACGCCCACCGAAGCGGCCCGGCACGGCCTCGCGATCAATGCCGATGGCGTGCGCCGCTCCGCCTTCGACCTGCTCGCCTATCCGGATATCGATGCCGCCCGGTTGGCGGCAATCTGGCCGGAGCTCGCGCGCTACTCGCCCGGCGCGCTGGCGCAGATTGAATCGGACGCGAAATATGCGGTCTATCTCGACCGCCAGAAGGCCGATATCGATGAGGTCGCTCGTGAGGAGAGCGTCGAACTCGATGCCGGCCTCGACTATGCCTCGGTGACTGGTCTTTCCAACGAGTTGAAGCAGCGGCTCTCGCAAGTCCGTCCTGCCACGCTGGGCCAGGCCGGGCGCATCGAAGGCATGACGCCGGCCGCGCTCGCCATCCTGCTCGGCGCCGTCAAGCGTGCCCGTCGGGCCGAAGCGCGGGCGACGGCATGAATTCGGGGCCCGAAAGCGTCGCTGCGCTCCGCGACATCATCCCTGTTTCACGTGAAACAGAGGAGCGCTTGACGCTCTATGTCGAGCTGCTCCGCAAGTGGCAGCCGGCCCAGAATCTCGTCTCCCCGCGAACGATGGGCGAGATCTGGACTCGGCACATCGCCGATTCGGCGCAGCTCGTGGCCCTCTTTCCCGAGGACCGGCGCTGGGTGGATATCGGCAGCGGCGGCGGACTGCCGGGGCTCGTCACGGGCATCCTGCTGGCGGACAAGCCGGGGGCCTTGGTCGTCTGCGTCGAATCGAACCAGAAGAAATGTGCTTTCCTGCGCACCGTGGCGCGCGAAACCGGAGCGCCGGTCACCGTTCGTGACGGCCGCATCGAATCGGTTCTGAAACAATTGAGCGGGCCGGTCGATCGCATCAGCGCCCGGGCCCTCGCCCCTCTCGACAAGCTTCTCGATCTGGCGGCGCCTTTGATGGGCCGGGGCGTGCCAGCCGCGTTCCATAAAGGCGAGGATTTTGACCAGGAGCTGGCGGAAGCCTCTCAATCTTGGTCGCTCGATCTGGTAAGACACAAGAGCTTGATCGATCCGGCGAGTTCGATCGTGGAAATCCAACGCGCAGAGCGCAAGCTCTGAGGCGCATCGAGGACAGGCGAATGTCCGACACGCACTCCTTCTCTCCTCCGTCTCTGCTCGCAGCCGCGCCGCGGGTGATCGCGCTCGCGAACCAGAAGGGCGGCGTCGGCAAGACCACGACGGCCATCAATCTCGGCACCGCGTTGGCCGCCATCGGCGAAGAGGTGCTGATCGTCGATCTCGATCCGCAGGGCAATGCCTCGACGGGTCTCGGCATCGACCGCAAGCTCCGCCTCCGCTCGACCTATGACCTGATGGTCGGGGAATCGATCCTCTCGGAAGTCGCGATGGAGACGGCGGTTCCCCGTCTCTCGGTGGCGCCGTCGACTATGGATCTGCTCGGGGTCGAACTGGAGATCGCCAGCCGCTCGGATCGAGCCTTCCGCCTGCGCCGAGCGATCGCCGCGCATGTGCAGCGAGCGGAATCGATTCGCGGGCGAAACTACTCCTATGTACTGGTCGATTGCCCGCCCTCGCTGAACCTGCTGACGATCAATGCGCTGTCGGCGTCGCATTCGATCCTGGTGCCGCTGCAATGCGAGTTCTTCGCGCTGGAAGGCCTGTCGCAGCTGCTCCAGACGGTCGAGCAGGTGAAGCACGCGCTCAACCCGGAACTGACCGTTCATGGCATCGTGCTGACGATGTTCGACAGCCGCAACAATCTCGCCGGCCAGGTCGTGTCCGATGTGCGCGCGCATATGGGCGAGGCGGTCTACGACACGGTGATCCCGCGCAATGTCCGCATCTCCGAGGCGCCGTCGCATGGCAAGCCGGTGCTGCTTTACGATTTTAAGAGCACCGGCAGCCAGGCCTATCTCCGCCTCGCCTCGGAAATCATCCAGCGCGAGAAGCGGCTGCGCGCCGCCTGACGACGGCAGATCCTGACGACGTAACGAGAAGAGGAACGCTCCCATGGAGGATGGCAACCGTCGTCGGCTCGGCCGCGGCCTTGCGGCGCTGATCGGCGACGTCGACACCGAATCCGTCGTCAACGAGCGCTCGCGCCTGTCGCGGCGGGTGCCGATCGCCTTCCTGCGGCCCAATCCGCGCAATCCGCGCAAAGCTTTCGAGGAGTCGGATCTCGCGGACCTGACGGCGTCGATCCGCGAGAAGGGCATCGTGCAGCCGATCCTCGTCCGATCGGTGGTCGGCGGCGGCGAGGCCTATGAGATCATCGCCGGTGAGCGGCGCTGGCGCGCGGCGCAGCGCGCCGGGCTGCATGACGTTCCTGTGCTGATCAACAATGTCTCCGACCAGGAGGCGCTCGAACTCGCGATCATCGAGAATGTCCAGCGCAGCGACCTCAACGCGCTCGAGGAGGCGCTCGGCTATCAGCAACTCATCGACGAGTTCGCCTATAGCCAGACGGCGCTCGCCGATGTCATCGGCAAGAGCCGTCCCCATGTCGCGAACACGCTGCGGCTGCTGAAGCTCCCCGAAAAGGTCCAGGCCTATGTCCGCGAGGGCAAGCTGACGGCCGGCCATGCCCGCGCGCTGGTGACGGTCGACGACCCTGAGGCGGTCGCGCAGCGGATCGTCGAGGGCGGGCTGACCGTGCGCGAGGCGGAGGCGATCACGCAGACCGAGAAGGCGGAGCGCCCCTCCACCAAGCCGCGCCGCGAGAAGGACGCCGACACCCGCGCGCTGGAAAAGCTGCTCGGCGACAGTCTCGGCCTCGCAATCAAGATCGACCACAAGGGCGACGGCGCCGGCCAGCTGTCGATCCGCTATACGAGCCTTGAGCAGCTCGACGAGGTCTGCCGCCTGCTGAAGCGGGAATAGCGGGAATAGCCGGCAGAGAGCGGCGCGTCGTCAGCGCCGCCGTTGGCGGGCGGCGAGGGCGATGCCGGTGAGCGTCTTCTCGATCGCGGCGTCGCCGAGCGCCGGCTTGGTCCGGCTTTCGAAGATCGCCCGCTCCAGCCTTCCGCACATCTCGAAGAGGCGGTCGGCGCCCCAGAGGCGCAGCTGGCCGGCGAGTTTCGCCTTGCGCTGCGGGAACATCGGGCCGCCGACGGCATCGATCGCCGCCTCGGCCGGCCTCCCCTCGCCCATCTCGGCGGCGACGCGGTGCATCACCTGCAGATGGCGAAGCGCCGCGGCGGCGATGACGAAGGCCGGGGTGCCGCTCGCGACCAGCCGGCGGAAGCTGCGGTCGAAGGCGCCGGGATCGCCACCGGCAACCGCGTCGACCGCATCGTCGACAGCCGAGGCGCCGGCATCGCCGACGATGGCGCGGACGGCCTCGGCGGTGACGGTCCCCATGCCATCGGCATAGAGCGCCAGCTTCTGCAGCTCCGAGCGGCTGGCGAGGCGGTCGGCGCCGAGCGAGGCCTTGAGGATATCGCGCGCCTCCGCGTCGAGCGCGAGGCCGGCGCCGACGATCTCGGTCTGGATCAGCCCGTCGATCATGGCGGCGCTGTCGGCATAGCAGGCGATCGCCGCCGCGCCGCGCGCGCCTTCGCAAAGCTTGCGGAGGCCGGTGCCCTTCTTGATGTCGCCGCCCTCGAGGATTATCCAGGCGTCGCTCGGCGGATCGGCGAGCACGGCTTCGACGGAAGGCTGGATCGTCCGGTTGCCGGCGACGCGGACGCGGATCGCGCGGCTGCCGCCGAAGAGGCCGATGGTGCGCGCCTCGTCGGCGAGGCGGCCGGGATCGGAGGCGATGTCGGCCGAATCGAGCCGCACCAGGGCGAAGGGATCGCTGCTGCCCTCGATGATCCGCTGCGCGAAGGTCGCGGCCCGCTCGGAGACGAGGCCGGTATCGCTGCCATAAATGAGCACGACCCGCACGGCGGGATCGGGCTTCGCCAGAAAGCGCTCGGCCTCCTGCGGCCGGATCTGCACCATGGTCGTCGCCTCCCGATCAGGCGCCGCGCTCGCCCCGGACGAGCGAGGCCCGGCGGGGCTAGGTGCCGCCCCCGATGATGCCCGGGGCGTCGACCTTCGGCGGCGCATAGACCGGCGCCACCGTCACCTTCGCCTCCTTGGCGAGCGCGATGGCGAGGCGGAGCTGCATCTGGTCGGCGACGGCCTGCGCGGCGCGGTTCTCGGCGTCGATGCGCGCGCGGACATTGGCGAAGTTCTGGTTCGACCGGTCGTAGCTGGCGATGCCGTTCGAGGACGAGCGCAGGATGACGCGGCCGCTGCCACGCTCGGTGAGCTGGAACTTCACCGCGACTGTCACCTGATATGCCGGCGCCGTCTCGTCCTTCTCGAAGCCGAGCCGGGCTTCCGAGCTGGTGACGTTGATCGTCATGTCATAGCGCGGCGGCGGCGCCGTCTTGCCGCCGGTGAAGGCGAAGACGAGATTGTTGCGCACCTGCTGCGCCACGCGGTCGCCGACATCGGCGACCGAGATGGCCGAAAGATCGGCGGCCGGCGCCTGGCCGGGCGTCGTCGCCATATAGACGGGGCGCACCGTGCAGGCGCCGAGCGTGAGGCCGATCAGGACGGCCGCGGCCACGCCGAACAACCGGCGCGCGCGACCCTTCGGGTCAGACGACGACATTGACGATCCTTTTCGGCACCACGACGATCTTCTTCGGCGCGCGGCCTTCGAGCGCGCGGACGACGCTGTCGAGCTCCAGCACCGCCTTCTCGATAGCAGCTTGGTCGGCGCTTGCCGAGACCGTGATCTCGGCGCGCTTCTTGCCGTTGATCTGGATCGGCAGCGTGATCTCGTCATCGACGAGAAGCGCCGGGTCGGCATGCGGCCAGGCCGCCTCGGCGGCGATGCCCGAGCGGCCGAGCACCGCCCAGCATTCCTCGGCGAGATGCGGCACCATCGGGCCGACCGCGGCGACGAGGAAGCCGGCCGCCTCGTCGAGCGCGAAGGCCATGTCGGGCGCGACGCTCGTCGCGGAGCGTGCGGCGGCGACGGCCTCGCCGAAGACATTGGCGAAGGCATGCACGCGCGCCACGGCGACGTTGAAGCGGAGGCGATCGAAATCCTCCTCGACCTGCGCGATCAGGCGGTGGGCGGCGCGGCGGAGTGCGGTCGATTCGGGTCCGAAAACATGCGGGTGGTCGGGCTTGCCGGCGAGCTCCGCCGCCTCGCCGACGAGGCGCCACAGCCGCTGCGTGAAGCGCCAGGCGCCTTCGATGCCGGCGGACGTCCATTCGCTGTCGCGCTCGGGCGGCGTGTCGGAGAGCATGAACCAGCGCGCGCAATCGACGCCATAGGTGTCGGCGACGATCTCCGGCGGCACGACATTGCGCTTCGACTTCGACATCTTCTCGGGCGGGCCGACCGTCACCGGCTCATCGGTGCCGACACGGAAGGCGCCGCCGTCGCGCTGCTCGACCTCTTCGGGGAACAGCCATTTGCCGGCCGTATCCTTGTAGGTCTCGTGGACGATCATGCCCTGCGTGAAGAGGCCGGCGAAGGGCTCGGCGACCGAGATGCGGCCGGCGCTCCGGAGCGCGCGCGTGAAGAAGCGCGCATAGAGGAGGTGCAGGATCGCGTGCTCGATGCCGCCGATATACTGGTCGACGGGCAGCCAGTGATCGGCCGCTTCGCGGGTCAGCGGCGGCTCGCCGGGCGCCGCGGTGAAGCGGGCGAAATACCAGGACGAATCGACGAAGGTGTCCATCGTGTCCGTCTCGCGCACCGCCGCCGTGCCGCAGCGCGGGCAGGCGACATGCTTCCACGTCGGATGACGGTCGAGCGGATTGCCGGGCTTGTCGAAGGTGACGTCGTCGGGCAGCAGCACCGGCAGGTCCGCCTTCGGCACCGCGACCGGGCCGCAGGACGGGCAATGGATGATCGGGATCGGGCAGCCCCAATAGCGCTGGCGCGAGATGCCCCAGTCGCGCAGGCGGAAATTGACCTGGCGGCGGCCCTGCGGCTTGCCGGCGAGATCCTGCGTCTCCAGCCGGCGCGTCACCGCCTCCTTGGCGGCGGGGATCGAGAGCCCGTCGAGGAAATCGGAATGGAACAGATGGCCGATGCCGTCGAAGGCGATGTCGCCGACATCGAAACTCGCGGGATCCTCGCCTTCGGGCAGCACCACGGCCTTCACAGGCAGCCCGTATTTCCGCGCGAAGTCGAGATCGCGCTGGTCATGGGCCGGGCAGCCGAAAATGGCGCCGGTGCCGTAGTCCATCAGGATAAAGTTCGCGACATAGACAGGCAGCATCCAGCCGGGCACCAGCGGGTGCTCGGCGCGAAGTCCGGTGTCGAAGCCCTTCTTCTCCTGCGTCTCGATCGCCTCGGCCGAGGTGCCGCCGCGGCGGCATTCGGTGAGGAAGTCGGCGAGCGCCGGGTTCGCCGCGCCGAGCGCCTCGGCGAGCGGGTGATTGGCGGCGATGGCGAGGAAGGACGCGCCATAGAGCGTGTCGGGCCGGGTCGTATAGACCTCGACCTCGCTGGTGCCCGCCGGCGCGGTCGCCGGATCGAGCGCGAAGCGCAGCGACAGGCCTTCCGAGCGGCCGATCCAGTTGCGCTGCATCAGCCGCACCTTGTCCGGCCAGCGCTCGAGCTCGTCGAGCGCCGAGAGCAATTCGTCGGCGAATTCGGTGATGCGGAAGAACCACTGCGAGAGCTTGCGCCGCTCCACGAGCGCGCCCGAGCGCCAGCCGCGGCCCTCGATCACCTGCTCGTTGGCGAGCACGGTGTTGTCGACGGGGTCCCAGTTGACCTCGCTCTCCTTGCGATAGGCGAGGCCGCGCTCATGCAGGTCGACGAAGATGCGCTGCTGCTCGGCATAATAGGAGGGATCGCAGGTGGCGATCTCGCGGCTCCAGTCGAGCGAGAGGCCGAGCAGCTTCAGCTGCGCCTTCATCGTCTCGATATTCTCGTAGGTCCAGATCTTCGGATGGCTGTTGCGCTCGATGGCGGCGTTCTCGGCCGGCAGGCCGAAGGCATCCCAGCCCATCGGATGCAGGACGTTGAAGCCCTTCATCCGTTTGAAGCGTGCGACCACGTCGCCCATGACATAGTTGCGGCCATGGCCGATATGGATGCGCCCCGATGGATAGGGGAACATCTCGAGTACATAGTATTTCGGCCGCGGATCGCCGTTCTTCGCCTCGAAGATGCCGCGCTCGGCCCACTCGCGCTGCCAGCGGGGTTCGGCCTCGCGCGGGTTGTAACGTTCTGTCGCCATGGTCGTCTTTGATATGCGGGAGAAACGGCGCCGAATTGCGGCGCTGTGAGAGGTTGCGACCATCACCAGAAAGGTGCTCTGCGGTCAACCTTGAAGCTTGCCGCCGCGTTGAGCGGGCGGCGCAGCCATGCTAGGCGCAGCCATCAGGGAAAAGCCGAGGATCCGCCAGTGACCGACACTCTTGCCGAGCGCCTCGCTTCCATCCGCGCCCGCATCGCTGCCGCCGAGCGGGAGGCCGGCCGTCCGGCGGGGTCGGCGGCGCTCGTCGCCGTGTCGAAGACCTTTCCCGCCGGGGACATGGTGCCGGCGCTCGCGGCGGGCCAGCGTCTCTTCGGCGAGAACCGCGTCCAGGAGGCGGAGGGGAAATGGCCGGCGCTCGTCGCCGAACATCCCGATATCGAACTCCATCTCATCGGGCCGCTGCAATCCAACAAGGCCCGCGAGGCGGTGGCGCTGTTCGATGTCATCCATACCGTCGACCGCGAGAAGATCGCCGCCGCCCTCGCCGCCGAAATGACCAGGCAGGGCCGGCGCCCTCGCCTCTTCGTCCAGGTGAACACGGGGCTCGAGCCGCAGAAGTCCGGCATCGCGCCGCGCGAGGCGGCAGCCTTTGTCGAGCGCTGCCGCGCGGTGCATGGGCTCGCCATCGAAGGTCTGATGTGCATCCCGCCGGCCGAGGAATCGCCCGGCCCGCATTTCGCGCTCCTGGCCAAGCTCGGTCGCGCCGTCGGCGTCGGCGCGCTGTCCATGGGCATGAGCGGCGATTTCGAAACCGCCATCGCCTTCGGCGCGACCCATGTCCGCGTCGGCTCGGCGATCTTCGGCGGAAGGCCGCCGCTCACCCCGCCGCCAGAACCCGCGGCCTGAGCCCGGCGCGCTCGGCGAGCAGCGCGAGACAGATCTCGAACGCCGTCGTGTCGGTATAGAGCGCGTCCGGCGCCGCCTGATGCACGACCAGCTTGCCGCCGCGCCGCTCGATGCCGCCCTGCATCATGAGATTGTCGGCCATGTCGACATCCTCGATCATCAGCCCGTCGGCACCGCGCAGCCGGCCGGCCGCGTCGACATGCACCTCGCCGCCATAATGCGCCACCGAGCGGCTGCGCATGTCGGCCGCGACATTGGTGTAGCCATAGGCGAGCTTGCCGCGGGCGCACATATAGCCGAGCTCGAAGCAGGTGCCGGTATCGGCCGAGACGCCGTGATAGGGCGTCAGATTGGCGATGATCGCATCCGCCTCGTCCATCAGCCGCTCGTCGATGGCGCTGATGGCATGGCCGAGCGCCCGCTTGGAGGGTTGCGGCGGGATGGCGAGATCGCCCGGCGCCAGCGGCACCAGGCCGGCGGCGCGGGTCAGTTCGATCTTGCGGTCCTGCTGGGCGCGGGCATCGGGGAGGAACACCTCCGGACCGGCGAGATAGACCTTGAGGCGCATGAGGGGCTCCGAAGCGCGTCGCGCCGCGTCATCGGCGCCGCAACGACAATGCCGCCGGCGATGCTGCGCTGCAACAGAGGGGTGTCAGTCGTCGACGAGCGGCCGTGCCTCGTCGGGCAGCATGATCGGGATGCCGTCGCGGATCGGATAGGCGAGGCGCGCGGCGCGGCTCACCAGCTCCTGCCGCGCCTCGTCATAGGCGAGCGCCGTCTTCGTCACCGGGCAGACCAGCATCTCCAGGAGCTTGACGTCGATGCGGGCGGCGGGACGGTCGAGCGGCGCCATGACGCACCTATTGCAGGAGCGGCGAGGCGGCGCTGTCGCCACCGCGCGCCAGCGTCATCTCGGTGAGCGCGATCAGCGTCTCGGCGCGCGTGCGGAGATCCGCCGCCTCGAGCAGCGCCTGCTTCTCGGCCGGGCCGTAGGGGCTCATCATCGAGAGCGCGTTGACCAGCGTCTCGTTTGACGTGCGGCCGATATTGTCCCAGTCGGCCTCGAGACGGTTGGCGTCGAGATAGGCGCGGAACACGTCGAGGAGCCGCGCCCGGTCGACCGCCTCGGCGCCGGCATTCTCCGCGAAATCATCGATGAAGTCGCCCGTCGCGATGCGGCAGATGCGGAAACCGCTGCGCCCTTCGATCTCCTCGACGACGCGGAAGCGCGCGATGCCGGTGAGGACGATCATGGTGCGGCCGTCCTCGGTCTCCGCATAGGAGGTGATGCGCCCGACACAGCCGATCGCCGAAAGCGCCGGCTCGCCATCCTCGCCGGAGGGGCCGGCCGGCTGGATCATGCCGATCAGCCGGTCGCCGGCCATGGCCGTATCGACCATAGCGAGATAGCGCGGCTCGAAGATGTTGAGTGGCAGCTGCCCGCGCGGCAGCAGCAGCGCCCCGGTCAAGGGAAAGACCGGGATGCTGTCCGGGAGATCGCGCGGACCCTGATAAGTGGCTTTACCAGCCTTCATGAACGCTTTCGTCGGCGACGACGCCTCAGGAGAACAGGAGCGAGGACAGGCGGCGGCGGCCGCTCAGCGTGGCCTCGTCGGTCGGTCCCCAGGCCTCGAACAGCTGGACCAGCTGCTTTCGGGCCTTGTCCTCCTCCCAATTGCGGTCGGCGCGGACGATTTCAAGGAGGAGGTCAGTCGCTTCCTCGCGGTCGCCCTTGCCGTTACGGAGCAGCGCGAGATCGAAAAGCGCGGGGAAATCCTTGCGGTTTGCGGCGATGCGCGCGCGCAGTTCGCCCTCCTCGCCGAGATCCGCGGTCTGTTCGATGAGCGCCAGCTGGGCGCGCACGGCGGCGAGCGCCGGGTCGGCGGCCTTGGCCTCGGGAACGCCGGCGATGAGCGCCTTGGCCTCCTCGATCTGGCCGGCGGCGACATTGCAGGACGCGAGCCCGGCCAGCGCCTTCAAATTCTCAGGCTCGGCGGCGAGGATCGCGGCATAGAGCTGCGCGGCTTCGGCGAGCGCGCCGCCCGCCACCAGCTGCTCGGCCTCGGCGAGCGCCGCCTCGATCTCGTCGGCGCCGCCGGCGCCTCCGAGCCGCTCGATGAACTGCTTCACCTGGCCTTCGGGCAGGGCGCCCATGAAGCCGTCGACGGGCCGGCCGCCGACAAAGGCGATCACGGCCGGGATCGACTGGATGCCGAGCTGGCCGGCGATCGACGGGTGATCGTCGATGTTCATCTTCACGAGCTTCACGGCGCCCTTGGCCGCCTTGACGACCTTTTCGAGCACCGGGGTGAGCTGCTTGCACGGGCCGCACCAGGGCGCCCAGAAATCGACGAGCACGGGCTGCTTCTGCGAGGCCTCGATGACGTCGCGGGCGCAGGCCTGGGTGGTGGTGTCGCGGATGAGGTCGTCGGCGCCGCCGGCCGGCTCCGCCGGCGGCTGATAGGAGGATCCGAAGCTGTAGCTGGGCTGGTTCATGAGCGTCCGCCTCTGAATGGCTGTCGCGCCGGTCGGGCCGGCGCCGTTTCGCTGCTGAAGATGGATCGTCCGGCGCGGATTTACAAATCCGCTTCGCCCGCCGGCGCCCCGAAAGCGACGACGAGCGGCGGATGGCCGGTCGCCTCGGCGAAAGCGAGGAAGTCCGGCACGGCGATCCGCGTCGTCGCTGTGTTGATCAGCGGGTGGAAATTCGCCTCCGCGCCCTCGGCGATGCGCCGGTCGAGGACCAGCGTCACGCGTGGCGGCACGTCATTGACGAGCGCGAAGGGCGTGACCGAACCCGGCGTGACGCCGAGCACATCGAGAAGCAGTTCGGCCGAGCCGAAGGTGAGCCGGCCCGAGCCGCCGACGAGCTCGTGAAGCCGCTTCAGGTCGATGACGCTGTCCTCGACGGCGACGACGAGGAAGAGCCGCCCCTTCTTGTCCTTCACGAAGAGGTTCTTGCTGTGCAGCCCGGTGAGCGCGCCGCGCAACTCCTTGCTCTCGGCGACGGTGAAGAGCGGCGGATGCTCCACCGTCTCGGTCGAGATGCCGAGCGTTCCGAGAAAGGCGAGAAGGTCGTCACGTGTCATCGGCATGGCGCCGCGGTCCCTGTCGAGGCGAGAGGCCAAGCGAATGCGCCATAAGCGGGCGGGAGGCAAGGCGTCCTCGCGCAGGAGCGAGCCGCGAGGGTACGCGCCGCAACGCCCTGTGGATCGCCGGCAAATTGCCTGTTGCAATCCTCCGAACCTTGCGCCATAACGCGGCCGTCCGGCGATGCCGGGCACGGATGCGGGTGTAGCTCAGGGGTAGAGCATAACCTTGCCAAGGTTAGGGTCGAGGGTTCGAATCCCTTCGCCCGCTCCAATTTTTCCGGCACCCACCGGATTGCGAAAAGGCCGCGGTTCCCCGCGGCCTTTTGCGTTTTGGGGGGCACTAACGCAGCCATCGACTCAAAGTGCGACTCTACCGCCGAAGTGACCGTCGTCAGCTTCCGGCGAGCGCGAACGTATTAGCGTGACTGCAGGCGGGCCGAATGGGCTCGCGCTGGATAGGGTTATCTGCCCAGCGATCGCTCGCCGGAATCTCTCTTGCCACGCCTGAGACGCCGTCAACAAAGCCAAAATCCGCTCTAGACAGTAGGTCGCTGCTGGCTGGTCCTTGGCTGGTCCGGCAAATGCTTACTTCCGAGGCAGAATTCGATGTTCGTTGCGTTCTTGAGACGAGGCTCCCCACATTTATTGAGGCCAGCTATGGATTGGGATAGTAACTCAATCTAGGTGGCCGAATATACCGGATTCATTTTGCTCGATGCTCAATGGTCGAGTTAATCGCAGATTGGATGGGGCCCAGAATGAATATAGACGATCTTCCGGACAGTATCATCGAGCGAGTGACGATGATGGAAGGCATCCTAACTGACGCTGCGACGGGCGGGTCTTCGGACAATCGCGTATACGAACACCTGCGCCGGGAGTTCATGGCCGACGATACCTTGAAAGCCTTGCTCCCGTCATTTGTCAGGACCTACCGAAACCTCAGCGCTTTTTGGGGATTCATCAAGAACGAGGCCGGCACATATGCCGAGCGTCGCCAAATCATCAGCGGCGCCTTCACGCCGATCATCGAGCATCTTGAAGGTACGAACCGCGCCCCCGTAGACGCCGTCGCCGGCGACGCGTTGGCGTCCTTTGACGCCGATGGCGTGCATGCGGTGTGGGCCAAAGCCCTGTCCCGCCGCGCCAGTGATCCGGAAGGTGCGATTACGGTCGCGCGCACGCTTCTCGAAACCGTCTGCAAGCGAGTGCTGGACGAACGAGAGATACCGTACAGCCACAAGGACGACCTGCCTAAGCTGTACGGCTTGGCGGCTCGCGAACTGAACATGGCCCCCGACCAACACGTTGAGGAGCCGATCAAGATGATCCTCGGCGGGGCAATGCACCTGGTCAACGGCATCGGCACGCTGCGCAACCGGTTTTCCGACGCTCATGCCCCTGGTGGCAAGATGCCCGTCAAGCCCTCGGCCCGCCACGCGGCATTG
>CAWZZK010000034.1:0-7405 GCA_963966455.1 Kaistia sp. | reverse complement strand
TCCCTTTTGATCAGCCCCTGCCGGAGTTCGTGCCCATGAGCGCCATCGAAGCCCGCCTCGCCTCGCTCGGCATCACGCTGCCGCAGCCCGCCGCGCCGGCCGCCAACTACGTGCCCTTCGTCGAGAGCCGTGGGATGCTGTACATCTCCGGCCAGATCCCGGTCGGCCCGAACGGGGTCGACTATGTCGGCAAGCTCGGCGAGGAGTTCGGCGTCGAGGAAGGCCGCGCCGCGGCGCGTCTCTGCGCCATCAACATCCTGGCGCAGGCGCGCGCCGCACTCGGCGATCTCGACCGCGTCGCTCGGATCGTGAAGCTCACGGGCTTCGTGAACGGCACCCCCGCCTTCACCGATCAGCCCAAGGTCGTCAACGGCGCCTCCGATTTCATGGTCGAGACCTTCGACGAGAAGGGCCGTCATGCCCGCTCGGCCGTCGGCGTCGGCGGCCTGCCCTTCGGCGTCGCCGTCGAGGTCGAGGCGATCATCGAGATCGCCTGACAGGGAGGTTCCCGATGGCCCCCGCCTGGCTGACCGCGCGTCCGATCGCCCATCGCGGCTATCACGATACCGCCGCGGGCCGCGTCGAGAACACGCTCTCGGCCGTCCGCGCGGCGGTCGAGCATCGCTTCGCGATCGAGGTCGACCTGCAGCTCTCTGCCGACGGCGCGGTGGTCGTCTTCCATGACGACACGGTCAACCGCGTCCTCGATGGCAGCGGCCGGGTCGACGGCTTCAGCCTCTCGGCGCTGAAGGCGCTCGACTTCCGGCTCGGCAGCGACCGCGTGCCGACGCTCGCGGAACTGCTCGCGACGGTCGCCGGCGCGGTGCCTCTGGTGATCGAATTGAAGAGCGATTTCTCCGGCAGCCGCAAGCTCGAGGAGGCCGTGGCGCCGATCCTCGCGGCCTATGCCGGCCCGGCGGTGGTCATGTCCTTCGATCCCGATTCGATGGCCGCCATGCGGCGGCTGGCGCCGCAGATCCCGCGCGGCATCGTCGCCGACCGCTACACCGATCTCAACGACTGGGGCTTCCTGCCGGCGACCAAGCGGCGGCGGCTGCGCCATGTCCTCGATGTGCCGCGCGTTGGCGCCGCCTTCGTCTCCTACGACATCCATGGCCTGCCGACGCTCGCGACCTCCGTCCTGCGCACGCTCGGACGGCCGCTGATCACCTGGACCGTGCGCACGCCGGCCGACCGCGAGAAGGCGCGCCGCGTCGCCGACCAGATCACCTTCGAGGGCTTCGATCCCGACGCCTGACGGCGGCCCTTCCAAAAGCCGTCACGGCGCCTAGATTTGCAGTCGGCCTTCCGCCGACAGGAACACCTTTGCCGATGAGCGCTAGCCCCGCGCGCCTCACCGTTCTCTCATCGCTGACCGAGATCGAGCGCGCCGCCTGGGACGGCTGCGCCAATCCCGGTTGGGATTCGGTTCGTCCCCTCGGCGAGGATGTGGGCGCGACGCTCCGCGCGCTTCATGCGCCGGGTGGGAGCGAGGCGGATAGCGAGCGGGCGCCCTACAATCCCTTCATCGCGCATGATTTCCTGCGCTCGCTGGAAGAGGCCGGCTGTGCCGTCGCTCGCTCTGGCTGGCAGGCCCGCCACCTCGTGCTCGACGATGCCTCGGGCCGGCCCGAGGCGGTCGTCCCCTGCTACGAGAAGACCCATTCCATGGGCGAATATGTCTTCGACCATGGCTGGGCGGATGCCTATGAGCGCGCCGGCGACAGCTATTATCCGAAGCTGCAGGTCTCGGTGCCGTTCACGCCGGCAACCGGACGGCGCCTGCTCACCCGGCCCGATGCGAGCCCGATGGCGCGCGAGACGCTGGCCGCCGGTCTCCTGGAACTGGCGCGCCGCGCCGGCGCCTCGTCGGTCCATGCGACCTTTCTCGAAGACGAGGACGCGGCGATCCTCGAAGGCGCCGGCTTCCTCCCCCGCGCCGACCAGCAGTTCCAGTTCGACAATCCGGGCTATCGCGATTTCCAGGATTTCCTCGACGCGCTGACTTCGCAGAAGCGCAAGACCATCCGCCGCGAGCGCCGCGACGCGCTCATCGGCGGCATCGAGGTCGAGCTCGTCACCGGCCGCGACATCGACGAGGCGGCCTGGGACGCCTTTTTCGAATTCTACCAGGACACCGGCGCGCGGAAATGGGGCCGGCCCTATCTCAACCGCCGCTTCTTCTCGCTGCTCGGCGCCGCGATGGCGGATCGCGTGCTGCTCATCTTCGCCCGCCGCGGCGGACGGCGCATCGCCGGTGCGCTCAACCTCATCGGCTCCAACGCCCTCTATGGCCGCTATTGGGGCGCGGTGGAGGAGGTGCCGTTCCTGCATTTCGAGATCTGCTACCACCAGGCCGTCGAATGGGCGATCGCCCATGGCGTGCCACGGGTCGAGGCCGGCGCGCAGGGCGAGCACAAGCTGGCGCGCGGCTATCGTCCGGTGATCACCCGCTCGGCCCACTGGATCGCCGACCGGAATTTCCGGGCCGCCGTCGCGGACTATCTGAAGCGCGAGCGAGAGGCCGTCGTGGCCGAGCACGCCTTTCTCGACGAGCATTCTCCCTTCAAGACAAGCGACTTCAAGGCAAGCGACGCATGAGCGGCATCACGATCCTTCTCGCCGGTCTCGCCCTCGTGGCCGCGACCGAGCGACAGCCCCGCCGCGTCGCCATGGGCTTTGCCGGCTAAGCATTCCTGGTCGGGCTGTTCCTGCTTCTCTTCGGCGAGCTCGCCCGCTCCGCCTTCCTGGCGCTCATCCTCGGCGTCGCGATCGCCGGCGCCTCGGGCGTCAAGCATCACCACAGCGGCATGAAGCTCGCCGTCGCCGATCTCGCGCTGACCTTCGCCGGCACGATCCCCTTCATGCTGAAGCAGTACCGCGCCACCGCCACGCTGACGATCGCGGCCGCTGTGCTGCTCGCCATCGCCGCGCTCGCCGCGATAGCGCTGATGGCAGGGCCGGCGCTGCCCTTCTCCGAGCGCGCCGCGCTGTTCGCCCTTGGCATCGCGCTCCTCTTCGCGACCTTCTACGCGACGGGCGGGGCCGAGCGCTGGCGCCGCGACGTCACGGCCCGCACCGGCCTCTTCTCCTTCTTCATGGCGTCGCTCGCCGATATCGCCAGCTGGTGGCCGACCGGCGGGCTGCGCATGCTGGATGTCGGCGACGTGCCGCTGCCGCTGTCGCCGCCGATCCCGGCCCGCAGCACCGTCCGGCCCGACATCATCGTCATCCAGCACGAGTCGGTTTTCGATCCGCGCAGCTACGGCCTCCCTGTCGACGAGCGCGTCGCCGATTTCCTGTCCCCGCCCGGCGCGCATGCCGGCCGCCTGCATGTCGACATCTATGGCGGCGGCTCCTGGCAGACCGAGTTCAGCCTCCTGACGGGCCTCTCCTCGGCGAGCTTCGGGCCGGACAGCTACTTCCTCTTCAGCAAGGGCGCCGGCCGCTTCGCCCATTCGCTGCCCTCGGAGCTTTCCGCGCTCGGCTATCGCGCGCTGCTCGCAACGAGCTGCCGCCGCAATTTCCTGAGCTACGACGCCTTCTATGGCGGGCTCGGCGTCGAGGAGCGCGTCTTCTCCGACGAGTATCCCGCCCCCTTCGATCTCGAAGCCTTCGAGGCGACGAATTCCGACGCGGATTTCTTCCCGGCGGCGCTCGAGGCCCTTTCCGCCTCGCTCGGCCGCGATCCCGCACCTCGCTTCGCGATGGTGCTGACCAACTACAATCACGGCCCGCACGAGACGCGGCTCGTCCCGGCCGGCCGCTATGAGGAGGAGCGAGGGATCGCGGAGCGCGTGCTGCCCGATCCGACCTATGGCGAATATTATGCCCGCCTCTGCGAGACGGCCGACAGCTATGCCGCCTTCCGCGCCGCGCTCCTCGCCCGCTATCCTGAACGCCCGATGCTGATCGTCCGCTATGGCGATCATCTGCCGACCATGTCGCGGGCGATCGAGCGTCAGCAGCGGCTGAGCCCCGACGATCCGCGCCAGTTCGAGACCTTCTTCGCCATCGAGGCGCTGAATTTCGAGGCCGATTTCACCGGCCTGCCGGAGCGGCTCGACATCGCGCAGCTCGGCACCGTGGCGCTGAAGGCCGCCGGCCTGCCGCTCGATGCCGTCTCCGCGACGCGGCTCGATCTTATCGAGGAACTGGGCGACCGCTATGTCGCGACCCCGTCGGAGCGCAAGCGCCGCTTCCACCGGACGCTCGTCGAGACGGGACTCATCGACCTCGCCCCGGCGCGGAAGCGCCCTGCCCCCTCGCCCCGCCGCGCTTGATGCGGCGGCCGGCGCCGGCTACCAAGGGCGCGACCCGAGGGAGGCCCCGATGACCGGCTATGACGACGGCAACATCTTCGCGAAGATACTGCGCGGCGAGATCCCGTCGCATCGCGTCTATGAGGACGACGACACCGTCGCCTTCATGGATGTGATGCCGCAGTCGCCGGGTCATCTTCTGGTCCTGCCCAAGGCGCCGTCGCGCAACCTGCTCGATGCCGATCCGGAGGTGCTCGCCAAGCTGCTGCCAGTCGTGCAGAAGCTGGCCCGGGCGGCGAAAGCGGCCTTTGCGGCGGACGGCATCTTCATCGCCCAGTTCAACGAGGCCCCGGCCGGCCAGACCGTCTTCCACCTGCATGTGCATGTCATCCCGCGCTATGACGGGAAGGCGCTGAAGCCGCATTCGGGCACGATGGAAAAGCCGGAAATCCTCGCCGCGCAGGCCGAAAAGTTGCGGGCGGCGCTCGCCGCCGGCTGAACGCTCAGCCCGCCGACGGCCCGGCGACATGCGCCTGCGCGAAGGTCGCCATGCCGCTATGGATGAGCGCAGCAGCCTTGACGAGACCGGCCGCCAGCGCCGCGCCGGTTCCCTCGCCGAGCCGCATGCCGAGATCGAGCAGCGGCCGCTTGCCCATGAGCTCCAGCAGCCTGGCATGCGCAGGCTCCGCCGAGAGATGGCCGAACTGGCAATGGTCGAGCGCCGACGGATCGAGCCGGTAAAGCACGGCCGCGGCCGCCGTCGCGACATAGCCGTCGACGATCACGGGGATGCGGCTCATGCGCGCCGCGAGGATTGCGCCGACGATCGCGGCGAGTTCGCGACCGCCGAGCCGGCGCAGCGCCTCCAGCGGATCCGCGAGCGCGCCTTCGTTCAGTGCCAGCGCCTCGTCGACGATGGCCGCCTTGTGCGCGACGCCCGCGGCATCGAGCCCGGTGCCGGGGCCCACCCAGTCGGCGCCCGTGCCGCCGAAGAGACCGGCCGCCAGCGCCGCCGCGACGGTCGTGTTGCCGATGCCCATTTCGCCGAGGATGAGGAGATCGATGCCGTCCGCCGTCGCCTCCATGCCGAAGGCCATGGTGGCCGCGCAACCCGGCTCATCGAGGGCCGGCCCGGTGGTGATGTCGCCGGTCGGCACGTCGAGCGCGAGGTCGAACACCTTGAGCCCCAGGTCATGCGCGATACAGATCTGGTTGATCGCCGCGCCGCCCGCCGCGAAATTCTCGACCATCTGCTGCGTCACGCTGGCCGGATAGGCCGAGACGCCGCGCGCCGCGACGCCGTGATTGCCGGCGAAGATCGCGACCAGTGGCCGGTTGACCGCCGGCTGCGCCCTGCCCTGCCAGGCGCCAAGCCATTCCGCCAGTTCTGCCATCCGCCCGAGCGATCCGGCCGGCTTGGTCAATTGCGCGTCGCGGGCGCGGATGGCGGCGACAGCCGCCGCGTCGGGACCGGGCATCGAGCCAAGCAGGGCGCGGAAATCGTCGAAGGGAAGGCCGGTGGCGGAGCGGGGCATGACGGAACTCTGTGTCGGGGGCGGCGCGGGAACTGGCCGCTCGCAGGCGGGCGATCTATAACCCTCGTCGGGCCATGCGCAAGGCGGCCCATTCCTGGGGCGGCTGACGGCGGGGACGGTGCATGGACGGATCGGAGCGGATGGGCGGGAGATTTCCACGGGACGTCGCCGTCTCGCTCGCATTCCTGACGCGCATTCCGGCCGAGCGGCTCGGCCTCGCGCCGACGGACGGCGCGGATCTGCGCGGTGCCGTGCGCTCCTTCCCGGTCGCTGGCGCGCTGATCGGCCTTGCCGGCGGCCTCCTCCTTCTCGCTGCCGCGGCGCTTAAGCTGCCGCCGCTCGCTGCCGCGCTCGTGGTGCTGACGGGCCTCGCGCTCCTCACCGGCGCGCTGCATGAGGACGGCCTCGCCGATACCGTCGACGGCATCGGCGGCGGCTCGGATGCCGCCTCGCGGCTCTCGATCATGCGCGACAGCCGCATCGGCAGCTATGGCGCGCTGGCGCTGATCCTCTCGGTCGGCCTCCGCGCCAGCCTCGTCGCGGACTTCCTGCCCGAGGCGCCGCTTGCCGGCCTCTTCGCGCTCGTGACCGCCGAATCGCTCGGCCGCGCCGCGATCGTGCACAACTGGGCCGAGCTGCCCCCGGCCCGGCCCGAAGGCCTCGCCGGCGGCGTCGGTCGGCCGGATCAGGAGACGCTGCGCATGGCGCTCGTCGCTGCGATCGTCATCGGCCTCGTCGCCGGCACGCTCGCTGCCGGCCCGATCGCCGCCATCGTGGCGCTCGCCGCCGCGGCGCTGGTCGCGACCAGCTTCGCGAGCTTCTCGCTGCATCGCCTCGGCGGCCATACCGGCGACACGCTCGGCGCCGTCGAACAGCTCACCGCCGTCGCCGTCCTGCTGGCGCTCACCGCCTTCCGATGAAATCGCCCTGCGTCCGCATCTGCACGATGGATCCCGATTTCGGCCTCTGCGAGGGCTGCGGCCGCACGCTCGACGAGATCGCCGGCTGGACCCGCATGAGCGACGAGGAGCGGCAGGCGCTGATGGCCGCCCTGCCCGAGCGCCTCGCTGCCAAGCGCGAGGCGGAGCTCAGGCTTCCGCCAGTGCGAGGCGCGCCTGCCGGTTGGCGATCACGCTGACGATCACCAGCTGGCAGAAGTGGTAGAGCATCAGCGGCGCGATAATGAGGCCGAGCGACGGGTTCGTGCCGAAGATGATCGGCGCCAGCGGCACGCCGGTCGCCAGTGACTTCTTCGAGGCGCAGAAGAGGCAGGCCACGGTGTCGGCCCGGTCGAAGCGCAGCAGCCGGCAGGGAATCATCATCAGATAGTAGATGATGAAGAAAAGAGCGATGACGCCGACGATGATCTCGATGATCAGCGACGCGTCATGGCCCTGCCATACGCCCTCCACCATGGAATCCGAGAACGAGTTGTAGACGATCGCCAGGATGATGGCGCGGTCGGCGAGCTTGATCTGCTTGTTGTTGCGCGTCGCCCAACCGGCGAGCCAGTGCCGCGCGATCTGGCCGACGACGATCGGCAGCAGCACGAGCAACACGATCTTGCCGATGACGGGAAGGAGCGGCATCGAGAGCCCGCTCGTCGCC
>CAWZZK010000033.1:0-39436 GCA_963966455.1 Kaistia sp. | reverse complement strand
CCGATGAACCGCGGCGGCCCGGTCAACCGCGTGGGCGTGCGCTGAAATCCTGTTTCGGGGAATGACGATGACGAGGACGATCCTGGCCTCGGCCGCTCTCCTTCTCGCCATTGGCGCCGGTCCGGCGCTGGCCGACCGCTCTGCCGCCGACGCCTGCGCCGCCGGCCTCAATGCCGAGGCCAAGGCGATCTATGACGCGTCGATCGGTTCGGTCGGCGGCGGCAACCTCAAGGGCGTTGTCACCGACGCGACGAAGAGCCTGGTCGCGGCCGGCACCGTTTCCAAGAGCACGGCGCGCTCGTCTGCCATGGCGGCCGGCGCCTGCCTGCAGCAGGCGATGTAGCGGAAAACGACGACAGATCCGCTCCTACTCCCCGCCCTCGGAAGGATGGTGGAGCGCGGCTGCCTCTCGGCGAAGGCCGGGCTCGTGATGCAATGGCTTAAAGAGTTTCGAGTAGCCATATGGGTCACGAGAGCCCGGCCGCCCGCACCGGCCGGGCTGCCTTGCGTGAGGAGCCGCCCATGCCGGTCGCCGCCGAGATCGAGCCGCCGTCCGCCGCCATCGACGCGGCGGTCTTCAAGCATGCCATGCGCCATCTCGCCGGCGCCGTCAGCGTGATCACCACGGGATCGGGCGCCGAGAAGACGGGCTTCACGGCATCGTCGGTCTCGTCCTTTTCCGCGGATAATCCGTCGATTCTCGTTTCGGTGAACCGCGCTTCGTCGTCCTGGCCGGTCGTTGCTCGGAGCGGGCGCTTCTGCGTCAACGTCCTCGCCGAGGACCAGCAATTCATCGCCGAGGCCTTTTCGGGCCGGGGCGGAATCAAGGGACCGGACCGCTATCTCGGCGCCGAATGGCACGCTTTCGCAAGCGGCAGCCTCGGCCTTGTCGGTGCGCTGGCCTCGATCGATTGCGACCTCGAAGAGGCGATCGAGCGCCATTCCCACGCCATCCTGATCGGCGCGGTGCGCGATGTGATCCTCACGGCAGGCGCGCAGCCGCTGCTCTACTGGCATGGCGGCTACCGACGGATTTCAAACGAAACCGGCTGAATTCAACACAATCCGACAAAAAGCGACGGGCCCGTCAGAGCCGCATCGCCTTCAGCTCCTGCAGGGGCGGGATGGTCGCGAACATATGCGGGTCGAGCCGGTCCCAGAGGATGCCGCACTCGGGCTTCTGGGCATTGACGACACGGATGGTGCGCGTCGGCGTGAAGACGAGGTCGGCGGTGGTGTCGAACACGTCGGGCACCAGCGTCTCGTCGAGCAGCTGGCAATCATGCACGACGGCGGCGACCGGGGTGTGGGGTCCGACGCGGCCGAGGCGGTAGAGCATGCCCCATTCGACATCGAAGAAGCCGTGTCCCTTGCCGAAGCGGATGCCCTCATGGTTGATCGCGCCGGTGCCGGTGACGAGATAGTCGACCGGCGGCATGGCGGCGATGGCCGCAAGATCGACCGGACGGCCGACCCGCTCCATCCCGTCCAGCGTCGCGGCATAGAGATAAAGATCGGGCGCGATCTCGGCCGGATCGAGCAGCCAGAAGCCGCGCTTGATCGAATAGGTCGTCATCAGCACGGACTTGCCGTCCAGAAGGGCACGGTGGCGCAGCCTTTCGAGGCAGTTGTCCGGCGTGATGAAGATCAGCTCGGCATTCTGGTAGGCCTCGTCGGCGATCAGCCGGTCGCAGGCAGCCTCGCCGCCTTCGAAATCGGCGATGAACTCCGCGAAATCGAAGTCGAAGCGGCTGTCCGGCAGCGCGACGCGGCGAAGGTCGCTCCACACCCGCTCGCGCACCGACGATTTATGGTCCATCACCCGTTCCTTCTGCTGGCACAATCCGTCATCCGAAGCGAAACCCGTGCCAGAACGCCTCAGGGCGAGGGCGCGCCGATCCGGATGGCGATATGCCGGGTCATGCTGCCACCGGGCGGCACCGTGACCATGCCCGGCATCTCCGCCATCTCGCCGTCGAAGCCCAGCATCGCGGCATGGCCCTGCCACGGTTCGATGCAGAGGAACGGCGCGCCGGGCTTGGTCCAGATGCCGAGATAGGGGAGGTCCGGGAAATCGATCCGGAGGCCATCGGCACCCTCGACCCCGAACCAGACGGACCGGCTGCGGAGCTCGTCAAAAATGATCGCGTCTTCGAGGAACAGCGCCGGATCGAGCGCCAGCACCTTGCCGAGGACCGGCGTCGGGCGGGTGGCCGGATCGACGCCGCCATCCTTCAGGCGGCGGATATCGGCGGGCTCCTCGCGCTCGAAGATCACGACATGGCTGGTCTGCGGACCCTTGGCGCCGGGAAGCGGCCACTGGAAGGCGGGATGGAAGCCGATCGCGGCCGGCATCGGGCGGCTGCCCTGGTTGCGGGCGGTCACGGTCTGGAACAGCGTCGCGCCGGCGAGCTCGAAGCGGATGTCGAGCTCGAATTCGAAGGGATAGTGCTTCAGCGTGTCGGCGTCGGCGAGGAGGCGGAAACCGGCCCGCTCCGGCCCGGAACTCAGCACCTCGAACATGCGGTCGCGCGCGAAGCCGTGCTGGCCGATCGGATAGTCCGTGCCGCCGACGCGGATCGCATCGCCGGCGGCGCGGCCGACGATCGGAAAGAGGATCGGCGCATGGCGCGGCCAGAAGGACGGGTCGGCCTGCCACATCCATTCGCGGCCGGCGGTATCGACGATCGACTGCAGTTCCGCGCCCTTGCGGTCGAGGGCGACGGTGACGAATTCGTTCTGGAGCGTGATCCTGTCCATGGCCTTCACCTGTGCTGCGCTGCGCGGAGGCGGGTGCACTGCATCACGCCGGCTCCTCCGCGGCAAGACGCGCAATGGCCGCGGCAGCGACGGGCTCGAGGCCGGCGCCGCCCTCTGCCGCATGGGCGATGATCGTCCGCCGCATGCGCGGGTCCCAGAATTGGCGGAGATGCGCGGCGACCGCCGCCGGCGCGGCATCGGCGCCCTGCGCGGCGAAGAAGGTGGCGATCTGGTTCGCCATGCGGACGAGCTTTTCGGGCGGCATGATGCTTTCAAACGGCGGAGCGGACCGCCTCTCTCTCCTCAGAAGGGGCGGAGGGCGTCAGGCCGAGCCGCTCGCCATGGCTGAACACTTCGAATCCGTCGGCCCGCGCGACCGCGACCAGCGTGATGCCGGCATCGGCGGCCGCGCGGATCGCGAGACTGGTCGACGCCGAGACCGCGACGATCAGCGGGGCGCCGATCGCCGCCGTCTTCTGCACCATCTCGACCGAGACGCGGCTGGTCAGCAGTACGGCACCCGATGCGGCGTCGAGGCCGGACCGGGCGATGGCGCCGGCGAGCTTGTCGAGCGCATTGTGGCGGCCGACATCTTCGCGCACGAGACGAACGCCTTCCCCCGGCTGCCAGAAGGCCGCTGCGTGCACGGCGCGGGTTTCGACGTTGAGCGCCTGCAGCGGCGCCAGCCCAACGATGGCGGCGAGGATGGCGTCCGGCGCGAAGCGGGCCTTCGAGCCGTTGAAGGGGAGGGGGCGGACGGCTTCCTCGAGGCTCTCGATGCCGCAAAGGCCGCAGCCGACCGGCCCTGCCATGGCGCGGCGCCGCGCTGCGAGCCGCTCCGAGGGCTGGCGCGCCAGCGTCACGCGCATCTCGATGCCGAGTTCGCTATCGATCCGCTCCACGCTCTCGATCGCGGCAAGCGGGGCGATGCCTTCGGTCAGCGTGAAGCCGACGACGAAATCCTCAAGGTCAGTCGGGCTCGCCATCAGCACCGCCTGCGTCGAGCCGCCATAGGTGATCGCGACCGCCGTCTCGACCGCCACTAGCCGGGACGATTCGATGGCTCCGCTGCGCCGCCAGATCGTGGCGGCGACGCTCTCGCTCGCCTTCGGGGCGGCGGTCATGCCTATTCGGCCGCGTCGGCGGGGAGGATCCGCCGGCTCTCCTCGGAGAGGCGGGCATAATCCTCCTGCCAGGCGCTGGGCCCGTTCGAGGCCGACACCTGAACGGCCGTGACCTTGTATTCCGGGCAGTTGGTCGCCCAGTCGGAGAAGTCGGTCGTGACGACATTCGCCTGCGTCGCCGGGTGGTGGAAGGTCGTGTAGACGACACCGGGCGCAACGCGGTCGGTGATGCGCGCGCGCAAGGTCGTCTCGCCGGCCCGGCTGGCGAGGCGAACGAAGTCGCCGTCGCGGATGCCGCGGTTCTCGGCGTCGTTCGGATGGATCTCCAGCAGGTCTTCCTCGTGCCACACGACATTGGCCGTGCGCCTCGTCTGCGCGCCGACATTGTATTGCGAGAGGATGCGGCCGGTGGTGAGGAGGAGCGGGAAGCGGGGGCCGGTGCGCTCCTCGGTCGGCACATATTCGGTGATCATGAACTGGCCGAGGCCGCGGGCGAAATGGCCGATATGCATGACCGGCGTGCCTTCGGGCGCCGCCTCGTTGCAGGGCCACTGCACGGAGCCGCTTTCCTCCAGCCGGGCGTAGGACACGCCGGAAAAGCTCGGCGTCGCGGCGGCGATCTCGTCCATGATCTCGGAGGGGTGCGTGTAGTGCCAGGGAAGGCCCATCGCCTGTGCGAGGCGCTGCGTCACCTCCCAGTCGGCATAGCCGTTCAAGGGGCTCATGACACGCCGCACGCGGTTGATGCGCCGCTCGGCATTGGTGAAGGTGCCATCCTTCTCCAGGAAGGTCGAGCCCGGCAGGAAGACATGGGCGTAGTTGGCGGTCTCGTTCAGGAAGAGATCGTGCACGACGACGCAGTCCATCGCGGCGAGGCCGGCCGTGACGTGATGCGTGTCCGGATCGGACTGAACGATGTCCTCGCCCTGGATGTAGATGCCGCGGAAGGAGCCATCGACCGCCGCGTCGAGCATGTTGGGGATGCGCAGGCCCGGCTCGTTGTCGAGCGTGACGCCCCACAGCTTCTCGAAGGTCTGCCGCGTCGCGTCGTCCGAGATGTGGCGGTAGCCGGGCAGCTCGTGCGGGAACGAGCCCATGTCGCAGGAGCCCTGCACATTGTTCTGGCCGCGCAGCGGGTTCACGCCGACGCCGGGCCGGCCGAGATTGCCGGTCGCCATCGCGAGATTGGCGATGGCCATGACCGTCGTCGTGCCCTGGCTGTGTTCGGTGACGCCGAGGCCGTAATATATCGCCGCGTTGCCGCCGGTCGCATAGAGACGCGCCGCCGCGCGGATGTCGGCTGCGGGAACGCCCGACACCGCCTCGACCGCCTCCGGGCTGTTGCGCGGCTCGGCGACGAAGGACGCCCAATGCTCGAAGGCGCTCCATTCGCAGCGCTCGCGCACGAAGGCCTCGTCATAGAGGCCCTCCGTGACGATCACATGCGCGAGCGCGTCGAGCACGGCGACATTGGTGCCGGGGCGGAGCGCCAGATGATGGGCGGCCTCGACATGCGGCGTGCGCACGAGATCGATGCGGCGCGGATCGATGACGATGAGCCGCGCGCCGGCGCGGAGGCGCTTCTTCAGCCGCGAGGCGAAGACCGGGTGGCCGTCGGTCGGATTGGCGCCGATGACGAGCACGACATCGGCATGCTCGACGCTGTCGAAATCCTGCGTGCCGGCCGAGGTGCCGAAGGCGGCCTTGAGGCCGTAGCCGGTCGGCGAATGGCAGACGCGGGCGCAGGTGTCGACATTGTTGTTGCCGAAGCCGGCGCGCACCAGCTTCTGCACGAGGTAGGTCTCCTCATTGGTGCAGCGCGAGGAGGTGATCCCGCCGATCGCGTCCTTGCCATAGCCCGCCTGAATGGCGCGGAACTTCTCCGCGACATGGGCGAAGGCCTCGTCCCAGGTGACCTCGCGCCAGGGATCGGTGATCTTCTCGCGCAGCATCGGCTTCAGGATGCGGTCGCGGTGATGCGCATAGCCATAGGCGAAGCGGCCCTTGACGCAGGAATGGCCGTGATTGGCCTTGCCGTCCTTGTAGGGCTCCATGCGGATGAGCTCCTCGCCGCGCATCTCGGCCTTGAAGGAGCAGCCGACGCCGCAATAGGCGCAGGTCGTCACCACCGAATGCTCGGGCTGTCCCTTCTCGACGACGCTCTTCTCGATCAGCGTCGCGGTCGGGCAGGCGGAGACGCAGGCGCCGCAGGAGACGCATTCCGAGCCGAGGAAGCTCTCATGCATGCCCGGCGAGACGCGGCTGTCGAAGCCGCGACCCTCGATCGTCAGCGCGAAGGTGCCCTGCACCTCTTCGCAGGCGCGGACGCAGCGCGAGCAGACGATGCATTTCGCGGGATCGTAGTCGAAATAGGGGTTCGAGACGTCCTTGCCGAGGAAGAGCGGGTTCTCGGCCGGGGCGACATGGTTGGCGCCGGCCGCGTAGCGGACTTCGCGGAGGCCCACTGCGCCGGCCTGGCTCTGCAATTCGCAGTCGCCATTGGCGGCGCAGGTCAGGCAGTCGAGCGGGTGATCGGAAATATAGAGCTCCATCACGCCGCGGCGCAGCTTGCGGAGGCGGTCGGTCTCGGTGCGGACGACCATGCCCTCGGCGACGAGGGTCGTGCAGGAGGCGGGCGTTCCGCGCATGCCCTCGACCTCGACGAGGCAGAGCCGGCAGGAGCCGAAGGCATCGACACGGTCGGTGGCGCAGAGCTTGGGGATCGCCGTCCCCATCTCGGCGGCGGCGCGCATGACGGAGGTGCCGGCCGGGACGCTGACGCGGCGGCCGTCGATCGTCAGCGTGACGCTGGTCCCGGCGCGCGAGGCGGGCGTGCCATAGTCGATCTCGCGGATGAGCGTCATGCTGCTGTCTCCCTTGCCGCCGCCTTTGCCGCAGCCGTCTCGGGCAGGCCGAAATCGCGCGGGAAATGGCGGAGCGCGCTCATGACGGGATAGGGCGTGAAGCCGCCCAGCGCGCAGAGCGAACCGAACCTCATGATATCGCAAAGCTCCTCGACGAGCGCGGCGTTCCTGGAAACGTCGCGGCCGGCGATGATCGCGTCGAGCGTCTCGCGGCCGCGCGTCGAGCCGATGCGGCAGGGCGTGCACTTGCCGCAGCTCTCGATGGCGCAGAATTCGAAGGCGAAGCGCGCCATGGCGTCCATCTGGACCGTGTCGTCGAAGACGACGATGCCGCCATGGCCGATCAGCCCGTCGCGCGCCGCGAAGGCCTCGTAGTCGAAGGGCGTGTCGAACAGGGCAGGCGGGAAATAGGCGCCGAGGGGCCCGCCGACCTGCACCGCCTTGACCGGGCGCCCCGTTGCCGTGCCGCCGCCGATCTCCTCCACGAGTTCGCCGAGCGTGATGCCGAAAGCGACCTCGTAGAGGCCGCCGCGCTTCACATTGCCGGCGATCTGCACCGGCATGGTGCCGCGCGAACGGCCATAGCCGACCGCGGCATAGGCCTCCGGCCCCTCTGCGAGGATGAAGGGCACGGCCGCGAGGCT
Organism: Kaistia sp.; assembly: GCA_963966455.1. Taxonomy (GTDB): domain Bacteria; phylum Pseudomonadota; class Alphaproteobacteria; order Rhizobiales; family Kaistiaceae; genus Kaistia; species Kaistia cartagenensis. The sequence continues at coordinate 32,044 of CAWZZK010000033.1, read as the reverse complement.
GAGCAGGTTGTTGACGACGGTCGGCGCGCCGAAGAGGCCCTTGAGGGCGGGCAGAGGCGGCTTGGCGCGCACCTCGCCGCGATTGCCCTCGATCGATTCGATGAGGGCCGTCTCCTCGCCGCAGACATAGGCGCCGGCGCCGACGCGGATCTCGATGTCGAAGGCATGGGCCGTGCCGGCGATCGCGCTGCCGAGCCAGCCGGCGCGGCGGGCGGTCTCGACCGCCGCTTCCATGCGGGCGATGGCATGCGGATATTCGGAGCGGAGATAGAGATAGCCGCGGCTCGCCCCGGTCGCGAGGCCGGCGATCGCCATGCCCTCGATGATGACGAAGGGGTCGCCCTCCATCAGCATGCGGTCGGCGAAGGTGCCGCTGTCGCCCTCGTCGGCATTGGCGACGACGAATTTGCGCGCGCCCGGCGCATCGAGCACCGTCTTCCACTTGATGCCGGTCGGGAAGCCGGCGCCGCCGCGCCCCCTGAGGCCGGAGGCGCTGACGGCGGCGACGATCTCGGCCGGCGCCATGGCCGCCGCGCGGGCAAGGCCGAGGCCGCCGCCATGGGCGCGGTAGTCGTCGAGCGAGGCGGGGTCGATGACGCCGCAGCGGGAAAAGGTGAAGCGCGTCTGCGCCTTCAGGAACGGGATGTCCTCGACGAGGCCGAGCGAGCGCGCGCCGATCCCGTCGAGAAGACCGTCCGCGACGAGGCTCTCGACATCGCCTGCGGCGACCGGGCCGAAGCCGACGCGTCCCGCCGCCGTCTCGACCTCGACCAGCGGCTCCAGGAAGAAGGCCCCGCGCGAGCCCGTCCGCACGATCTCGACGCTGCGGCCGATCCGCGCCGCCGCGGCCGCGAGCGCCAGTGCGACGTCATCGGCGCCGACGGCGAGCGCCGCGGCATCGGCGGGGACGAAGAGGCGCGCGGTCATCGGCCGATCTCCCGAGCGAGCCGCTGCGCCGCCGCCTCGTCGAGGCGCCCGACCGGCTTGCCGTCGATCATCGCCGCGGGCGCCGTGGCGCAGAGGCCGAGGCAATAGACGGGCTCCAGCGTCACCGCGCCGTCAGGGGAAGTCGTGCCGAGGGTGATGCCGAGCGCCGTCTCGAAACCGGCCACGATGCGGTCGGAGCCCATGGATCGACAGGCCTCGGCGCGGCAGACGCGCACGTGATGACGGCCGGCCGGCTCTTCTCGGAAATCATGATAGAAGCTGACGACGCCGTGGATCTCGGCCCGCGTGCGGTTCAGCGCCGCGGCGATCACCGGGATCGAGTCGCGGGGCACATGGCCGAAGGCTTCCTGCACGGCATGCAGGATCGGCAGCGTCGCGCCCTCAACGCCGGCAAAGCGCGCGACGATCGCCGCCGTCCGCTCCTCGATCTCCTGCATGTCTCCACCCGGTTGCTGTCGCGTCTTTTTGAACCGTCCGAAACTCGTCTGTTCGCCGTTCCGGATCAAGTCTCTCTCGCGGCTCGCCCTTCTCCGTGGTCATATGGCGGCCTTGCGACCGAGGTCACCATGCTGCTTCACGAAGACCGCCTCTTCCCCGCCGATCCGACGACCCGCGCCGTGGCGCGCCGCCTCTATCGCGAGGTGCGCGACCTGCCGATCGTCTCGCCGCATGGCCATACCGATCCGGCCTGGTATGCGCTGAACGAGCCGTTTCCCGACCCGGCGAAGCTCTTCGTCGTGCCGGATCACTATGTCTTCCGCATGCTCTACAGCCAGGGCGTCGCGCTCGAGGATCTCGGCGTGCCGACCGTCGACGGGACGGCGGTCGAGACCGATCCGCGCGCCATCTGGCGGCGTTTCGCCGCGCATTACCATCTCTTCCGCGGCACGCCGACGCGCATGTGGCTCGACCATGCCTTCGCAACCCTGTTCGATATCGAGGAGCGGCTCTCGGCGGCGAATGCCGACGCGCTTTATGACCGGATCGCAGAGCGCCTCGCCGAGCCGGCCTACCGCCCTCGGGCGCTGTTCGAGCTCTTCAACATCGAGGTGATCGCGACGACGGAAAGCCCGCTCGACGATCTCCGCCATCACAGGGCGATCCGCGAGTCGGGCTGGAAAGGCCGGGTCGTGACCGCCTATCGGCCCGATCCGGTCGTCGATCCCGATTTCGCGGGCTTCAAGGATAATATCGAAGTGCTCGGCGCGCTCGCCGGCACCGATGTCTCGACCTTCGCCGGCTATCTCGAGGCGCATCGCATCCGCCGCGCCGTCTTCAAGGCGCATGGCGCCACCTCGACCGATCACGGCCACCCGACCGCAGCGACGGCCGATCTGTCGCCGGTCGAGGCCGAGGCGCTTTATCACCGGGTGCGGGCAGGCGGAGTCTCGGCGGCTGACGCGGAACTCTTCCGCGCGCAGATGCTGACCGAGATGGCGGCGATGAGCCTCGACGACGGGCTGGTGATGCAGATCCACCCGGGCTCGTTCCGCAATCACAATGCCCGGCTGATGGCGCGCTTCGGCCGCGACAAGGGCGCCGATATTCCGACCGCGACCAACTACGTCCAGGCGCTGAAGCCGCTGCTCGACCGTTTCGGCAACGAGAGCGCGCTCACCATCATCCTGTTCACGCTCGATGAGACGGCCTATGCGCGCGAACTGGCGCCGCTCGCCGGCCATTATCCGGCGCTCCGGCTCGGTCCGGCCTGGTGGTTCTACGATTCGCCCGAGGGCATGCGCCGCTACCGCGAACTCGTGACCGAGACCGCCGGCTTCGCCAACACGGTCGGCTTCAACGACGACACGCGCGCCTTCCCCTCGATCCCGGCCCGCCACGATGTCGCGCGCCGGGTCGATTGCGCCTATCTCGCCGAACTCGTCGTCACCCACCGCCTCGACGAGGACGAGGCGGTGGAGGTCGCGCATGACCTTGCCTACCGCCTCGCCAAGGAGGCCTACCGGCTCTGAGGCCGGCTGGCGGGCATCAGGGCTTCGCGACGCAGGCCGGCTCGATCGCGGACGCGACCAGCGACTGGAAGGTCGCGAGCGGGCAGGCGCCGGCGACCGCGCCTTCGCATTTCGCCGGCACCATCACCTGCGCCGCGGGCGGATGATCGACGTCGAGGGTGGTGTTTTCGCGCAGCTGGTCGAGCGTCTGCGCGCGGTAGACGAGGCGCACGAAGCGGGCGCCCTCCGGATTGCGCCACAGCTCGAAGGCGACCGCGCCGCCGGGCGGAATCTGGTAGGGATGGTAGCTTTCGAGGTTCCAGGAGAGGCCGAGTATCCCGCCGATATTGAGGATGTAATCGTCGTGGCTGGCGAGGAAGCGGAAGGACGCGCCCTTGCCGGCCGCGACTTCGCCAAGCTGCTCGTTGACGACGTTCAGCGTCTGCGAACCGAGCTTCGCGGCCTGGTAGAGCGGCATCTCGATCGCGCTGTCATAGAGCGCATGGGTGGCGATCACGGTGGTGACGGCCTGGCCGAGCGGCTCACCGGCGGCCTCGGCGAGCCGACCCCAGCCGATCTCGCCGGCCGGCATGCCGCCGCCATACTGCATCGCGAACTGCTCGGAAGAGCCTCCGGCGATGGCGAGAGGCCCGGCGTCGGCCTCCGTCGCGCGAAGGTCGGAGAGATGGCATCCGGCGGGCAGAGCGTGCTTCTGGCAGGTTTCGTCAGGGAGCGGGCCGAGGGTCCGGCTGAGCACGCCGAGCGAGCGCGCCATCTTGCCCTCGGCCACCGCCTGCCACGAGCCGCCGAGCCAGGCCTGCGAGGCCTTCTCGGCTTCGGCCTTTTCGAAGCCGCAGGAGGCTCCCCGGTAGAGACCTTGCCTGATGGAAATATCCATGAGGCCGCAGCCCGGCGCCATGCCGTCCATGACGGCTCCGGCCGTCATGACCGTCCGTTCGACGGCGTCGGATATGAACTCCACGGTCGAGGGTGTGATGCAGCCCTCCGGCGGCAGCAGCCCGGCTGCGGAATAGAGCCGGCGATAAAAGGTGCCCATCGTCACCGACCGCGTGTAGCCGGCCGTGGTCAGATGACCTGCGGCAACGTCGAGAGTGGGCCATGGGTCCTTCGAGTCGGGCGCGAGGCAGCCCTTCGTTTCCGGGCCGCAGCGCACCGGAATGGTCGAACCGCGCATGCCGTGGCGGCTGAGCAGAACGGCGCCCTCGATCGTCCAGCCCGGCTCGGGCCTGACCGGAACCGGATCCGCCATCGCCGGCACGGCGCCGCCCCATCCGGCGAGGAGGACGATCACCCCGGCCGCGATCCTGCGCAGCCTGCCCGGCGCGGGCTTTGACACATCGCCGCCGCGGTCCAGCCCTTCCTGGTCGCCATCCGCATGTCCGGCGGACGCGATTCCCGTCCTTTCGTGGCGCCGCGCGGCTTCACTGATCGCGTGCATCTTCCGTAAATTCCGTCGCCTGAATTCGCCTAGTCTGCCGCTACCTAGTTCTCGCGGCATGGAGGTCGAGAACGTGACAGCGAAAGGTTACGGACTTCGAGAAGAGCGCCGCCATCCGGCGCTCAGATCGCCGCGAGACGCTCGAAGGCGGTGGGGTGCTCGGGAGCACGGGTAAGCGCTTCGGCGATCGCCGCGAGGCAGGTTTCGGGTGGCATCGTGCCGGTGTCGAGCTCGAGGTCGTAGTGGCCGTGGGCGTGCACGGCCTCCTGCCATCGGAGCACCGGCGGCGGGACGGGCTGGTCGGCGCCGGCGGTCAGATAGCCGCGCGCCGGATCGGAGGCGCCGCGGCGCTCCATGATCGCGGGAAGCGCGCAGCGAAGGCCGACGAAGAGGACGGGCAGGCGCGCGAGGCGGCGTGCGCAGTCCGGCAGGATGCCGAGCGGGCGCGAATAGGCGTCGTGATGGGCGATGTCGACGACGACATCGAAGCCGGCCCGGCTATGCGCCGCGATCGACTCGTAGAGCGCGCCATAGAGGGCCGGCAGATGCTGCTCGAGGTCCGGCCGCTCGCCGCCCGGCCTGAGCCCGATGCCTGGCAGCAGCTCCGGCGGCAGCATCCGCTCCATATGCATGTCGACGCCGAGATTGATCCAGCGGCCGGGAAGTCGTTCGCGCACGAGCGCGACCAGCGTCGATTTCCCCGAGCGCGGCGCGCCGTTGAGGATGAGGATGCGGCCCGGGTCAGCGGCGGCGGTCATTCCGCCGCGATGCGCATCGAGAGATTGTCGAGCGAGGAGATGATGTGCTCGGCGAGCGCGTCGATAGTGGCGGTCGAGGGCCGGTTGGCGGCGCGCAGCAGCGCGATCTGGCAAGGGGCGAGGCGGGGGAAGCCTTCGGCCTCGCCGAGGACGCGCATGCCCGGGCGCAGCGCCGATTCCGGGAAGACGGAGATGGCGAGGCCCGCCAGAACGGCCGCGGCGAGCGCGGTCGAATTGTTGCTCGCATAGAGGAGGCGGAAGCGGCGGCCGGTGCCGTTCAGCGCTTCCTGGGCCGATTTCCGCCAGCAGCAGGTGTCGCGGCCGAGCGCCAGCGGCAGCACGTCCTCTTCCTCGATGCGGTGATGGTTGGAGACGACCCAGAGCAGCGGCTCCTGGCGCACCACTTCGGCCGTTGGCGTCAATTCATGATTGGTGACGATGGCGAGATCGAGCGAGCCGTTGCGGATGCAGTCGACGAGCTGGACCGTCGGCTCGCAGACGACCGTGACCTCGACCTTGGGATTGGAGCGCGAGAAGCGGGCGAGGATCTCGGGCAGGAAGCGATCGGCATAATCGTCGGGCGTTCCGAGGCGGACGCGGCCGGAAAGTTCGTCGTCGTCGAAGGCCGCCACGGTCTCGTCCGAAAGGCGGATCAGCCGCCGCGCATAGCCGAGCAGCCGCTCGCCGTCTTCGGTCAGCTTGGCGCTGCGCCCGTCGCGGCCGAAGATCGGCTTGCCGATCCGCTCCTCCAGCCGGCGCATCTGCATCGAGACGGCGGACTGCGTCTTGAACACCACCTCCGCCGCCCGCGTGAAGCTGCCCGTGTCGCAGATCGCGACGAAGGTGCGGAGTTGGTCGAGATCCAGCATCATGGCCATGTGCGATATCTCACAATTCTGTCACAATTGCCGCCAGTCCGGGCATTCGCCCGACCGATCCGCAAAAGCGCGGCAGGAAACGGGTGGAACGTCCTTTCGGCATCGGTCAATCTGCAATCACTGATCGGCCGACGCATCATCAATTCCAATGACTGATATTAGAAACATTCGTTGGAATGATCAATGCGGATGGGCCAATGTTCGATTGTTACCACGACGCACAGCGAGCAGCCCCTTCCGGAGAGCGGGAGGACCTCGACGCGTCAGCCGATGGAGGCACGCCATGACGACATTCGAGACGTTCACGACCGAGACCCGCCGGCCGACGCGCAACCGCATCGCCGCCGTGGTGGTCCATCTGGCGGCGACCGCCGTCGCCCGCGTCCGCGTCTGGCACAACCGCCGTCAGGTTGCCCGTCTGCTCGGCTGGGACGCGCATATGCTGCGCGATATCGGCCTGACGCCGGGCGACGTCACCAGCGCGCTGGCCGTTCGCGCCGACGAAGACGCCTCGGTGCAGCTTTCGATGCTCTCGCTGGAGCGGCGCTATGCCGCCAAGGCGCAGGCGCGCGAACGCCTCGCCCATGGCGCCGAGCTTCGCGCCGGCGGCGCCCGCTACCGCGTCAAGCGCTGATCCCGCCGGCGGCGGCTTTGCCGTTCCGCCGATCGCTTTCGGCCCGCGTCCGCGCGGTCCGCATTCCCTGCAGCCGGAGCCGACCAGATCCCCGGTCGGTTCCGCACTTGGCCCGCCGTTCAACCGGCGGGCCTTTTTCGTTTCAGTCCTCCTTCTCCGGCGAGAACTGGTCGAAGATGCGCTGCATGGACTTCCAGTAGGCGTCCTGCATGCTGCGATTGGCGTCGAACAGGCGGTCGATGACCTCCTCGTTCGTCATCGGGCCGTCCGGCTCGGGCTCGGGCTCTTTCTCGGCTTCCGCCGGCTTGCCGAGAAAGGCGTTCATCATCGCGACGAAGGGCAGGTCGGGCGTCTTCGCCTGCGGCTTCTCGCGCGGCGGCTGGCCGAAATTCTGCATGAAGCCGAGGAACGGGTTGGCGGCAAGCTCGCTCTGCCGCTGCAGCCCGCCCATCATCATATTGGCGACCACCGGCATCATGCGCCGCACGACATCCTGTGCGATGCCCGTCGCCGCCTCGACCTGCAGCGACACGGCCCGAGCGATCTCGGGCGAGCCGAAGAGCTTCTCGAGGACGCCGTTGCCGTCGTCCATGGCCTTCGGCGTCATGGCGGCGAAGGGATTGTCGAAATAGCTGCGATAGGGGCCGGTGCCGACCGACTGCCAGAAGGCGGCGACGCCGAACGGATCGGCGGCGTTCTTGCGCAGGCCGAGCCAGAAGGCCGGCATCATCGCCTCGACCGCTTTCGCCTGCTGCTCGGCCGAGAGCCCGAACTCCTTCTGCATCATGGCGCCGAAAGCGCTCTGCTGGGCTTCCCGCATCATGTCGAAGAAGGTTTTCATTCTTGGCTCCCTATGGCGGCCCTCATGATCGGGCCGCCGCAGGGTTTCGTCAAATCGTCGTCAAAAGGCGGCTGCTAATGCGCCATCAGGATCGGCACCGTCTGCTTGCGCAGCATGCCGCGGGTCGCGCCGCCGAGGATCCATTCGAGCAGCCGGCTGTGGCCATAGGCGCCCATGACGATGAGCCCGGCGCCGCTCGCCGCGGCCTGCTCGCGCAGCACGCCGGCGACATCCTTGTGCGGATTGGGCAGCGTGTGGACGGTCGCCTCGATGCCGTGGCGCTTCAGATAGCCGGTGACGCGCTGGCCGGTCGGCAGCTCCTTGCCGTCGTCGACGATCACGATGTCGACCGCCTTGGCGGCACCGAGGAAGGGCAGGGCCGAGCGCACCGAACGGGCGGCGGTGATGGTGCCGTCCCAGGCGATGACGACACGGTCGAGCGAGAGGGTGGCCGGGGCGTCCTTGCGCGGGACGATAAGCAGCGGCGCGCCGGCATGGAACAGCACCGATTCGATCAGCGCCTCGCGCACCGGCTCGGGCTGGTCGGGGTCGTCCTGCGCGACGATCACGAGATCGGCGAGGCGGAGCTCATGCACCACCTCGTCGAGGCCGCCGGCGGAGACGATCTCGACCTGCCGCGTCTCGGCGGTGAGCCCGCCGGTCCCGACCGCGGCGAGGAAGGCCGCCTCGGCACTCTTCGCGCCCTTGATCGCCTCGTCGCGGGCGCTGATCATGAAATCGACCGGCACCGGGGCGACGGCATAGCCGGGCACGACCGGGTCATAGACCAGCGTCAGCCCGGTCAGGTGGCCGCCGAGCCGGTTGGCGAGATCGATCGCGATCGGCAGCGCCGGACGGCTCCCGCGCTGATCGACGACGACGGTGATGTCCTTGATGTCCACGACGGGCCTCCATGGTCGATGCCGGCGCGACCCCCCGGGCCGCGGCGCATCTCAATCAATAGGCGTGTCTTCTGAATACTTCGCCGATATCGCCCTGCCAATCGGAGCGATAGGCGGCGAGGAGCCGCTCGGCCGGCGTCATGCCGCTGGCGACGGTCTCCTCGAGCGGCTGCAGATAGATGCGCTCGTCGAAACCCTCGCTGTTCTTCCGGCCGCGCCGCTCGAGGCCGCCCTTGGCAATCTCCACCATCGCCGCGGCGATGGGCTGCACGGTGCCGGAGCGGAACGGGGTCCTGAGGCCGTGGCGGGGCACGCCGTCGCGCAGCGCCTGGCGCTCCTCGGCGGTGAAGTCGCTGACGAGATCCCAGGCCGCGTCGAGCGCGGCGCTGTCATAGAGGAGGCCGACCCAGAGCGCGGGGAGGGCGGTCAGCGTGCGCCACGGCCCGGCATCGGCGCCGCGCATCTCAATATATTTCTTGAGGCGGACATCGGGGAAGAGCGTCGTCAGATGGTTGTTCCAGTCCGACAGCGTCGCCCGCTCGCCGGGAAGCCCGGGAAGGCGGCCGGCGAGAAGATCGCGGAAGGATTGACCGGCGACGTCGTGATAGGTGTCGCCACGCTTCACGAAATACATCGGTACGTCGAGCGCCCACTCGACATAGGTCTCGAAGCCGAAGCCCTCGTCGAAGACGAAGGGGATGAGGCCCGAGCGCTGATTGTCGGTGTCGCGCCAGATCTCGGCGCGGTTGGACAGGAGGTCGTTGGCGTCGTTGTCGATGAAGGGCGAATTGGCGAAGAGTGCGGTCGCCACAGGCTGCAGCGCCAGCGAGACGCGCATCTTCCTGACCATGTCGGCCTCGGAGCCGAAGTCGAGATTGACCTGCACCGTCGAGGTCCGGAACATCATGTCGAGGCCGCGCGTCCCGACCTTCGGCATGTAGCGGGCCATGATCTCGTAGCGCGATTTCGGCATCACCGGCGTCTCGGCCAGCGACCAGATCGGAGAGGCGCCGAGGCCGAGAAAGCCGATGCCGAGCGGCTCGGCGCATTGGCGCACCTGCGCCAGATGGGCGTGCAGCTCGCGGCAGGTCTGGTGGATGGTCTCGAGCGGTGCGCCCGAGAGCTCGAACTGCCCGCCCGGCTCCAGCGAGATGGCGCCGCCACCGACGGGATCGACGAGGCCGATGATGAGGCCGCGATCCTCGATCGGCTGCCAGCCGAGAAGGCCCTCCATGAGGCGCAGGATCTTCTCGATCCCGCGCGGTCCCTCATAGGGAACGGGCGCCAGATCGTCGCGGTAGAAGCCGAACTTTTCGTGCTCGGTGCCGATGCGCCAGGCGGATTCCGGTTTGCAGCCCGAGGCCAGCGCTCCGACGAGATCGTCAAGGGATTCGACGATCGTTGAATCGGTTACATCGCGGGCCATGGGAACTCCGGGGGTGGTTGGCGCGGCACATTAGCGACGCGCCGTTGCCTCGGCAAGAAAGCGGATGACGGCCCCGCCGCGCTTCCGCGAGCCGCGCCCGTCTGCTAGCTCTTGGCTCCCAGAACGGAGGTTCCGATGCCGACGCCGAAGCTCCCCGCCGAAGGCGGATGCCGCTGCAACCGTGTCCGTTTCCGCATCACCGCGCCGCCGCTCTTCACGGCGGCCTGCCACTGCACCGGCTGCCAGAAGATGTCGTCATCGGCCTTCTCCCTGACCGCGGCCGTGCCGCCGGAGGGTTTCGAGGTCATCGCCGGCGAGACGGTAATCGGCGGCATGCATGGCGAGTTGCAGCACCATTTCTGCGCCTGGTGCATGTCGTGGATGTTCACGCGCGCCGAGATGATGCCCTTCGTCAATGTCCGGCCGACCATGCTCGACGATCCGTCCTGGTTCGTGCCGTTCATCGAGACGGTGACGAAGGAGAAGCTGCCCTGGGCGACGACGCCGGCCGAGCGCTCCTATGAGGGATTCCCGCCGATGGAGGAGTTCGGCGAGTTGCTCTCGGCCTATCGGGCCTTCGCGGCCGACTGAAGGCTGGACCGGACACGGCAAAGGCTGCACCCATAAGGCAGCCAGACAACAAGCGGGAGGACGAATCATGGCCGGGGAACGCGAGGCGGCGATCATCACGGGCGGGACGCGCGGCATCGGCGCCGCGATCGCGCGGCAGCTGGCGGGGCGGGGCGTCGATCTGCTGCTTTCGGGCCGCCACCGCGACGACGAGGTGGAGGCGCTGCTCGCCGAGCTTGGCGGAAGTGCGCGCTTCGAGGCCGCCGACGCCGCCGATCCGGCGAGCGCCGAGCGGCTGGTCGCGGCCGCGATGGAAGCGTTCGGCCGCATCGACTATCTCGTGCCGGCGGCGGGCGGCGCGGTTCCGGGCACGGCGCTGACGCTGACGCCGGAAGCCTGGGAGGACGCCTTCCGCGTCCATGTCCATGCGCCGTTCCATCTCTTCCGCGCCGCGCATAAGGCGCTCGCGGTGCGCGGCGGCGCGGTGCTGCTCGTCTCCTCGGTTGCGGGCCTCCGCGGCTGCCCGGGGACGGTCGCCTACCAGACGGTGAAGGGCGCGTTGCCGCAGATGGGCCGGGCGCTCGCCCGCGACCATGGCCACGAGAATATCCGCGTCAACACGATCTGCCCGGGCATCATCGAGACCCGCTTCCATGCCGCGATGACGCCGGAGGCGCGCAAGAACAATCTCGACAACCGCATCCCTCTCCACCGCTTCGGCACGGCCGACAATGTCGCGACCGCGGCGGTCGAATTTTTGACCAACCCGTTCATCACCGGCGAGACGCTGGTCGTCGACGGCGGCATGAGCATGCGGATGGTCTGACGATCAGGAGAGGGAACGAAAACCGCAGCGCTGGCGTTCAAGTCTGCGAAGGACGGCTGTGTCGCCGCTCCGACGCAAAGGAGAAACGCCATGAAGTTCAAGGCTTTCGCTGGCGCGGCCATGGTCGCCGCCAGCCTGCTGGCGGCCGGCGGTGCGAGCGCGCAGGGCATCATCATCGACGAGAGCGGCGTGCGCATCGCCCCGCCGATGCCGGATCGCGTGCCGCCGCCCCCGCCCGCCCAGTGGGACAACGGGCCCGGTCGCGGCGCCTATGACAACAATCGCGGTGTTGGTCCGCGCGAGGCGCGCCGCATCGCCCGCTCGGCCGGCGTCGTCGAAACCTGGGGCGTCGATCGCCGCGGTCCGGTCTGGGTCGTCGAGGGCGCCGACCGCCGTGGCCGCGCGCTGCGCGTGACGGTGAGCGCCCGGTCCGGCGACATCATCAACATCGACCGCGCCCGCCGCGGCTGATCGTCTTCAGGCGGGTGAAGCCCCGCCTTCGTCCTCGTCATCACGGCGCCGCGCCTGTCGCGGCGCCGTTCGTTCTTCAAACTGCAGAAGGCGCAGCGAGGCGATCTCGGCCCGAGCGCCGGCTTCGGCATCGGCCCTGAGCGACGCCTCGACATAGGCGATATGCGCCGCAGCCGCCGCGCGGGCTGCATCTCCATCGCCGGCGAAGATCGCCTCGAGCAGCGCGCGATGCTGGCCGAGCAGGTCGTCGCGCGATTCCTGCCGGCCATAGAGCCGGCTGCGATTGTAGAAGATGCCATCGGCGAGCAGCCGGTAGCAGGCGCGCAGCACATGGATCATGACGATGTTGTGCGAGGCCTCGCCGATCGCCTGGTGAAACTCGACGTCGAGCGCCGCCTCGCGGCGGAAATCCGCCTCGCCATGCGCCGCTTCCATGGCGGCGAAGATGCGCGTCAGGATCGTGCGGTCGGCCTCGGTCGCGCGCGCCGCCGCCATGGCAGCCGCCGTCGCCTCGACCTCGCGGCGGAATTCGAGATAGTCGCCACCCGCCTTTTGCGACCGCGCGATGAGATCGATGACGGGCGAGGCGAACAGCGTTCCCTCGATCGCGGCGACGAAGGTGCCGCCGCCATGGCGGCTCTCGATGAGGCCGCGGCCTTCCAGCGTCTTCAGCGCATCGCGCAGCACCGGTCGCGAGACGGCCAGCCGCGCCGCGAGCTCGCGCTCGCCGGGCAGGCGGTCGCCGGGATGCAGCACGCCTTCCAGCACGAGAAGCTCGATCTGGCGGGCGACCTCATCGGCGGTCGGACGTGACGCGACGGGTTGAAAGGGCATGAGGGGAAGCCTATAAGCGCCGCAGGAAGAGTGGTCAACTAAATGGACCAGTCACCGTTCCAGCGGTGATCCAGGTCCGGCCAGGACGGGCAGAAGGCGAGCAACATGTCGCTGCAGACGGCAACTTCGATCGACGATCTGAGACTGATGGCGAAGCGCCGCGTGCCGCGCGCCTTCTTCGAATATTGCGACCGCGGCTCCTATGCCGAGGAGACGCTGGAGGCGAACCGCGCCGATCTGAAGGCACTCAAGCTGCGCCAGCGCGTCATGGTCGACGTCTCCAACCGCTCGACCGCGACGACGATCATCGGCCAGCCGGCGGCGCTGCCGCTGGCGCTCGCCCCGACCGGGCTCACCGGCATGCAATATGCCGATGGCGAGATCCTCGCCGCCCGCGCCGCGGAGAAGGCCGGCATTCCCTTCTGCCTCTCGACGATGTCGATCTGCTCGATCGAGGACGTCGCGGCCGGCACGTCCAAGCCGTTCTGGTTCCAGCTCTATGTGATGAAGGACCGCGGCTTCGCGCAGTCGCTGGTCGAGCGCGCCATCGCGGCGAAGTGCAGCGCGCTGGTGCTCACCGTCGATCTGCAGGTGCAGGGCCAGCGCCATCGCGACATCAAGAACGGCATGACCGTGCCGCCGAAGATCACGCTCGCCAATCTCGTCGACATCGCCACCAAGCCGGACTGGGCGCTGCGCGTGCTGCGCGGCAAGCGCAAGACCTTCGGCAATCTCGACGGCTTCGTGAAGGGTATGACCGGCGTCAAGTCGCTCGGCCAGTGGATCTCCGGCCAGTTCGACACGACGCTGAACTGGAACGACGTCGCCTGGATCCGTTCGCTCTGGCCCGGCAAGCTCATCATCAAGGGCGTGCTTGATGTCGGCGATGCGAGAGCCGCCGCCGCGACCGGCGCGGACGCGATCGTCGTTTCCAACCATGGCGGCCGCCAGCTCGACGGCGCGCCGTCCTCGATCTCCGCGCTGCCGCGCATCGTCGACGCCGTCGGCTCCGATACCGAAATTCTGTTCGACGGCGGCGTCCGTTCCGGCCAGGACGTGCTGCGCGCGCTGGCGCTCGGCGCGCGGGCCTGCATGATCGGCCGCGCCTTCCTCTACGGTCTCGGCGCGGGCGGCGAGGCCGGCGTCGCCAAGACCATCGACATCATCGCCAAGGAGCTCTCCGTCTCCATGGCGCTGACGGGACGCCGCACCATCGCGGAGATCGACGAGACGGTCATCGACCGCGGCTGATCAAACCGGGAAGGACTCGGGCCTTTTTCCTCCGCATCGGCGCGGGCGTGATTATGCTGGCGCGGTGCGGAGGATGAATCATGGGCGCGCTGCAATCCGGCGACCGGTCGAGCTTTCCCGATCCGGTCTATCGCGAGACTGTCCTGGAGCCGCTCTTCGACGGCGCCCGGCGCCATCACGCCGATGCGCTCAGGCGGATCGACCGCGCCCATCTCGTGATGCTGGTCGAAACCGGCATGCTCGACGCGGTGCAGGGCGCTGCCATCGCCCGGGCGCTTCTCGCTATGGAGCGGGAGATCGATCCGGCCGGCCTCGCCTATGGCGGCGATGTCGAGGACTATTTCTTCTTCATGGAGCGCGAGCTGAAGCGTCGCGCCGGGCCGGATATCGGCGGCCGGCTGCATACCGCGCGCTCGCGCAACGACATCGACCACACCTTCCTGAAGCTCGGCCTCCTCCCGCGCATCGATGCGCTCCTCGCCGACGCGCGCGATCTGCTCGCCGTGGTGATCGAGGGGGCGACGCGCGAGCGGGACACGCTCATCGTCGCCTATACGCATGGCCAGCCGGCGCAGCCGACGACCTATGGCCACTATCTCGCGGCGATGATCGAGGTGCTGATCCGCGACATCGAGCGCATCGAGGCGGCGCGGGCGATCGTCGATCTCTGCCCGCTCGGCGCGGCGGCGATCACGACGTCGGGCTTTCCTGTCGACCGGCATCGCACCGCCGAACTGCTCGGCTTCGCGGCGCCCTTGCAGAATTCCTATTCCTGCATCGCGGCGGTCGACTATCTGACGGCGACCTATGACGCGGTGGCGCTGCTCTTCCTGCATCTCGGCCGGCCGATCCAGGATTTCCTCTTCTGGTCGAGCTTCGAGGTGGGGCAGCTCTATCTGCCGAACGCCTTTGTGCAGATCTCCTCGATCATGCCGCAGAAGCGCAATCCGGTGCCGTTCGAGCATCTGCGCCATCTCGCCGGCCAGGCGGTCGGCCGCGCCCGCGCGGTGGTCGATGTCGTGCACAACACGCCCTTCACCGACATGACGGACAGCGAGGCCGAGACGCATGAGATGGGCTATCAGGCCTTCGCGGTCGGCCATCGCGTGCTCGCGCTGCTCGCGGCCACCATCGCCGCCGGGCGGATCGATCCGGAGCGCGTCGCCGTCAATCTCGACCGCTCCTGCGCGACGATCACCGAACTCGCCGATCGTCTCGTGCGGGACGAGGGCCTGCCCTTCCGCCTCGCGCATGAGATCGCCGCCGAAGTGGCGCGCGCGGTCGTCGCCGCCGGCGGCAGCCTCACGGAGCAAGGCTATCCTGCCTTCGCAGAGAGCTTCGAGCGCCATGTCGGCCGCCCTCCGGCCGCGGGTCTCGACGCGTTCAGGGAGATGGTCTCGCCGGAGGCGTTCGTCGCCGTCCGCGAGCGGTTCGGCGGCCCGGGTCCGGCAGCGCTCGGGGCGGCGCTCGCCGGCTATCGCGCCGCGCTCGATGCGTTCGGTGAGCGGGCCGGGGCGATCGCCGCGCGGCAGGCCGCGGCGCATGCGGCTTTGGAACGTCGCATGCATGAGATCGCCCAAGGCTTGTGACAAAGGCGGGCGCCGGAACGGGAGCGGGGGCAGGCGATGGGCGAGGGGATCAGGCGTTTCGCGGATCATCCGCTGCGGACGGCGGCGCTGCACGAGGTGCATGCGCGCCCGTTCCACATGATCGCGGCGCCACGGCTGGTGCTGCACTATGCCTTCATGACCGACGCCGCCCATGCCGATGCAGCCCGCGGGCGGCTCGCCGAACTCTGCCGCCGCAACGGGCTCGCCGTGCCGGCGCCCGACGCCCGCCACCACGTCGTGCCGCTGCTCGGCGGTTTTCTCCGCTTCGAGAGCCATGCCGAGTTCACGACCTATAGCTGGGACGCGCCGCGCGGTTCAGGAACGCTGCCGGCCGAGACGCCGTTCGGCGAGGCGTTCGAGCCGCCGGGTCCCCTGATGGTTCAGGCACGGCTCGATCTCGTCGACGATCTCCGGCCGCCCGCCGAGATCCTCGCGCCCTTCGATCCCGGCTCGCTCGCCGCCTCGCAGGCGGCCGGGGGCCGCGCGCTCATCGCCACCGATTTCCGCTCCGACGGCGACGGCTTTACCCGCCTCCTCGTCGTCGATCGCGGCCTCGGGCCGCAAGAGGCGGGTCCGCTGGCGCAGCGGCTGCTGGAGACGGAAACCTACCGCGTCCTCGCAATGCTCGGCCTGCCGGAGGCGCAGCGGCTGCAGCCCGAGGTTCGCCGCATCGAGGAGCAGCTCGTCGCCGACACGGCGCGGTTCCGTTCCGCCGGCGGCTTCGCCTCAAACCGGGCGCTGCTCGACGACCTGACGGCGCTCGCCGCCGATCTCGAGGCCGGCGCCGCGGAATCGGCCTTCCGCTTCGGCGCGAGCCGCGCCTATGCCGAGATCGTCAGCCTCCGCCTCAACGCGATGGACGAGCATCCGCTCGAGGGCTATTCGAGCTTCACCGCCTTCCTCGCCCGCCGCATGGCGCCGGCGATGCGCACCTGCGCGACGCTGGAAAGCCGCCAGCAGGACCTCTCGCGCAAGCTCGCCCGCGCCGCCGCGCTGCTGCGCGCCCGCGTCGATGTCGAGCTTTCGCAGCAGAACCGGGCGCTGCTCGATTCCATGAACAAGCGTGCCCGCCTGCAACTGCGCCTGCAGCAGACGGTCGAGGGCCTCTCGGTCGCGGCGGTGAGCTACTATGTCGTCGGCCTGGTCGGCCATCTTGCCGAGGGCGCGCCGCTGATCGGCCTCCATATCGAGCCGACGACGATCGAGGCGCTGGCCGTGGTCCCGGTCGCGCTCGCCGTCTGGTACCTGGTCCGCCGCATCCGCCGGCACCATGCGGATGGCGGCGAGGAGTAGGGTGGTCTGGACGGGTGCTCTGACAGCGCTTATCTTCTCTTGCGCGCACTTCTGAAGGGCTTGCAACCACATGTCATCGTCGCAGCTGACCTTCGACAAGCTTGCCTATATCGACCGCCTGAAGACGGGCGGGGTCGATGAAGGAGAAGCGCGTGCCCATGCAGAGGCGCTTGATGCGGCGTTGCGCGACACCGTGGCTACGAAGCACGATCTCGAGATTGCCGTTCGGGATCTGACGATCCGAGCGGGGGGCATCGCCATGATCCTCTTCGGCGCTCTCGCCGCGATCAAATATTTCGGCTGATCACCCGCCGATCATCGCTTCCAGGCCCTCGTCCCAGGCGGGGTGTTCGCCATATAGCGCCGCGAGATGGTCGATGAAGAGACGGACCTTGGCGGCGAGGTAGCGGCGGCTCGGATAGACGGCGTGGACCGCGACGCGGCGCGAGGCGCGATAGCCGGGCAGGACATGGACGAGCTGGCCGGATCTCAGCTCCGGCCCGACATCCCAGGTCGAGCGCAGCGCGATGCCGAGGCCGGAGAGCACCGCGGCGCGTACCACCTCGTTGGAATTGGTGCGGAGCCTGCCATCGATATGCACCGTCACCGGGCCGTCGCGGCTTTCGAGCCGCCACGGGTCCTGGCCGGCGGTGGCAAGAAGGGCATGGCGGGCGAGATCGGCGATCGTCTCGGGCGCGCCATGCGCCGCGATATAGGCGGGCGCGGCGCAGAGCAGGCGATGATTGGGCGCGAGGCGGCGTGCGACGAGGCTCGAATCGGTGAGTTCGGCGATGCGGATCGCGACATCGACGCCTTCCTTGACGAGGTCGACGAAATCGTCGGAGAGCGTCAGGTTGACGGTGAGGCCGGGATTGGCGTCGAGGAAGCGTCCGAGATGCGGCGCGACATGCAGCCGCCCGAACGAGGTCGGCGCCGAGATGCGGAGCGTCCCGCGCGCGACATCGGAGCGGCGGCTGACATAGGCCTCCGCCTCCTCGATCGAGGCGAGGATCTGCACCACGCGGTCGTGATAGCCGCGCCCGGCCTCGGTGAGCGCGATCTGCCGCGTCGTGCGCTGCAGGAGCCGCGTGCCGAGCCGCTCTTCCAGCCGCTTCAGCCGCTTGGAGACGACGGCCGGCGAGAGGCCGAGCTCGCGCCCGGCCGCCGAGAGGCTGCCGGCCGTGATCACCCGCGCGAAGATCTCCATATCCGTGAAATCGCTCATGCCCGATCGTGGCAATAAATCGCGGTGACTTTCAACGCCCTGGAAAGAATGATTGTTGAAGGGAGTGCTTCTGCGCCTCGCATGGGCGTCCTAGAGTGCGTCGTCGCCGGTCGGACCCGGCGGGAGGAAGTCATATGTCCGCCATCCTGATGCCGAAGCCGGACCAGCGCGTGCTGGATCGGCGCGATGCGATCATCGCCGGTCTCGCGAAGCTCGTGCCGCCATCCGCGCTCATCACCGCCGAGGACGAGCGCCGCGCCTATGAGACCGATGCGCTGACCGCCTATCGCCAGCTGCCGCTCGCCGTCGTCCTGCCCTCGACGACCGAGGAGGTCGCCGCCGTGCTCGCCTTCCTGAACGCGGAGGGCGTCAAGGTCGTCGCGCGCGGCGCGGGAACCTCCCTCGCCGGCGGCGCGCTGCCGGCCGAGGATGCGGTCGTGCTCGGCGTCTCCAAGATGAACCGCGTGCTCGAGGTCGACACCGCCAACCGCACGATCCGCGTCGAGGCCGGCGTCACCAATCTCGGCGTCACCGCCGCGGTGCAGCATCTCGGCTTCTTCTACGCGCCCGACCCGTCGAGCCAGCTCGCCTGCACCATCGCCGGCAATATCGGCATGAATTCCGGCGGGGCGCATTGCCTGAAATACGGCGTCACGACCAACAATGTGCTGGGCGTCAAGATGGTGATGATGGACGGCACAGTGGTCGAGATCGGCAGCGCGGCGCTCGATGCCGCCGGCCTCGATCTCCTCGGGCTGATCGTCGGCTCGGAAGGGCAGATCGGCGTCGTCACCGAGGCGGTGCTGCGCATCCTGCCGCTCGCCGAGGGCGCGCGCCCGATGCTGATGGGCTTCCAGTCCGCCGAGGCCTGCGGCGCCTGCGTCGCCGCGATCATCGCGTCGGGCATCATCCCGGTCGCGATCGAATATATGGACCGGCCGGCGATCCGCGTCTGCGAGGCCTTCGCCCATGCCGGTTATCCGCTTGATGTCGAGGCGCTGCTGATCATCGAGGTCGAGGGCTCGGAGGAGGAGATCGCCGACCTGATCGACCGCATCACGGCCATCGCGGCGAAGTTCGAGCCCTCCACCTTCAAGGTCTCGCAATCGGAAGCGGAAAGCGCCGCGATCTGGAAGGGCCGGAAATCCGCCTTCGGCGCCATGGGCCGCATCGCCGACTATATGTGCATGGACGGCACCATCCCGACCGGGCAATTGCCGCGCGTGCTCACCGGCATTTCCGAGATCTGCGCCGGCTACGGGCTCGAGGTCGCGAACATCTTTCATGCCGGCGACGGCAATCTGCATCCGCTCGTGCTCTTCAACGCCAACAAGCCGGGCGAACTGGAAAAGGCCGAGGCGGCCGGAGCCGACATCCTGAAGCTCTGCGTCGAAGTCGGCGGCTGCCTGACCGGCGAGCATGGCGTCGGCGTCGAGAAGCGCGAACTGATGGTGCATCAGTTCAACCGCATCGATCTCGACCAGCAGATGCGCGTGAAGACGGCGCTCGACCCGCACTGGCTGCTCAACCCGCACAAGGTGTTCCCGCTCGAAGGACGGCCGGTGTGATGCCATCCCCCCTTCGAGCCAGTACCCCCCTCTCCATCTCTCCCCCACAAGGGGGGAGAGGGCCTGCCGCCGACCTTCCCTGCTCCTCCCCGCTTCTGGGCGAGGCCGGGAGGGGGGTACCGGCCGGGACGCCCGAGATTTCCGCATGACCGCTCCCCTCCTTCCCACCTCCGAAGCCGAACTCGAGGCGATCGTCGCCGAGGCGGCCGCGACCCGGACGCCGCTCTCGATCGAGGGCGGCGGCACGCGCGACATCGGCCGTCCGGTACAGGCGGCGCGCGCCGTGTCGACGCTCGGCCTTGCCGGCGTCACGCTGTACGAGCCGTCCGAACTCGTGCTCTCGGCCCGCGCCGGCACGGCGCTTGCCGAGATCGAGGCGCTCCTCGCCGGCAATCGCCAGCGGCTAGCCTTCGAGCCGATCGACTACAGGCCGCTGCTCGGCACGTCGGGCGAGCCGACCATTGGCGGCGTCACGGCGTCGAATGCCAGCGGCCCCCGGCGCATCCAGGCCGGCGCGGCGCGCGACCATCTGATCGGCATCCGCGCCACCACCGGCCGCGGCGAGACGATCAAGTCCGGCGGCCGCGTGATGAAGAACGTCACCGGCTATGATTTCGCCAAGCTCGCGGCCGGCTCCTGGGGCACGCTCGGCATCCTCACCGAGGTCACCTACAAGCTGCTGCCGATGGCCGAGACCGAGACGACGCTGGTCTATGAGGGCCTCGACGCCGCCCGCGCGGTCGATGCCATGACGACGGCGCTCGGCACGCCCTTCGAGGTCACCGGCGCCGCTTACCTACCCGGGGAGCCGTCGCGGACGCTGATCCGTTTCGAGGGCTTCTCCGCCTCCTGCGGCTACCGCGCCGGCCGGCTCTCGGACATGCTCGCCGCTTTCGGCACTCCGGATCGCCTCCATGACGAGGCCTCGCAATCGGTCTGGACTGCCATCCGCGACGCCCGGCCGCTCGGAGCGAGTGGCAGCGATGTCGTCTGGCGCATCTCCGTGAAGCCGACCGACGGCCCGCAGGTCGTCGCGCGGCTCGGCGCCGAACTTTCCGCGCGGACCTTCCTCGACTGGTCGGGCGGGCTCGTCTGGGCGGCCATCGACGGCCCGGCCGATGGCGGCGCCGCGACGGTGCGCACGCTGGTCGCGATGCTCGGCGGCCACGCGATCCTCGTCCGCGCCCCGCACGGCCTCCGCGCCGCGCTCCCCTCCTTCCAGCCCGAAGCCCCCGCCATCGCCGCGATCACGGCAAAGATCCGCGAAAGCTTCGACCCCGCCGGCGTGCTCAATCCCGGGCGGATGGGGTGAGGGAGGATGCGATATGATTTCCCGCAATGAACTGACCAACGCGATACTCGATGGTATCCTCGACGCAAATGACTTCTTTGTTGGAATTTCGGGCGGCTATTGGCTGTCGGAAGTGGGTGTCGAGAACGTAATCCAAACCAAGGTCGCGGAAGGACTGCATAGAGCACTAAATTCGAAGGGCGAGAAATACGGCATTCTGCTTGAATTTCCGATGAAGGAATTCCTGTCAGAGGCCGGAGGCTCGTTCAGAGGGCCTGTTCCAGCGATGATAAACGGCTCGAAGCGCATCGACCTTGTAATATTGGACAAATATGGGTGGCCGATAATTCCGATTGAGATCAAGCGCGGCATTTCGGGCGAGGGATTTGGCAAAGACGCGCAGAGAATTGTCCGGCTCCTGAGTCGTTCCTCAAAACAGCGCGGTGGAAGCGCGAAATATGGCTTCATATGCGGGTTTGCGTCGGGGGCTGGCGATGATGAGGAAACTGCCAAAAGGAATCTTGAGGAGAGAATCCAAATGGCCGGTGATTCGATTCGTTCAGTCCCGGGATTGAAGACGTTGATTAGTTCGGGGGTAATTTCGTTCCACAAAAGGACGGGAAGAACTCAACGTTACGATAAAGAGATAGCGGGAAAAGAGTATTGGGCGCCCGGGGCAGTTTGCGTCTATCTCCGTGATCGCGGCGCGGGACAGATCGACTAAGTGGTCGTCGTTGTCACGCAGCAGATAAATATTAGCTGCTGTAGATGGAAATCGCATGCAGACCTCCTTCACCCTCGCCCAGCTGGCCGATCCCGATACCGCAGAATCCGAGAAGATCCTCCGGACCTGCGTGCATTGCGGGTTCTGCACGGCGACCTGTCCGACCTATCTGCTGCTCGGCGACGAGCTCGACAGTCCGCGCGGGCGCATCTACCTGATCAAGGACATGCTGGAGGGCGGCAAGCCGGCCAATGACGAAGTGGTCAAGCATGTCGACCGCTGCCTTTCCTGCCTGTCCTGCATGACGACCTGCCCCTCGGGCGTGCATTACATGCATCTCGTCGACCATGCGCGCGCGCATATCGAGGAGACCTATCGCCGGCCCTTCGCCGACCGCGTGATGCGCAGCCTGATCGCGCATGTGCTGCCGCATCGAAACCGCTTCCGCATGGCGCTGGTCGGCGCCGCGGCGGCGCGGCCCTTCGCGCGCACGATCGGCAAGATGCCCGGCCTCGCGCGCATCGGCGCCATGCTGGCGCTGGCGCCGCGCTTTCCTTCGGGCCGCAGCGCGGTCGAGGCACCGGGCCGTTTCGCGGCGAAGGGCGAGCGGCGCGGCCGCGTCGCGCTGCTCTCGGGCTGCGTGCAGCCGGTGCTCGATCCGGCGATCAACGAGGCGACGGTCCGCCTGCTGACGCGTCTCGGCATCGAGGTCGTCGTGGCAAAGGGCGACGGCTGCTGCGGCTCGCTGGCGCATCACATGGGCCGCGAGGCGGATTCGCATGCGACTGCGAAGCGGGCGATCGATGGCTGGATCGCCGAGATGGACGGCGAGGGCCTCGACGCGATCATCATCACCGCGTCGGGCTGCGGCACGACGATCAAGGACTATGGCTTCATGTTCCGCGAGGACCCGGCCTATGCCGAAAAGGCGGCGCGGGTCTCGGCCATCGCCAGGGACGTGACGGAATATCTCGAGACGCTGAAGCTCGATCGCGTCGCGCCGCCCGAGCCGCTCACCGTCGCCTATCACTCGGCCTGCTCGATGCAGCATGGCCAGCAGATCAAGACGACGCCGAAGACGCTGCTCGCGCGCGCCGGTTTCACGGTGCGCGACGTGCCGGAAGGGCATATCTGCTGCGGCTCGGCCGGCACCTACAACATGCTGCAGCCCGAGCTCTCGCAGCGGCTGAAGGCGCGGAAACTCGCCAATATCGCCAAGGTGACACCCGACATCATCGCGACCGGCAATATCGGCTGCATGACGCAGCTCGCCTCGGGCCCGACGCCGATCGTCCACACGGTCGAACTGCTCGACTGGGCCTATGGCGGCCCGAAGCCGGAAGGCTTGTAGGCCCGACCGCAGAGGTTGCCATAGTCTTCACAATCAAAGGTTACATAGACGAATTTATACACTATAGTCAGCGCCAGTCATTCTGTCGGGGGATGAAATGGCGCGTAGCTCAGTGTTTGATCAAGCCGGTGCGTCTGGCAGGGTCACGAACCGTTGGGATCGCAGTTCGAAAGATGGTCTGAGGAGCCCGCGCAGTGACCAACTCCGAAACGTCGAGCAGTTTCTGCATAAGGTCGACAAGTCAGCGATTGTCGCGCTCGCAGTCCTACTGTTCTGCATTTTTCTCCTGTCCGTAGCGGCCCTCGATCAGCCCAGCACTCGAAGCGCCTCAGTAGGCACACTCCTGCAGTCCGGACCGGCGATTGAGTTTTTCCGGTGTTTCGGGCTCTTGGCGGTCATCTCAATAGGGTCAGCATCCGCTGGCGGAATGTTGGGATTCCTCTTTGGCATTCCGAGGAATCTGCAGCCTCAACAAGCTGTCAGCGGTGACAGCGTGCCGCTTACGATCCGCCGCACATTCTTCGGAAATACAAACCTCGAAGAGATATCCGACTGGCTGACGAAGATCATTGTCGGCGTCGGCTTGATCCAAGCGGTCGCGATTTACAATGAATTGGGTCGTTTATCAGAGCGGTTCGGAAAAGACATTCTACCCGGAATTCCCGGATCGGGGCCGGCGTTTCTGGCTGTACTGGTTGCGTCCGCTGTCTGTGGCTTTCTGCTGATCTATCTCGAAACGCGCACGCGCTTGACCCTGCTGTTGGTCGAGGCCGACAATATCGTCGGCAATGTTCCGATGCCTGACGCGAGTGTCACGGAGAGGGTCATCGAAGAGGACATTGTCATCACGCCCGCAGACGAGCATTCGACCGCATCGGGAAGTTCGACATCCCGCAAGGAGGCAAGTCCCGGAGACGCAAGCTTCCTCAAGATCGCCTATAGCGACCTGGAAACGGCCTCGGATTATGCTGCCTGGGGCGCAGCGCAGGCCAGGGCCGGCAATCTGGAGGCGGCCGAACGGGGAATGCAGGGAGCCGTCGCCCTCGACCCGCATAATGTTCAGTACATGATCAAGCTTGCGGATATCAGGCAGCAGCAGGGTCGATTCCAACTGGCAGTATCAGTTCTCAAGGAAGCCTTAGAGAAATCGAGGTCGAGCGATACCGAAAGGATACTGAGGCGTATTCTTTACAATGCGCTCTACATTCCGCAACCGCTCGGCTTCGACCTTGCGAAACCGGCAATCGATGCGTTCTCGACTGGGGTGGGCTCGAAGAGCCCGATCGTCCAGCTTTGGATCGCGGCTGCGTACGGCCAGCGCTATGACTGGCTGCTGGCTAACAAGGGGCCTGAAGCCAAGCGCGTGGAAGCCCGAGAGTCGGCCCTTAACGCCGTCCGGCGCGTCGTCGAACTCGCCCCGAACCCGGCTGATCCTGTCCGTGTGACGCTGCGTCAAATCTTCGACCCTGAGAGAGAGCGCTCGGATCTGAGCGAAGACGATCTCGTGCCGTTCCGCGAGGATCCGGCCTTCCAGGAACTGGTTTATCGCGACGCGCCGGGCACCGCGGGGCCTCCGACTTCGGTTTCGTGACGGGCAGCGACTCGGTCGCTCCTCCCGAGCAGATGCGTTCCGGCGCCATCAGCGATCCAAAAGCGCGCCGGCCACCATAAGTCGGGCGAGGCGGCGGGATTCGTGGGTGATCGCGGCGTTGTCGAGGCCGCAGACATCGCGGAAGACGACGATCGTCTCGATACCGGTCAGCAGCGCGAGGCCGGTTGTGAGGTCGTCCAGCGCGCCGGGCGGCAGATCGCCGGCGACGGGCGACAGCGCCTCGCGGATCCAGCCGAGACGGCGGCCGCCGCGCGGCGCCGGCGGGCGCTTGCCGCCGCCGACCGAGACGCTGAGAAAAGTCCGGAACAACGCCTCGTTGGCGAGCACCATCGCGATGATGCCCGCGACGACGGTCTCCGCGCGCGTCGCGAGGTCCGCCTCTTTCGGCAGGTTGCGGAAATGCACGGCCGCGAATTCCTGTGCGATCGCGTCGAGCACCGCTTCCTGCGCCATCGCCTCCGGCGTCGAGAAATAGCGATAGGCCGTCGCGCGCGAGATCGTCGCCCGGTCCGCCGCCTCGGCAATCGTCGGATGCCGCCCCTCCGCCAGCAATTCACGCGCTGCCTCGAGCAGCGCGTTGCGCGTGCGCTGCTTCTGCGCGACGCGCTCGAAACCCTCTTGACGCTTCAATCGGCACCTTTATAAGACAAGTATCTCATAACGAGAGAAATGTAACACGAACTGACGGGGACGACAAACCCATGAACGCGCATATTGCATCGCCGGCCGAGGCCAAACCTGCCTCGACCGTCCATCTTCTCGGCACGCTGGTCACGTTCCGCGCGCTCGCCGTCGACACCGAGGGCGCCTTCTCGCTCGTCGAGGCGGTGACCGCGCCGGGGCAGGGCACGCCGCCGCATCGGCAGAACGACGACGCCGAGGCCTTCTATGTGCTGGAGGGGAGCTTCGAATTCATGCTGGACGGCAAGACCGTCACCAGCGGTCCAGGCGCCTTCCACTATGTGCCGCGCGGCATGCCGCATGGCTTCCGCAACCCCGGCAGCGCGCCGGCGAAGATGCTGATCATCAATCTGCCCGGCGGGCTGCACGAGAATTTCTTCCGCGAGGCGGGCGATCCGGTCGCCGACGCCACGCGCTTCCCGCCCATGGCGCCGCCGGATATCCCGCGGCTCGTCGCGGCGGCCGGGCGCTACGGCATCGAGATGCTGCCGCCGGCGTGAGCCGCGAAGAAAGATGCCCGGGGCACGATAGCGCCTCGGGCATCTTGCGTCCGGGGCTTCTCCGCTACTGCGTGGCGCGGCAGCGCGTGTCCTTGGAGACGGTGACGGCGCCCTTGGCGAAGTCGAAGCGGGCCTTGGCCTCGATGGTCGGGGTCAGATAGTCCTTCTCGATCGCCGCGATGTTGGGGCAGTTCTTGCGCGTCGCCTTGGCGCCGGTCTCGGTCCAGAAACTGGCGCCGGTCGCATCCGCCTTGAACGTCTCGTCGTCATAGCTGCCGCTGAAGACCTCGCTGCCGTCGCGGAGGTCATAGATGACGAGGCCGCGGTCGGGGCCGGTGCCGGCGTCGATCATGAGATAGTTGCCGGCGAACTTGAGCAGGAAGAACGGATCGTCGGTCCTGCCGATCACGCGGTCGCCCTTCGCAGCCTTGGTCGAGCAGGCCGGCTGCGGCGAGGCGGCCTTGCTGCGGACGATGTAGCTGTTGCCGACATCGTCCTTGTGCGGCTTCTCGATGACGAGCCAGTCGGCGTTCGACGTGCAGGTCGGGCCGGCGGCGAGAGCCGGCGTGGCGACGAGGACGGCGAGCGCGGCGAGGAAGAGGGTGGTCTTCATGATCAGCTCGCTTTCCGGATGGCGTCCACGGTCATGTCGATCAGCGCGCTGGTCGTGGTCCTGGCCGGCCGGCGCATATAGGTGACGAGGTCGTCGCCGATCGGATCGATCCAGCGACGGTCGATGGTGGCCATGCCCTTGGCCGCGCCGATGGCGGAGAGCATCTGCGCCGCGTTGCAGTCGACGTCGTGGCCGCAGCCGCCGATGATCGCCAGCGTCTCGTCGAAGTCGCCGTTGCCGAACCAGAGCGCGACCACTTGCGCCGCCGCGTTCGGATAGGCGTGGATCCAGTTGTACTCGACATATTCGGCGTCGCATTTCGCCCAGGCCGTCTTCCAGTCGGGCGAGGACTTCGACGCGTCGAGGGCGAAGCGGACGACGGCACCATATTCGGTATCGGCCGGCATCAGCGCGACGGTCTCTTCCGTCAGAGCGCGGAAATCGTCGGTGACGAAGGCGCGGGCGACGAGCACGGCGTTGAACACTTCGCCGAGAATGCCGTTGCCGGCATGCGAAATCTCGGCGTCGAGCCAGGCGAGGTGGGCCGCCTCGCGCGCATTGCCGGGCACGACCATGCCGCAGATCGCGCCGCGCATCTGCGCGCCGATCCATTCGTCGAACGGGTTGCCGTCGAGGGCGGAGTGCGGCGGATAGATGCCGCGCTTGATGTTGTCGAGCGCCACCGCCTCGGCCGACCAGCCGAGAGGAATGAGCCCGACCCAGCGCTCGGCGATGTCGGCACTGTTCACCGCGCGGCCTTTGTCGGCGAAGGCATAGAGGAAGGCGAGCTCGAAGGTGATGTCGTCGTTATAGGTGTTCGGCGGCCGCATATAGCGGTCGATGCGGCCGAAGGCGCGCTCGAGATTCTCCGCGGTATAGCCTTCGAGCGCCGTGCCGACGGCCGCGCCGACGATCTGGCCCCACCAGGCGCCGGCAATGCGATCGTGGAAGCCGGCGGCGTTCACGTCGACCGCGACATCGGCCGGAAACTGGACGGCGGCGGCGAAGTCCTCGAAGCGGGCGAAGCGGCGGGTCTTCTGCGAGGGATGCTCCGGATCGGGCACGGCGGCGCGCAGCACCGCCTTCAGCCGCGCATTGATGGCGTGCAGCCGCTCCCAGTCGCCGCGCTCGGCCGCTTCCAACCCTTCGGTGAGCAGTGCCTCGGTGGGCGGCACGATATAGCCCTTGTTCTCCAGCGACTGCACCGCCGCGACCGCCAGCGATTCAGGCGCGCCGGAGCCGGGAACATTCGATTGCCAGAACAGCTTCAGCCAGAAATCCTGCTCGCGAATCGCCGCCGACGCATCCCAGGTCTGTTCCTCCTCGGCGAGCAGAACCGGCTCGGCATTGCGCAGGAGGTCGCGGGCATATTCCCAGGCTTTCATCACTCGGTCCTGTTCGGGAAAAGAGATCGATCGGAAGGCGGCCTGAGAATAGGGAATTCGTCCGGTCTGTCGACTGCCAAGGAACGCGGAGACCTCGTGAAAAGCTATGTCGCGCTTCTGTACTCGATCGTGCTCGGGCCGGGGCGGCGGGTGCTGATGGGCGATCTCCGGGCGGTCGCGGAGGCGCTCGGCTACAGCGATGCGGTCACGGTCGGTGCCAGCGGCAATCTCCTCTTCAAGGCTGAGCCGGCGCCGCTCGGAGCGTTCGAGGCGGCGCTCGAGGCCGGCTTCGCGGCGCGGTTCGGCAAGAGCGTCGACATCATCCTGCGCGATGCCGAGGGCTGGCAGCGCCTTGCGGCCGGCAATCCGTTTCCGGAGGCCGCGGCGCGCGACGGAGCGCGGGTGCATGTCCGCGTCATGCGCCATCCGGCGGCGGAGAGCGATCTCGCCCGCCTCTCGGCCTATGCCAGCGGCGGCGAGGAGCTTCGGATCGTCGATGGCGATCTCTGGCTGCATTTCGCCGATCGCCTGCCGAGCGAGGGCAAGCTGCTCGGGCAATTGACGGCGAAGCGGAGCGGCATCGGCACGGTCAGGAACTGGAATACGGTCGCCAGGATCGCGGCAGCGCTGGAGGAAAGGTCCTGAGGCGGCGCGATATTCGGCGGCGTCATCGTGATCGGCTTCTCCCGCCTGTCATTGCCGGGCTTGACCCGGCAATCCAGTCCTTCTCCTTGAACGCCTGTCGCTGCAGGCGGACGGTCGAAGTAAGTCTGGGTTGCCGGGTCAAGCCCGGCAACGACAGTTCTGAGGATTCCACGCTGAGCAAGCGGGCGTCGGTCGGTTCGTCCTAGCGTCCCTGCTCCGCGGCGGCCAGTTCGCGGGCCGTGTCGCCGCCGATCTGCGCCTTGAGATAGGCCTCGGTCTCGGGCAGGGCGAGATGGAAATGCGTCAGCGGCTCGATGCGGAGGCGGAGGCTCTCCGCCTCGACATCGAGGAGATGGCCGCCGAGGCGCCGGTCGTCCGAGATGAAATGGAAATGGTAGCCGGCAACACCGAACGGGCCGGAGAATTCCGGCGACCACAGGCCGACCAGCGTGCCCTCGATATCGCTGAAGGTGAATTCGTTCTGCGTGCGCGTCGCGTCGAGGAGACGCGTTCCGGGCGGCGGCGGATTGACGGAGCGGGCCTTGATCCGGGCGAAGCGGCCGTCGAGGCGGATGGCATAGAAGATGTTGCCGCTGTCGCGGAGCGGATCGCAGTGGCGGCCGAGATCCTGAAAGCCGCTGATGCCGGTGATCGTCGTCTCGCGCTCGGGCTGGAATCGGGTCACGATCGCGAAGGGCGCGCCGGCATCGCGCGGCGCCTCGGTGACCACGCCATTCGCATCGGCATGGAAGGCGCGGCCCTCCAGCACGATCATCTCGCCGTCGAGGCCGGTGAAGGTGCCGAGGCCGAAATCGCCATGGGCGAGGATCGTCTCGACGCTCGCCTCGCGCTCATAGACGCCGGCGACCAGTGCGCCCGAGGTCGACACCTGGAAGACGGTGTGCAGCTCGGCCTCGAAATGGCGCGACAGCGCCTCGGTCACGATGGCATCGACGCTGCGGCCGGTGCGGCGGCTCTCCGCCTCGATCGCCGCCTCGAGCGAGGCGGGAATGCGGACATGGGCATGTTTCATCGCGGCTCGCTCCCGAAAAACTAGAGGGCACCGGCGCCGCGCGGCGCCGGTTCCTGTTGCGGCAAGCGATACCGTGTCTAGCCGCTCTCGGCGAGCCGCTTCAGCTTGGCGACCCGCGTCGGCTGTTCCTCCTCCAGCGACAGCGTGCCGGTGAGGTCGCCCTTGCCGTCCATCAGATAGACGGTGGCGGTGTGGTTCATCGTGTAGTCGCCGCCCTCGGTCGGGACCTTCTCGTAATAGACGCGATAGGCCTTGGCGACAGCGGCGATCTCCTCCGGCGTTCCCGAAAGGCCGATGATCCGCGGATCGAAGGCCGAGAGATAGTCCTTCATCGACGACGTCGTATCGCGTTCGGGATCGACGGTGACGAAGAGCACCTGCAGCCGATCGGCGAGTGGGCCGAGCTGCTCCATGTCGAGCGTCAGGTCGGAGAGCGTCGTCGGGCAGATATTCGGGCAGTGCGTGAAGCCGAAGAACACGGCATAGGGCTTGCCGCCGAGATCGGCCGTGGAGAAGCGCTTCCCGGTCGTGGCGGGCAGGTCGATCGGCCCGCCGATCCCGGTCCGCTGCGCGGTCGCGGCGCCGCTGCCGGAGAGCTGGTATCCGACGACGGCCGAGCCCGCGAGGGCGATGATCACCGCGAGGGCGATCACCGCGATCCGGCGCCTCGTCATGATCAGTCCTCCATGCCCGACATGTCGCCGTGATGCTCGTGCTTCGGCATCGCGCCGATGGCGTCGATCTCGAACACGACATCGACGGTGCCGGCCTTGGCGAAGGTCAGCGTGCCTTTGACCTTCTCGCCCTGCTTCAGCGGCTGCTTCAAGTCCATGAACATGAGATGGAAGCCGTTCGGCGCGAGTTCCGCCTTGCCATGCGCGGGCACGGCGATGCCGCCCTCGACGGGGCGCATCTTCATGACGCCGTTGTCGACGCTCATCTGGTGGATCTCGGTGCGGCCGGCGCTTTCGAGCGACGCGGCGACCAGCGTGTCGTCGCTGTCGCCGTCATTGGCGATCACGAGATAGCCGCCGCCGACCTTGGCGCCGGGCGGGGTCGCGCGCGACCAGGGATGCTCGATCTCGATGGCGCCGATCTTGAATTCATGCGCGCGCGCCGCGTCGACGCCGACGAAGAGGAGACCGATCGCCAGCGTCGCGATGGCGATGCGCTGCTCGATGCCGGAGAAGGAGCGGAAGAGACGGGTGGAAGCCGATTGGGTGCGGAAAGCCTGAAGGGTCATGGCCATGTCCTGATGAATGCGTCTGAAGCCGCGCGGGCGAGCCGGCGGCGCACAACGTCGCGGATGGCGACGTGAAGCCTCAGGCGACAGGCGGTGCCCGCGAGAGGACGGGCGCCAGTTCGAAGCGCGGCCCGCTGCCTCCGATCGCTACAGGCAGTGCCGGGACGAGGATCGCGGGGAGAGAGCGCGCGAGCTGAGGGTGGGCAGGCGACGGCGCCGCGGCCCCGACCATCGGGCAACCGAGCGTGCAGCAATCGAGGAGATGGACGAGCCCGGCCGGGGCATCGGTCGCTCGGTCGGATGAGAGCGTGCCGCAGATGACCTCGGTGGGAAGCACCGGCGCCGCGGCGCGGGCGCCGGTGGCGAAGCCGCTGACCAGGGCCTGGACGAAGAGGAACAGCGCGACGATCACCGCCGCGTCCCTCCGCCACAAGCCGTCTCGCCTCGCGCGCATCATTCGCTCCCTCACCGCATGAGATAGCATCGCGCGGCAGGGAGCGGAACCGTCGAGGGCGGCGACAAATGCGCCGGCCGCCCGGTCATCGTCATAGTCAGGCCGCGGCGGCCTTGACCTCCTCGGTCGTGACGCGGAAGCCGGTGAGGACGTTGCGGCCGAAGGTATGCGTGAGCGGCACGTCGGCGGCGTCGCGGCCGCGGGCGATGAGCACACGGCCGATGCGGCGCTTATTGTTGCGCGGATCGAAGACATGCCAGCGCCCGCCGAGATAGACCTCCATCCAGGCGGCAAGGTCCATGGGCGGATAGGGCGGCGGCTCGCCGACATCGGAGATATAGCCGAAGCAGTAGCGCGTCGGGATGTTGAGGGCGCGGCAGAAGGCGATGGCGAGATGCGCGAAGTCGCGGCAGACGCCGATGCCGCCGGCATGCACGTCGGCGGCGCTGCGGAACGGGCTCGCCTGCTGATAGTCAAACTTGATGGCGCCGTTCACATGGTCGCAGACCGCCTGGACGCGGTCCCAGCCCGGCGGCGTATTGGCGAACAGGCGCCAAGCCTCGTCGGCCAGCTTGTCGGATTCGCAGTAGCGGCTAGGCAGCAGGAAGGAGAGCACCTCGTCCGGCAGGTCCTCGACCGCATGCTGCACGGCGCTGCGATCGACCGGGTCGGGCAGCCCGTCGTCCCACATCACCGTCTGCGTCGTCAGCGTGAACGCGCCGGGGGGCGCGATGAGGCGGCAGCAGAGATTGCCGAAGCCGTCGCGATACTGCGTGACGTTCACGATCGGGTTGGTCGCGAGTGTATCGGGATATTCGAGCGACTGGGCTTCGTCAGGATGCACGTTGAGCATCACGATCATCGGCGTCGGAACGTCGAAGGTGTAGCTGAGCTCAGTGCCGAGCTTGAGGCGCATGGGACCCCCTTTGCAATCTGGCAGCATGACATGAGCGCGGCCGGAACCGCAGTCATTTGTGAGCCGTCAATGGCGCGGATTGCCAACGGTTCCGCTGCCGGTGTTGCGCCTCGCAACTTCCGTGCTAGTTTGCCGCCGTCTCATCGGGGTGCC
>CAWZZK010000032.1:0-25572 GCA_963966455.1 Kaistia sp. | reverse complement strand
CCAATCCGATCTGCTGGTCCAATGACGACATGCCGGAGATCGGCGGCGACATTCCGCTCGAGCAGTGCCTGACCGAAGCCAAGGCGATCGGCATCGAGGGTATGGAGCTCGGCAACAAGTTCCCGCGCCAGGCCGATGCGCTGCGTCCGATCCTCGCCGCGCACCAGCTCGATCTCGTGTCCGGCTGGTACTCGACCTTCCTCATCGAGCGCGACGCCGAGACCGAGTTCCACGCCGCGCGGCCGCATATCGACCTCCTGAAGGCCTTCGGCTGCAAGGTGCTGATCGCCGCCGAATGCACCCGCACGGTGCATGGCACGAAGTCCGCCCCCCTCTCCTCGCGCCCCGAGATGGACGAGGCCGAATGGGCGCGCTTCAACACGGGACTGACGAAGTTCGCCGACTTCCTCGCTGAGGAAGACGGCATCACCCTCGTCTATCACCACCATATGGGCACGGTGATCCAGACCGAGGACGAGATCGACCGCATGATGGCCTCGACCGGCCCGGCGGTGAAGCTGCTGCTCGATACCGGCCACCTCACCTGGGCCGGCGCCGATCCGGCCGAGATCGCGCGCCGCTATCAGGGCCGCATCGCCCATGTCCACACCAAGGACGTCCGCCTCGATGTCGCGGCCGAATCCGCGGCGAAGGACTGGTCCTTCCTCGATTCGGTGCTTGCCGGCGTCTACACGGTGCCCGGCGACGGCTCGGTCGACTATGTCTCCGTCTTCAAGGCGCTGCCGAACTATTCCGGCTGGGTCGTCATCGAGGCCGAGCAGGACCCGAAAAAGGCACCGCCGGCGCAATATGTGAAGATGGGCTACGACAACCTCGTCCGCTTCATGGCCGAGGCCGGCTGGAAGCGCTGAGGCGTCCATTGGTGGTCTGTCATGGCCGGGCTTGACCCGGCCATCCAGACTTCCGCTTGGCGCTGGAGCGGTGCAGACCAGGAAGACTGGATTGCCGGGTCAAGCCCGGCAATGACAGAAGAACGAACGAGAGCGGAAACCCGAGCCATGTCATCCGATCTGCTGGTGAAGCCGTCCGGCACCGAGGGCTGGACGATCAATGTGACGCCGGAGCTGGCGGGCTGGAAATATGTCGGCTTCGATCTCTACCAGCTGGCGCCGGGCGAGAGCGCCCATCACGACACGGGCGACCGCGAGGTCTGCCTGGTGCTGATCTCGGGCAAGGCGCATGTCACGGCGGGCGGACAGGATTTCGGCGTCGTCGGCGAGCGCATGTCGCCCTTCGAGGGCAAGCCGGACTCCGTCTATGTTCCCGGCGGCTCGTCCTGGAAGGCGACGGCGGAAACGATCGTGACGCTCGCCGTCTGCTCGGCGCCCTCGCTCGGCGGCGGCCTGCCCGCCCGCCGCATCGCGCCGGCCGATGTCGGCCAGGAGGTGCGCGGCAAGGGCACCAACACCCGCTACGTGACCAATATCCTGCCCGAGACGGCGGCTGCCGATTCGCTGCTCGTCGTCGAAGTCATCACGCCGGGCGGTCATACTTCGAGCTATCCGCCGCACCGGCACGACACCGACGACCTGCCGCGCCAGTCCTTCCTCGAGGAAACCTACGACCACCGCATCAACCCGCCGCAGGGCTTCGCCTTCCAGCGCGTCTACACCGACGACCGGTCGCTGGACGAGACGCTGCTCCTCGAAGACGGCGTGGTGACGCTGGTGCCGAAGGGCTATCACCCCTGCGCCACCATCCATGGCTACGACCTCTATTATCTCAACGTGATGGCCGGGCCGACGCGGACGTGGAAGTTCCACAACGCGCCCGAGCACGAGTGGCTTCTGAAGGTCTGATGCGCTGCCCTCGCGCGTTGCGCGGCGCAGCGAGGCGATGATATAGCCTCGCTCGCTGCCGGCGCAGGGCCGGCCGGGCCGGAGCCGCATGAGCGCCAGCGATCCACTCACCACGGCGAGCGCCAGCGTCCCTTCGACCGCCGGAAGCGCCAGCGACCTCTTCACGATCGTCACGCCGACGCTGAACTCCGAGGAGTTCCTCGACGAGACGATCGCGTCCGTCGTCTCGCAGGCCGGCGACTTCGCCATCCGCTATCATGTGCAGGACGGCGGCTCGACGGATGGGACGCTGGCGATCCTGGAAGCCTGGGAGCAGCGCCTCGCCTCCGGCGCGCTGCCGATCCTCTGCCGCGGCATCACCTTCAGCCACACCGTGTCGCGCGACGGCGGCATGTATCAGGCGATCAACCGCGCCTTCGCCGCTGCCCGGACGGGCGCCGAGGCAACGCCCTCGGTGATGGGCTGGATCAATTCCGATGACCGCATCGCGCCGGGCGCTTTCGCGACCATCCGCGCGCTCATGGCCGATCTCCCCGACATCGCCTTCATCACCTCGCGCGTCTCGCTCATCAACGATCGCGGCGTCACGCTCGGCATCGAATCGCCGATCGCCTTCGAGCGCTCGAAGCTGATCGCCGGCGATTATGACGGCCGCGGCGGCCCGTTCGTCATGCAGGAAGGCAGCTACTGGCTGAGCACGATCTGGGACGCCGTCGGCGGCCACGACGAGCGCTTCCGCCTCGCCGGCGACTGGGATCTCTGGCGCCGCCTCGCCCGCCACGCGCCGCTGACGACCGTCGACACGCTGCTCGGCTTCCATCGCCGCCGGCCGGGCCAGCTCTCGGCCTCGCTCGACCGCTATTATGCCGAGATCGACGCGCTGCCGGCTGATGTCGCCAAGGGTACGGGCGCCAGCGCCGCGGGCCGCGGCAAGCCGAGCGTTGCGCAGTGGAGCCCCGAGCAGAAGGCCTGGCGCTACGTGCCGGATTTCGGCCGGCCGCTGCTGCCGCCCATGGTGCATCAGGCCGGCATCGCCTATCCGACGATCGGAGTCGAGGTGCTGTCCGGCGCCAGCGCGCCGCTCGGCGCCCACCCGCAGCTTCACCTGCCCGCCGGCGTCATCTGGATGAGCCAGCCGCTGATGCTGCTTTCCGCCCGGGTTCCGGCCTCCGGCCGCTATGTGCTGGTCGTGGAAGGCCGCAACTGGCAGCAGAACAACCGCATCGCGGTGAAGAGCGGCGGCGAAACGCTGTTCGACGAGGTGATCGAGGTCTCGGGCCACCGCCGCAACATCGTGCTGCGCATTCCCGTCTCGCTTGCCAAGGGCCAGGCCTTCTTCGAGATCGAGAGCGACCGGCGGCCGCGCGATCCGCGCGAGCATTTCCTGCTCGTCGCCGGCATGCATCTCGAAGTGGCCGAGGAGCCGTCCACCGGCGCCCTGCCGCCGATTGCAGCCGGTACGTCCGGTGACGCGGCGCCCGACCTCGGCACTGCCGTGGTGCAGGGCCATCTCGGACGCGGCGATGCGCCACCCTCGCGGCGCGCCGACAGCACCATCTCCGCGGCGATGGCCGCGCTCGAAGCTGAGATCACGGCCGACCGTGTCCGGTCTGCGCGGCTCGAAGCAGACCTCCGCGCGGCGCGCGGCGATCTCAATCTCCTTCGTCTCAAGGATGCGGCAATCCATCGATGAAAATCGCCTTCATCGACCATTCCTATCACCAGAAGACACGCTCGACGGATTTCTTCGTCCGCGAGCTGCTGGCCGGCCATGAGGTCGACCGCTTCTGGGACAATTCCTGGGAAACGCGCCGCCCCTTCGATATCGGCCCGCTCATGGGCAAGGGCTACGATCTCTTCATCGTCTGGCAGCTGCCGGAAGCCGCCCAGCGCCTCCTGAAGCAGGCGGGAGCCAATGTCGTCTTCGTTCCGATGTGGGACGGCGCCGACACCTATTCCGACGCCGACTGGCGCAGCCTCGCCGGCGCCCGCATCCTCTCCTTCTGCCACACGCTGCACCGGACGGTGACGCATCTGGGGCTGAATTCGCTCTATGCGCAGTACTGGCCCGATCCGGCGCCGTTCGAGCCGGTGGAGGATTTCTCCACGCTTCGCGGTTTCTTCTGGCAGCGGCTGCCCGAGATCGGATGGAAGGAGATCGGCAGGCTCGTCGAGGGACGCGGCTTCGAACGCTTCCACATCCACAAGGCCGCCGACCCCGGCGAGACGGTGGAGAGCATCGCCTTCGAGGGCACGCTGACGCAGTCGGACTGGTTCGAGGATCCGGCCGAGATGCAGGCCGTGCTCGCGCGGCACAATGTCTATTTCGCGCCGCGGACGCGCGAGGGCATCGGCTTCTCCTTCATCGAGGCGATGGGCCGCGGCATGGTCGTCGTCGCGGCGGACCAGCCGACGATGAACGAATACATCACCGACGGCGTCGACGGCCTCCTCTGGACGCTGGGCGATCCGAAACCGCTCGATTTCTCGAACGCCGCCCGCATCGGCCGCGATGCGCGCCAGGCCGCGATCGCCGGGCGCAAGCGCTGGCTCGCTCAGCAGGGCGCCGTGCAGCGCTTCGTCTTCGGCGAGGCCGCCGCTCCGGCGGCGGGCGCCGCGGCCTCCGAGATCGCTCGCCCGCAGGAAGCGCCGGCCGGCCGCAAGGTCAGCGTCGCCGTCGTGACCTTCAACGCCGAAGCGAGCATCGAGGCGACGCTCGCCAGCATCCGCGCGCAGACATGGCCGAGTGTCGAGATCGTCGTCGTCGACGGCGCCTCGACCGACGGCACGCGCGACATCCTGGAGCGCCACCGCGGCGAGATCGCCACCCTCATCAGCGAGCCGGACGACGGTCCCTATTTCGCCATGAACAAGGCCGCGCGGCTCGCGACCGGCGACTATGTCATCTTCATCAATGCCGGCGACCTCTTCGCCTCGGAGACCGCTCTCGCCGATGCGATGGAGAGCATTCCGGACGGCGAGACGCCCGATTTCGTCATCGGCCACCATCTCTATCGCGGCGAACAGGGCGATATCCTGCGCCGCGCCGCCGATTTCGACCTGACCTTCGCGCGGCTGAAGGAAGGCACGATCGACACGCGCTGGCTCGCCGGCGTTCCCTGCCACCAGGCGACGCTCACTCGACGCGCGCTGCTCGCCGCCGAGGGCTATGACACGCGCTGGCGGATCGTCGCCGACCACGCCTTCCTCTATCGCGAGCGCGAAAAGGGCGCGCGCGTCCATCACAGCGGCGCGCTCATCGCCATCTATTCGGCCGGCGGCCTTTCCTGGACGCGCCGTTCGGAAACCTATGAGGAATGGAAGACGCTGCTCTCGGAGCACGGACCGGCGGAAGCGGCCGAGCGGCTGCATGCCGAGATGCGCGGCTATCTGGAGCGCGAGGCGCTCGGCCGGCCGAGCTTCCAGGGCATCCGTTCGCGCAATTTCGTCACCAAATGGCAGCGTTCGCTGCGCATGCGGCGCGACATGATGCTCGTGCAGCGCACCGGCCTCTTCTTCCCCAACTGGTATGCCGCGCAAAATCCGGAGGCGAAGACGATCCGCGGCGGCCCTCTGCGCCATTATGTCCGGCACGGCGTCTACGAATATCGCGACCCGTCGCCCTTCTTCGACACGCGCTACTATCTGCTGACCCATGCGGATGCGCGGAAGTCGGATATGCTGCCGCTGCTCTTCTATGCGAAGCACGGGGCGGCGCGCGGCGATGCGACGACACCCTGGTTCGCCGCCCTCTGGGCGGAAATCGTCGCGACGGCGCCACCCGGCCCGACGCCGCTCGCCCGCATGATCGCCTGGTTCGCAAAGACGCCGGCCGAGGACATGCTCGCCACCTGCCGCCGGGTCGGCCTCGATCTCGGCAATGCGGAGTGGATAGAGAACGGCGCCACGACGTGATGCCGCATCGGGACAACCATGACGCGCCGTAGGTGAGGCTTCCGCTGATGGATTTGTTTGAACGCCGCCGTCCGTATGATTATGGTTGCGACGGCTATGTGATGGGTGGATGGACGGTACAGCGTGCAGGATAGAGAGAGCGACTATAACGAGCGGATTGAACGTCTCGAACGTCAGGTCAAGCAACTGACAGAAGTTCTCGACGAGATCGTCGCGAAGAACATCCCCATCAACGCACTCCTCTATCACGGCGACCAGGGCAAGGAAGCGACCCAACCGTTCCGGCTGCGCTTTGACAGCCCGACTCAGATCTCGAATGCTTACGAGCCGGAGACTTGGAAAGGGAAGAAATTCCGGTGGCTAGGGCCCGATGCGGCGACGACCTTGACGATCCCGCGAGACCGGTCGATCGGCTATGACCTAAGGATCACGGTCCCGCATTTCACAGGCGGGCCGGCGACGCTCGCGGCGGTGACGATTCTGGTCGACGGCGTGATCGTGGCGTCACGAGTGACCACCGAGGATGACGTCAAGGTCATCACCGCCGTCATTCCGCCGCAGCCGGCCACGCTGCAGTTTCCCGCCTTCCTGTTGACCATCGAATACCCTCGCTCGACACAACTGCGCGAGCCGGCTGCGCGCAGCGTAACGCTCGCCATTTCCGAGATCGCGATCACTCCTCGACGCTGAATGCGACTCCGACGGGAAGGCGCAATGACCGATATGATTCAAAATGACGCCGCTCAGTCTGGAGCGGCTGCTGACGCCCTGCGCCTTTCGGTCCATGAAAGTCCCGCGCTCGCCGCCTTCATCGCGGAGCGAGCGGCAGCGACCGGCTCCATCGGGCGCCTCCTGCGCGCGGCGAACGGGATGATCGCTTCGGCCGAAGGGATACAGGCCCCGGCGCCGGCCGCAGCTGGATGGCAGAACGGGCTCGCTCGCGTCATCGCCTCGCCGATCCCTGTCCCGACGCCTCAGATCGTCGCCGAGATTTTGCCCCTCATCCAGGAGAGCAGTACGGAAGGAACCTATCCGTGGTTCGGCGCCCTCCGCTTCGTGCCCGAAGCCGGCGATCCAGCAGCGATCGATGCGCTTGCCGACGCGCTTGTGCGCGCAACAGGCCTCGGCGCAGCGCTAGGGACATGGCTGGAGCAGTTCGACACCCCCGCATCGCGGAAGATCGAGGGGGCCGTGCTAAGGGCGGGGCTCAACCACGGTTCCAAAGAGCCTTCCCTCCTCGCCGCCGCACTCGACATTGCCATCCGCAACGCGAGCCCGGAGACGGCAATCGAGATTGCCGAACGGATTGTTCGCCTTCTGCCGCGCGCCGACGTGCGCCGCGTCGTGGCTCTCAGGTGCATCGCAGAGGTGGCCGGGACCTTCAGAGCCACAGAGATCGCCCAGAACTACACGGCCGAGGGTTGCGCGGCAGCAACGCTTTTTGCGGCCGGCGAAGCTCTCCGTCAGGGCCGTCTCGGAGCGGCGCTCCAGTTACTCGAAGACGCGGAAACGGATAGCACCGTCATACTGCGCCATGTCGAGACCTTGCGGCAGCGCATAGGCCTCCGCCTTGCACAGGACCGCCTGAGTTTTGCAACGACGGCGGCGCGCATGGGCGCCGCCGAAGAGCTTGGGCGCCGCCTTGTGCAGGCGGCCGCAAATGAGGATATCGAGACGTCGGAATGGTGGCCCGCCGCGCTGACCCTTGCCGAGCACGCGATCGAGGCTGCAGATCTCGCTGCCTTTGATCCGCTGGCCGGTCTGCTCCGCGACAATCAGAGCTTGGTGCGGCAGATGGCACATCATCTGATCCAGCGCGAGAAGCCAGCATTTGACGCGCTGACGCCGTTCGATCCGCCGGAGCTCGTGGCAGCGCTGGTGGCCGCAGCGGGGATTCATCGGCGGCTGGGCCGACCGGAGGCCGCGCTCATCCATTACAGATTGGCAGCGGCAACGCTGGCCCTTGAAGAGCCCCTCCGCCTGGAGGTGGCCTATACGGCGCTCGCGCTTGGCCGTATCGACGAGGCGTTCGAATGGGCAGAGCCGCTGTCGCGCCTCTATCCTCAGGATCTGGCCAAGGTCTCCTGGCCTGCCGACGGCATCGGTCGACCCTGGCCGCATGCGCCGCTGCTCGACTCTGCATCAGTTCCGGCGCCCCCGGCCGGAAAGAAATGGCCGCGCATCTCGGTCGTCGTTCCGTCCTTCAATCAAGTGAAGTACGCGCGCGAATGTCTACAGTCTCTAGTCCTGCAGAACTATCCCGATCTCGAGGTCATCGTCTACGACGCGGTGTCGACGGATGGCACCATCGCCGTTCTGGAAGAGTATCGTGACAAGGTCGCATCCCTCATCATCGAACCCGACAAGGGGCAATCCGATGCGATCAATAAGGGCTTGGCCCGCGCGACGGGTGATCTCCTTCACTGGCTGAACACGGACGATATCCTCGCTCCCGGCGCCTGCTATGCCGTAGCCCGTCGCTATCTCGAGACCGAAGCCGACATCATCGCCGGCGCGTGCGTCGAATTCTCCGACCGCGAGATGCGGCTGCTCAACCT
The DNA here is from genome assembly GCA_963966455.1 of Kaistia sp. Classification (GTDB taxonomy): domain Bacteria; phylum Pseudomonadota; class Alphaproteobacteria; order Rhizobiales; family Kaistiaceae; genus Kaistia; species Kaistia cartagenensis. The sequence continues at coordinate 17,279 of CAWZZK010000032.1, read as the reverse complement.
GCCATCCGCGACAGCGGAGGATTTCACGGTCGAAGAGCTTTGCAAGCAGTTCGATCGCTGGTTGAAGGGCAATTTCTTCTATCAGCCCGAAGTCTTCTTTTCGAAGCGCATCTGGGATCTAGCCGGGGGCCGGCTCGATCCCTCGCATCACCTCGCGATGGATTTCGACCTGTGGGTGCGGGCGGCGCGGGCCGGCGCGCGCTATGAGCGCGTCCACTGGCCTACCGCCTTCTTCCGCAAGCATGCCGAGCAGAAGACATCGCAACTTGAGGATACGATCGACGAGCAGGCGAAGATCGTCAACCTCGCCGTTCCGCAAGTACCGGAACCGGCGCGCAGCGCCGAGATCGCTCGTCGTCGTGCGCTTGGACGCGGACGTCGCCGCCGTATCGCGGTCGTTACCAAGCGTTATGGGAAAATCTTCTCCGAATCTGTCGAAGCGGATCTTCGCACCGATCTTGCCGACCTCAGCGACGTCGCCCTCTTCCGGTCGCCACACGACGTCGAGGCAAACAGCTTCGACCACATCATCCAGCTTTGCCATGTCCAGCAAGATTTCGACGACATCGCAGGGTACCGGTCGCGCGGCTTCCAGGGCGCGGTAACTGCCTGGTTCTGGGACAATCACCACAACTACTGGGAAAACCGGAGAACAGCAGAAGCGGCGGACCTCATCGTCCCGGGGCATGCCTTCTGCGCAGACTACCTCGCCAATCGCGAGGCGCTCATGATGTCGCCCGTGCCGCTCTGCGTGACCCAATGGGGACGGGCGGAAGCCCGCGCGCTCTTCGCTGACTTCGGTGACACGGACCGCTCCGATGCTCTCTTAGGTGGCTTCGTCGATTACCGGATGAGCAACAAGCGCAGCAGGCTCGTCACCGATCTGGTGGCTGCCGGGGCTTCAAATGCGCTCTTGCTCCTGCGGGAAAGCGACCTCTCACCCTATTTCGGCCTGTCACCTGCCCAGCGATTTGCCGGTTGGTGCAGCTACAAGACCTCGCTTTGCCTGCCCCTGCGCCGCGATCTTTCGCAGCGCTTTTTCGATGCGTGGCTGACGGGCCAAGTCGTCGTCGTGCCCGAGGAGACTGCGGACCTGATCTCGGTTCTGCCCGAGGATCAACGTAGGCGCCATATGGTGACATTCCGCAAGTGGACGGTCGAGGATGTCATGGCCGCTCAGGAAAGAGCACTGCGTCTCTTCGACGAGGGCGGCATCGACGGAATGAGGGAACGCCACGAGTTGGCGGCCTCTCGCCATATGTTTGCGGACCGCATCCGCACGCTGATCGATCAGAGCTGAGCCCTGGGCGGGCCGCCGCCTGGTCTCCCCGCGCGGCCTAGTCCCCCTCAAAGCTGCGCGATGTCGCCGCTTTCGGACTGCGCCAGCGTCAGAGGGTAGCGTTCGGGGTGGTGGACGAGGGTGGTGAGGTTGACCGGACGGCCGCGGGCGTCGAAGGCGATCTGGTCGACCGTCAGCACCGCCGCCGGCCGCGCGAGGCCGAGAAGGTCGGCCTCGGCCGCCGAGGCGAGGCGAGCGGCGAGCGTTGTCTGGCCGCGCACCGGGCGGATGCGGTAGCGCTCGCGGATCTCGGCATAGAGCGAGCGGTTGGGGACGGTCCAGTCGAGTTCGACGAGGCCGGGCACGCGCGCCGCGGAGAGCCAGTCGCGCTGGATCACGACCGGCACCTCGTCGAGCAGCCGCAGCCGCGACAGCACCGCCACCTCGGCGCCTTCGGGCAGGAACAGCGGGCGCGTGATCTCGAGCGGAGCCCGGAAGACGCGCGCCTCGATCAGCCTCTGGCCCGGCCGCCGTCCATTGGCGAGCGCGGTGGCGGTGAAGCTCTTCAGGAGATGCAGCTCGAAGCCTTGCTGCGGCACGGCGACGTAGAAGCCCTTGCCGGGCTGGCTCTGCAGGAAGCCCTGCGCGACGAGGTCGCGCATCGCATGGCGGATGGTGATCCGGCTGACGCCGAAGAGATCGACCAGCTCTCGCTCCGAGGGCAGCTTGCCGTTGCGCGGCAGCCGCCCTTCCTCGATCGCGGCGAGGATCGCGGCATGGACCTGGCGATGCAGCGGACGCGGATCGGCCCGGCTGATCCCCAGCGGCATGCCCAGCGCCTCGCCGGGTGCCTCTAGCGCGAACCCCGCGATGCCTTCCCGCTCAGATGTCATGCGCTCGCTCCCTGCCCGGCGCCCTCTGCGTGGCTGACCGGTGCTGTGAGGATATTGACATGCCTGGATATATCCAGTGGTAATAACGGTGCGCGGCAGAGACCGGAGAGTTTCGCCGGCGCAGCGGCGGCCGAGGCGGCGCTGCTCAAACGGGAACAGAGGGAATTCATCGATGTCGCTCAGGACGCTCGCGCTCGGCGCCAGCATGCTATTTGCGCTCGCCGCCGCAGGCGCGGCACAGGCGGATACGGTCTCGGTCTTCTGCGGAGCGACCGACTACGATCTCTGCATCAAGGCCGCCGACGCCTGGAAGGCGAAGACCGGCAACGAAGCCAAGATCAACAAGATGCCGGCGACGCTGGACGACGCGATCCCGCTCTACCAGCAGCTGCTCGCCGCCAAGTCGCCCGATGTCGACGTCCTGTTCCTCGACGTCATCTGGCTCGGCATGTTCAAGAACAACCTGCTCGACATCAAGGACAAGGTGCCGCAGGCCGAGAAGGACGCGCATTTCGCCTCGACGCTCGGCGCCGGCGATATCGGCGGCGAGCTGATCGCGCTCCCGGCCTATATGGATGTCGGGCTGATGTTCTACCGCAAGGACCTGCTCGAGAAATACGGCATGCAGCCGCCCAAGACCTGGGACGAACTCGCCGCGCAGGCCAAGGAAATCCAGGAGAAGGAGCGCGCGGCCGGCAACAAGGACATGTGGGGCTATACCTGGCAGGCCAAGAGCTATGAGGGCCTGACCTGCGATGCGATCGAGCTCATCGCGTCGAATGGCGGCGGCACCATCATCGCCGACGACGGCAAGGTCACCATCGACAATCCGGACGCGGCGCAGGCGATCGAGCGCGCCAAGGGCTGGATCGGCACCATCTCGCCGGAAGGCGTGTTGAACTATGACGAAGAGGCGTCGCGCGCCGTCTTCGAGGCCGGCAACTCCGCCTTCCACCGCAACTGGCCCTATGTCTGGGGCACCTCGCAGGGCGGCGGCGGGCCGCTGGTCGGCAAGGTCGGCATGATGCCGCTGCCCGTCGGCAAGGAAGGCCAGAAGTCGTCCGGCTGCCTCGGCCCGATGTATTTCGGCGTCAACAAGTACAGCGCCAAGCCCGAGCTCGCGACCGAGTTCGTCCGCTTCATCACTGGCCCCGACATGCAGAAGATGCGGGCCATCGAGGGGGCCTACAACCCGTCCATCTCGGCGCTCTACACCGATGAGGACGTGCTCAAGAAGCTGCCCTTCCTCAAGGACACCGAGCCGGCATTCGCCGACAGCGCGACCCGTCCCTCGGGCTATACCGGCACCAGCTACAACCGCGTCTCGCAGGCCTTCTATCGCGCCGTCCACGACATGCTGACGGGCGACGAAGAGGTCGAGGCCGGGCTGAAGAAGCTGGCCGGCCGGCTCGAGAAGCTGAAGGAAAGCCGCTAGCGGCGGCATCGGGCGGCAGCCTCCCGTGTTGCCGCCCCTTTTCCCATCGTCCTGACGGCGGCGGCTTCACCGGATCATCCGGATGTCGCGGGCTGCCGCTCGTCCTCTCTCCCTTCCCTGCCGGAGCGCCCATGGCATCGGTCGAGCTGAAATCCGTCTCGAAAAGCTATGGCGGCAACACCGTCATCCGCGGCGTCGATCTCGCGATCCGCGACGGCGAGTTCGTCGTCTTCGTCGGGCCGTCGGGCTGCGGCAAGTCCACGCTGCTGCGCCTCATCGCCGGGCTGATCCCGGTCTCGGACGGCGAGATCGCCATCGGCGGCGAGGCGGTGACCGACGTGCCGGCCTCGAAGCGCGGCATCGCCTTCGTCTTCCAGTCCTACGCGCTCTATCCGCATATGACGGTCGCGCGGAATATCGGCTTCGCGCTGGAAACGCTCGGCCTTCGCCGCGACGCGATCGGCGCCAAGGTGGCCGAGGTCGCGAAGCTCCTGAAGGTCGACCACCTCCTGGCGCGTCGTCCGCGCGAACTCTCCGGCGGCCAGCGCCAGCGCGTCGCCATCGGCCGCGCGCTGGTCCGGAAGCCCGAGGTGTTCCTGTTCGACGAGCCGCTGTCGAACCTCGATTCGGACCTGCGCATGGAAATGCGCATCGAGATCGCCAAGCTGCATGACGATATCGGCACCACGATGATCTATGTGACGCATGACCAGGCGGAGGCGATGACGCTCGCCGACCGCATCGTCGTGCTCAACCATGGCGTCATCGAACAGGTCGGCACGCCGCAGGAGCTTTATCACACGCCGAAGAGCCGTTTCGTCGCCGGCTTCGTCGGCAGCCCGCGCATGAACTTCGCCCCCGTCACGGCGACGGGCGGCGCGCCGGACTGGTCGCTCGCCGGTCCCGGCGGTCTCGCTCTCGCGGTCTCGGTGTCAGGGAACCGCTCCTCGCCGGCGACGATCGGCGTGCGGCCCGAGGCGCTGTCGCTCGTCGCGCCGGAGGCGGGGCGCCTCTCGGGCATGCTGGAGAGGGTCGAGGATCTCGGCCACGAGCATTTCGCCTATGTGCGCGTCGCGCCGGAAACGGTGTTCGTCGTGCGCGTCCCGGTGCGCCCCACCATCGCCCGCGACACGCGCGTCGGACTCGCCTTCCGCGACGAGGACCTGTTCCTGTTCGACGAAGGCGGCCTCCGCCTCGACCATGCGGCGAGCCACGAGCGCGCCGCCGCAGCCTCGATCGAGGAGCGCGCCGCATGAGCGTCAAGCTCGCGCGCGCCGATCGCCGCGCCGCCTGGCTGTTCATGGCGCCGATGATCGTCGCCATGCTGGTCGTCGCGGTCTGGCCTTTGGCGCGGACCTTCTATTTCTCCTTCACCGACGCCTATCTCGACGACCCGACCAATTTCTCGCTGGTCGGCATCGACAATTTCCTCGAGGTGCTCGACGACCACACCTGGTGGATCGCGGTGCGCAACACGCTGGTCTTCACCGCGATCTCCGTCGCGATCGAGACCGCGCTCGGCCTCGCGATCGCGCTTCTGATCAATCAGGCGATTCCCGGCCGCGGCCTCGTGCGCGCCGCGATCCTCGTGCCCTGGGCGATCCCGGTCGTGGTCGCGACCAAGATCTGGGAATGGATGCTCAACGACCAGTTCGGCGTGCTCAACCAGATGCTGATCGCGCTCGGGCTCGTCGATCACGGCATCGCCTGGACGGCGAGCGGCACGCTCATCATGGGCGTCGTCATCTTCATCGATGTCTGGATGACCACGCCCTTCATGGTGCTGCTCATCCTTGCCGGGCTGCAGATGATCCCTGGCGAGATCATGGAGGCGGCTGAGGTCGACGGCATCCCGGCCTGGAAGCGCTTCTGGTCGATCACGCTGCCGCTGCTGAAGCCGGCGATCGGCGTCGCGGTTCTGTTCCGCGTGCTGGATGCGCTCCGCATGTTCGATCTCGCCTATGTGCTGGCGGCCTCCAGCGAGCAGGTGATGACCGTCTCGATCTACGCCCGCAACCGGCTGATCTCGTTCCAGGAACTCGGCATCGGCTCCGCCGCCTCGACCTGGGTGTTCCTGCTCGTCGCCTTCATCGCCATCCTCGTCATCGGCGTCCTGAGGCTCGACCGCGCGGCCGGAGAAGCGGCATGACCGACCTTTCCCTGACCCTCCCCGTCCGCCGGCGCCGCTCCTCGGCCTCCTACCGCCTGGAACGGCGGCTGAAGAAGGCCGCGCTGATGGTCGCGGTCGGCCTCGTGCTCGTCTACACGCTCTTCCCCTATTACTGGGCGATCGTCTCCTCGACCAAGCAGGGCGCCGCGCTCTATCGCGACACCTTTCTGCCGGCGCTCGACTTCACCTATTACCGGGCGCTGTTCGAGAACACCGTCTTTCTCGGCTCGCTGGTCAACTCGGCCTTCGTCGCGACCTCGACGACGGCGCTGTCGCTGATCCTCGGCATCTCGGCCGCCTATGCGCTGGGGCGGATCGACTTTCCGCAGCGCCGCGGCGTGCTGCTCGCCATCCTGATGATCTCGATCTTCCCGCAGGTCGTCGTGCTCTCGGGCATGTTCGAACTCATCAACTGGCTCGGCCTCTACAACCGGCCGAGCGCGCTGGTCGTCACCTATCTGCTGGCTACCGTCCCCTTCACGACCTGGATCCTCACCACCTTCATCCGCGAATTCCCGCGCGAGCTGGAAGAGGCGGCGATCATCGACGGCTGCTCGCATTTCCGCATCCTGACCAAGATCCTGCTGCCGCTGATGGGGCCTTCGCTCGCCTCGACAGGCATCCTCGCCTTCATCCTCGCCTGGAACGAGTTCCTCTTCGCGCTGACCTTCATCCTCACCGACGAGAACCGCACGGTGCCGGTCGCGATCGGCCTCATGGGCGGCAACAGCCGCTACGAATATCCCTTCGCGCAGATCATGGCGGCCTCGGTCACGGTCACGCTGCCGCTCATCATCCTCGTTCTCATCTTCCAGCGCCGCATCGTCGCCGGCCTCACCGCCGGTGCGGTGAAGGGCTGAGACGCCGGCACCCTCCGCAGGACATTTCCATGCCCGACATGCTCGTGAAGCTCTATGACCTGAAACCGGACGCCGAGCTCGCGGCGCGGGTCGCGGCCGGCGGCTTCACCATCCGCCGCATCCTGCCGCCGGAGCTGCGCGCGCTCGCGGACTGGATCGGCCCGCGATTCGGCATGGGCTGGGTGAGCGAGGCGACCGTCGCCGTGACGCGCCAGCCGCCCTCCTGCTTCATCGCCGTGCATGAGGGCCGCCTCGCCGGCTTCGCCTGCTACGACGCGACGGCGCGCGGCTTCTTCGGCCCGACCGGCGTCGACGAGACGCATCGCGGCAAGGGCGTCGGCCATGCCCTGCTGCTGGCGACGCTGCTCGATATGCATGCCGTCGGCTATCCCTATGGCGTCATCGGCGGCGCGGGGCCGACCGGCTTCTACCAGCGCTCGGTCGGCGCCATCGTCATTCCTGATTCCGAACCCGGCATCTATCGCGGCATGCTGGACCTCGCGCATCCGGACGACGTCTCGGCATCGCACCCGCTCGATACGCCGGCCGACTGACCCGCCCGGTGCATCCCGGCTCCCCTCCCCTTGCCCGCCCTGTCCGATCGGCTATACGGGGTGGCGGGGGCCTATAGCTCAATGGTTAGAGCCGACCGCTCATAACGGTCTGGTTCCAGGTTCGAGTCCTGGTGGGCCCACCATCCCTTGTCGGTTTCGAGCGAATGGTTCGCGTTCGTCGGATCCGGCAGGCGGCCGATGGATGCGGCGGCGCCTGGCGGCAATCCTGCGTCGCTTGTGGGACGGGCGGTTTACGATAGCCTCCGGCGAGGCTATGGCTTGCTGCACGGCAACATGAATTGTGCGATGCGCTTTAGGTTCGATATTCAAGGCCTCCGCGCCGTCGCCGTTCTGTCGATCCTCGTCTTCCATGCGGACCCCGCATGGCTGCCGGGCGGGTTCGTCGGCGTCGACATCTTCTTCGTGATCTCGGGCTTCGTGATCACGTCGATCGTGATGCGCGACATCGAGCGCAACACATTCTCGCTGGCCGACTTCTATCGCAAGCGCGTCGCCCGCATCTTCCCGGCGCTCTATGCCATGCTGGCGGCCTCGCTGGTCGCCGGCTATTTCCTCCTCATACCCGCGGACTTCGAAGAGCTGGCGAAGACGACGCTCGTCACGATCTTCTATGTGTCCAATGTCGTCTTCATGCAGCTGTCGGGCTATTTCGACGGCGCCGCCGAAATGAAGCCGCTGCTGCACACATGGTCGCTGGCGGTCGAGGAGCAGTTCTACCTGGTCTATCCGCTGGCGCTGGTGTTGGTGGCGCGGTTTGGACGGCGATGGCTGCCGCTCGCCTTCGCCGCCGGCATCATCGGCTCGCTCGCCCTTTGCGTCTGGCTGCTGCGCGGCCATGCGAGCGCCGCCTTCTACTTTTCTCCGCCCCGGGCCTTCGAACTGCTGATCGGCGCCGCCGTCGCGGCCTTGCCGCAGGCGCGGGTTGCGGGCCGCGCGCTGCGCGAGGGACTGGCCTGGCTCGGAGCCGGGCTGATCGCCGCGTCGATCGCGCTCTATTCCGCCGACATGGTGTTCCCCGGCCTCGCAGCCCTGCCGCCGACCATCGGTACCGCGCTTATCATCCTGGCGGGCAAGGACGAAGCAACCCGGGTCGGCCGGCTTCTTTCGAACCGTGCCTTCGTCTATGTCGGCGCGCTCTCCTATTCGCTCTATCTGTGGCACTGGCCGCTCATCGTCTACACGCGCCACCTCACCGACGCTCCCCTGCTGGCCTGGCAGGCTGCGGCGCTGATCGCGCTTTCCCTCGCAGCCGCAGCGGCGTCCTACCGGTTCGTTGAGCAACCATTCCAGCGCGGCGGCCGGCTCGCCGATCTCCCGTTCCTGAGGGTCGGGGCCGGAGCAATGGCGATCGGCGGTGTCGTGGCGGCTCTCGTCATCGTCTCCGGCGGCCTGCCGCAACGCTACCGGCCGGATGCGCTTGCCGCCTTCGCGGCCGCCGAGGAGTTCAGCCCCTTCCGCGCCGCGTGCCACGAGGATGGTGGCCGATCGCGGTCCTTCGCCAAGCTCTGCCGCATCGGATCGCGCGACGCCGAGCCCGACACCATCGTCTGGGGCGACAGCCATGGTGTCGAGATCGCGGCGGCCGTCTCTAGGTCGCCGGCCTTTGCCGGAAGATCGCTGCTCGAAAGCACGATGTCGGCCTGTCCCCCGTCGCTCGGCTATGACCCCGCACGCCGGCCGCTCTGCCGCAAGCAGAACGACGAGACGCTGCGCGGCGTGCTGGCCAGCCCGACGATCAGGACCGTCATCCTCGCCGCCTATTTCAACGTCTACCGCAACGACAAGGCGGAAGAGATGCGCAGCGGCTATCGCGCGCTCGTCGAGCAGCTGACGGCCGCCGGCAAGCGGGTGGTGCTGGTGTCGCCGATTCCCGTCTACGAATTCGATCCGCCGGCCATGATCGGCGAGGCCATCGAGGATGGCACCGACCCCGCCAATCTCGGTCTCCCGACGGAAGACTATCTCGCGGAGAATCGCCAGGCGATCGACCTCCTCCGCGACCTCTCGGGTCGCGACGGGGTCGATATCGTGTGGGTGGACAAGGCGCTCTGCGATCAGGTTCGCTGTCGCCTCTACGATCCGAAGCTGGGCGCCCTCTACTTCAACGCGACCCATCTCGACATGACGGGCGCCGGGATCGTGGCGAAGCAGATAGCTGCAGCTCTCTAGCAAGGACCAACGCGCGAGGTGCGAGCGCGACGGACCTGGCGATGGCCGACAGTTCTCACACCAGCAGCGGCTCGAGGACCATCAACCGCTCCCCGCAGGCGACGAGCGCCGCGACGGCCAGCGACCAGGGGCGGCGGGCGAAGCGGAGGAGGCGGGCGAGGCGCGGGTTCATGGCGCGGCGGCAGACGGCCATCTTCTCTACCGGCTCGACGACGTTCCAGATGGCGGTCGTGCCGCCCTGGAAGAGCGCGACCGAGCCGGCGCGCAGCAGCCCCTCATTGCCGGCGGCGTCGGTCACCTCGACCTCGCCCTTGAGAATGTGGACCGTCTCCTCCCAGCCGAAGGTCCAGCGGAAGCGCCCCTCGGTGCAGCGCCACAGCGATACCGACGAATAGCCGTCCTGCCCGGAGGCGAGCGGGATGTAGTCCGCGCGCGGCGTGCCGGCGAGGATCCAGGCCGGATCGATCGGCGCCGGTCGCCAGTCGGCCCTCCTGTCATGCGCGAGCGTAAAGCTCGCGGCCCGTTCGTCCAAGCGGCGGGCGAAGCCCTGGAACGCTGTGTCCGTCATCGTCTTCTCCCTCCCGGTGGCGACATGGTTGCCGCATTTGCTACAGGAGGTTGCAGCGCGCTTCCAACGAAGCCGCCTGACGTGTTTAGGACTTTCCTAAAATGCACAGGCGAAAAAACAGCATGCCGCAAGCCTGGCCGCAGCGAGCCGCACTCCCGTCGCAATGGCCAAGTAGCCGTCACAGCATCGCGGCGTCAGCGCCGCGCCAATTCGAGGAAACGCCATGCAACTCGTGAAATCCTCCGGCCGGATCATGCGGACGAGCCTTCTCGCCTCGGCGATGATCGGCGCCCTCATCGCGCCTTCGCTCGCCGATGCGCCGCCGCCGCCCATGCTGACCGTCACCGGCGAGGGCAGCGCCTCCGCCGCTCCGGACATCGCCATCGTGTCGCTCGGCGTCGTGTCGGAGGCCGCCAATGCGCAGGACGCCCTCGCCGCCAATGCCAAGGACATGAACGCGGTCGTCGACACGATCACGGGCACCGGCATCGAGAAGAAGGATGTCGCGACCAGCGGCCTCTTCGTCGAGCCGGTCTATTCCGACCCGTCCAAGGACCCGAACGGCCAGTCGAAGATCACCGGCTACCGCGTCAGCAACCAGGTCACCATCCGCATCCGCGACATCGAGAAGTCCGGCCCGCTGCTCGACAAGGTGATCGCCGCCGGCGCCAACCGCGTCAACGGCATCTCCTTCGAGATCGGCAAGTCGGAAGCGCTGCGCGACGCGGCGATCAAGGCTGCCATCGCCGAGGCGCGCCGCCGCGCCGAACTGATGGCCGAGGCGGCCGGCGTCAAGCTCGGGCCGATCCAGTCGATCAGCGCCAATGACGGCGGCGGCCCGCCGGTCTTCCGCGCCATGGCGATGAAGGACATGGCACCCGCGGCCTCCCCGGTCATGGGCGGCACGCAGGAGATCACCGCCAACGCGACCATCGTCTATACGATCGCGCCGCGCTGACGGCGGCCAGAAACCGATGCGCGCCGCGGCTCAGCCCGCGGCGTGCTTCTCGGCCGGCAGCAGGACCGAGAGCGCGTCCGGCTTCACCTCGAAGCGGAGCGGCGTCTCGAGCCGGCAGAGTTCGCCATCGACCGACACCCAGAGCCGCGGCCGCCGGCTGCGCACCGTGACCGTGCGCGCGGTAAACGACTGGATGGCCGGGTTCTCGCGCCAGCGGCCGGCGAAGAGATCGATGGCCGCCTGCATGCGGTTGCCGAAATCCGCCCCTTCCGCGTAGTGGACTTCCAGCAGGCCCTCGTCGAGCCGCGGCCGGTCGAAGCCGGTGTCCGAGAGACGATTATTGCCGATGAAGAGCGCATAGGTCTCGATCTCGCGCCGGTCGCCCTCGGCGTCGACCGTGAGCTCGAGAATGCCCGGCCGCGTGAAGGCGCGCAGCGAGGCGCGCGCCGCCGCGATATAGCGGCCGAAAGGAAGGTTGGTGTCCTCCCGCACCTGCGCCCGCGCCCGCGCGACTTCCGCGAAATAGCCGAGACCCGCCAGCGTGTGGAAGATGCGGTCGTTGACGGCGCCGAGATCGACCCGCTTCGGCACGGCCGAAGCGAGGATGTCGAGCGCAAGCGGCAGGTCGGCGGGGATGCCGAGGCTGCGCGCAAAGAGGTTCATGGTGCCGAGCGGCAGGACGCCGAGGGTTCGGTCGCTGCCGAGCAGCTTGCGCGCCGCATAGCCGATAGAGCCGTCGCCGCCGCCGACGATGATCGTCTTGGCCTCGGAGGACGCCGCGGCGTCGATCGCCTTGATGAAGCGATCGCCCTCGACGAGTTCGACGTCGACGCTCTCGGTATGGCCGGAAAAGGCCTCCCGGACATCGGCCTCAACCTGGCTCGGCTGCAAGTCGCGGATCGTGCCCGCGCGCGCGTTTAGAATGATGACGGTTTCGGCCAATGAGGTCCCCTTGCGCGGCGCAGCATTCCAGCATCTAGGCCGAAACGCGCGGAACGCAAGAACCGTTGCGCCTCAGCCCTGCTCGGAGAGCGGCTCTTCGCCCTTGCGCTCGCGCATCAGGTTCACGAAGCGGGTGAAGAGATAGTGGCTGTCGCGCGGGCCGGGCGAGGCCTCGGGATGGTACTGAACCGAGAAGATCGGCTTATCCTTGACCTTGAGGCCGGCATTCGAGCCGTCGAACAGCGAGACATGCGTCTCCTCGACACTGTCGGGCAGCGTGTCGGAATCGACGGCGAAGCCGTGATTCATCGAGGTGATCTCGACCTTGCCCGTCGTCAGGTCCTTGACCGGATGATTGGCGCCGTGATGTCCCTGATGCATCTTGCGCGTCTCGCCGCCGAGCGCGATGCCGAGCATCTGGTGGCCGAGGCAGATGCCGAACAGCGGCACGTCGGCCGCGATGACATCCCTGATCGCGGGCACGGCATATTCGCCGGTCGCCGCCGGATCGCCGGGGCCGTTGGAGAGGAAGACGCCGTCGGGCTTGTGGGCGAGGATGTCCTCGCCGGTCGCCGTCGCCGGCAGGACCGTGACCTCGCAGCCGGCCTCGGCGAGCAGGCGCAGGATGTTGCGATTTATGCCGTAATCGACCGCGACGACCTTGTGGCGCGGCGCGTCCTGGCGGCCGAAACCGGCATTCCAGCGCCACGGGGTCTCGTCCCAGCGGAAGGACTGGCCGGTCGTGACCTCCTTGGCGAGGTCCATGCCCTCGAGGCCCGGCCAGGCCGCCGCCTCGGCGGCGAGCGACGCGCGGTCAAAATTGCCATCGGGCGCATGCGCGATCACGGCATTCGGCATGCCCTTCTCGCGGATGAGAGCGGTCAGCGCGCGCGTATCGACACCGGCGATGCCGATAATGCCGCGCGCCTTCAGCCAGGCGTCGAAGCCGCGCAGCGCGCGATAGTTCGACGGGTCGGTGATGTCGGTGCGGATCACGCAGCCGCGCACGCCCGAGGCGCCGGCCATGTTGACCGTCTCGATATCCTCGTCATTGGCGCCGACATTGCCGATATGCGGGAAGGTGAAGGTGATGATCTGCCCGGCATAGGAGGGATCGGTCAGGATCTCCTGATAGCCGGTCATCGCGGTGTTGAAGCAGACCTCGCCGGCCGCGTGTCCGGTCGCGCCGATGCCTCGCCCCTCGATCACGGTTCCGTCGGCGAGGATGAGCACCGCCGTCGGCACGGGCTCCGCCCACACCGCGTCTTCGGCCGTCACTGAGGTTCCGTCGGTCATGATCAACACCGTCAAGCTGGTCGCGCGCCGCCTGGATTTCCGCATGCGAGCCCGCATGCGAAGACGCGCCGGACCCGTACGATCCGGCGCCCTGCGACGCCGGGGCGGAAACTAGGCGATCGACCCTTTCGCGTCAACTAGGCCGCCGAAATTAATCCCTAGCAATTTCAGATACTTACGAGAATATCGCTTGAATGGCTGCAAAGGGCGGCCTAATGTGGCGGCGATTTTGCGAGAGGAAGGACCGTCATGCGCGAACGCATCACTCAGGACGTGAAGACGGCGATGCTCGCCAAGGACAAGCAGCGCACGGCCGCGCTGCGCCTCATCGCCGCCGCCATCAAGGACCGCGACATTCAGGCGCGCGGCGAAGGCACGGAGACGGCGAGCGACACGCAGCTCATCGATCTGCTCGCCAAGATGGTGAAGCAGCGCCAGGAATCGGCCCGCATCTACGAGGAGAACGGCCGGCCGGAGCTCGCCGCCACCGAGCGCGCCGAGATCGCCGTGATCGAGGAATATCTGCCGAAGCAGCTCGACGAGGCCGGCGTATCGGCCGCCATCGCCGATGTCATCGCCGCGACCGGCGCCTCCGGCATCAAGGACATGGGCAAGGTGATGGCGGAGCTGAAGGCCCGCCATGCCGGCCAGATGGATTTCGGCAAGGCCGGCGCCGCCGTGAAGGCAGCGCTGGGTGCCGCCTGACACAGTGAGCGGCCGTGCGACTAACTCGACATGCGGCGCTGCCGGAACAAGAGCATTGACATGCGCGACAACCTCTGGTGGCTCTGCCGAGACGGCGGCTCCCAGGGGGAATTTGATGGCGTGGGGAATGCACCGGTCTTTTGCCTTTTTCGGCACGAAAGCGCGGACTTCGCGCATGAGTTGGGCAGCGGCCAGTGCCGAAGGCGACGCCGTGGCGGTTACGATGTGGCACGACCTTCTCGATCAGGCCGGACCGTTCGTGCGCTACGGCTTTGTCGGCTTGACGGATCCAAACGGGGATTGGGTCCATCAATATGGCAACAAGGAGCGAAAGCCGCTCCTTGAACACGCTCTCACGCATCTTGATGGCATCATCGACCCGATTGTCGTGACGGCTTCGACGAAGCGTGACGGCACACAGGGAAAGAACGTGTTTTGGCCGGTGTCCATAAAGATGCGGATCGTTCCCGATAGTCTTCTGGCAACAGGCGCCTTCAAGGCAATATCGGTGCGGCCGGCAACGCTTGAGGACTTCCTTACTGAAACTTGGCCGGGATAGGGGCTGACCCCCATGGACCTGCCGCCGGCCCTCAGAAGCGCGGTCGAGGCCGCGCTTGACGGCGTCTCGACCGACCGGCTCGCCGGCGCCGCCGCACTGCTCTCCAGCCGCTATCGCGGCGAGGTCCGCGACGGGCGCTTCCATGTCGACGGCGAGGACGCGGTGCTCGCCTATCTCGCCGCCCGCCTGCCCGCGACCTATGCCGCCACGCGACGCGCCATGGGCTTCGCCGCCGAGATGCTGCCGGAGTTCCGGCCCGCGAGCCTGCTCGATCTGGGCGCCGGTCCGGGCACGGCAAGCTTCGCCGCCGCCGATTGCTGGCCTAGCCTCGCCGGCGCCACGCTCTGCGAGGGCTCGGCCGCCATGCGCCGCGCCGCGGAGCGCCTCGCCAAGAGCGATCCCCTCCCCCGCACCATCGCCGCCATGGACCTCGCCGGCCGGCTGCCGGCCTTCGCGGCGCATGACCTCGTCGTGGTCGCCTATGTGCTCGACGAGATGGAGGGCGACCAGCGGCAGCGGCTCGTCGCGGCGGCCTGGGCGGCGGCGACCGGCCTCCTCCTCATCGTCGAGCCTGGGACGCCGGCCGGCTGGCAGCGCATCCTCGACGCCCGCGCCAGCCTCATCGCCGCCGGCGCCCATGTCGCGGCGCCCTGCCCGCATGAGGCGCCCTGCCCGCTGCTGCCGCCGGACTGGTGCCACTTCGCCGCCCGCCTGCCGCGCAGCCGTACGCATCTCAGGACCAAGCAGGCCTCGGTGCCGTTCGAGGACGAGAAGTTCATCTATCTGGCGGCCAGCCGCAAGGCACCGGTCTCACGGGACGCCCGCGTCCTCGCGCCGCCACGCGCCGGCGGCGGCCGCGTCTCGCTGAAGCTCTGCGAAGCGGACGGGCGGATGCGCGAGCGCCTCATCACCCGCCGCGAAGGCGAGACCTTCCGCGCGGCAAGACGGGTGGAATGGGGCGACAGCCTGCCGCTCGTCGGTGAATCGCAGGGATAACTCCGCTTGGCCTTTCCCCGCGGCCTCGCGGGACACTACATGATGGAAGATTGGCGGACGGCGACTGCCCGGGATTCCCATGCGCTTCACTCCAACCTTCCTCGACGAGATCCGCGCGCGGCTGCCGCTGTCGAGCGTCGTCGGGCCGCGTGTGACATGGGACCGCAAGAAGTCGCAGCCGGCCAAGGGCGACTATTGGGCCTGCTGCCCGTTCCATGGCGAGAAGTCGCCGTCCTTTCACGCCGACGATCGCAAGGGCCGCTATCACTGCTTCGGCTGCGGCGTCTCGGGCGATCATTTCACCTTCCTCACCGAGCATGAGGGGCTGTCCTTCCCGGAGGCCGTCGAGCGCCTGGCCGGCGAAGCCGGGCTCGCCATGCCGGCGCGCGACGAGCGCACAGAAGCGGTCGAGCGCCAGCGCGCCTCGCTGCATGAGGTGATGGAGCTGGCCTGCCGCTTCTTCGAGGAAGGTTTGCAAGCCCGCGAGGGCGCCCATGCCCGCGGCTATCTCGCCGGCCGCGATCTCGGACCCGAGGTGCAGCGCCGCTTCCGCCTCGGCTATGCCCGTTCCAGTCGCAACGCGCTCAAGGAGCATCTGGCCGCGAAGGGCGTCAGCCATGACGACATGGTCGCGACCGGCCTCCTCGTGACGGGCGACGACATTCCGGTTTCCTTCGACCGCTTCCGCGACCGCGTGATGTTCCCGATAACCGATTTCCGCGGCCGCATCGTCGCCTTTGGCGGCCGCGCGCTCTCCGCCGACGCGCAGGCGAAATATCTGAACTCGCCCGAGACCATCCTCTTCAAGAAGGGCGACCTTCTCTACAACGGCTTCGAGGCGCGCAAATCGGTGAACGCTGCCGGCACGCTTGTCGTCGTCGAAGGCTATGTCGACGTCATCTCGATGGCGGTCGCCGGCTTCGGCCATACGGTGGCCCCGCTCGGCACCGCGCTGACGGAACGCCAGCTCGACATCCTCTGGCGCCTCACGCCGGAGCCGATCCTCTGTTTCGACGGCGACAAGGCGGGCCTTCGGGCCGCCTACCGCGCCGTCGAACTCGCGCTGCCGGGCCTGAAACCCGGCCGCTCCGTGCGCTTCGCGCTGCTCCCCGAGGGTCAGGACCCCGACGATCTCATCCGCCAGCAGGGCCGCGCGGCGATGGCCGAGATCCTCGCGAAGCCGCTGCCTCTCGTCGACATGATCTGGCAGCGCGAGATCGAGCAGGGACCGCTCGATACGCCGGAGCGGCGGGCCGCCTTCGAGGCGCGGCTGAAGGACATCGCGCGGTTGGTCGGCGACGAGAGCGTCCGCCGCCATTACGAGCAGGCTCTGTCGTCGCGGGCGCGGGAGTATTTCGGTGGCGAGCGTTCCTCGCCCCGCGGCGCGATGGGCCAGCGGCCGCGGCCCATCGCCCGGCGCGGCAAGCCGGAAGGCCCTGCCGATCCGCGCTATGTCCCGACCTACCGGATGCAGACGACGCAGGTCTCGCCGGCGCTCGCGCAGATTCGCAGCCGCTCGGTGGCCGGGCTTCGGGAGGCGGTGATCGTCATGACCGTCCTGCGCCACCCCGCGCTCCTCGCCGAACACTTCGACGCCTTCGCGCATGTCGAGTTGACGAATCGCGAACTTGACTCTCTTCGCTCGCAAATCCTAGAGATTGCGGCCGAAGATCCGCATATCTCGACCGAAGGGCTCGACGGGCGGCTGGACGGCGCGGGCTTTCGCGAACTGGTGGAACGTTTGGATCGTCACTTGAGAGAAGGCGGCATCTGGCAGGCCTCGGCCGGCGCGTCCGAGCAGGACGCGCTCGACGGATGGCGCCAGGCTCTCGCCTTGCATCACAGGGCGCGCACTTTACATAAGGAACTCAAGG
>CAWZZK010000031.1:0-24422 GCA_963966455.1 Kaistia sp. | reverse complement strand
GCGGCCACCGATACCGGCGTTACTGCGAGGTCTGAACCTCGCTGCCGTCCTGCGACCAGCGGGTGTGGAACTTGCCGGGCTTGTCGAGGCGGGCATAGGTGTGCGCGCCGAAATAGTCGCGCAGGCCCTGCAGGAGATTGGCCGGACCGCGGGCGCGGCGCAGGCCGTCGTAATAGGCGAGCGAGGAAGCGAAGGCCGGGACCGGGATACCCTTCTCGACCGCAAGCGCCACGACCTTGCGCCAGGCCGGCTCGGCCTTCAGCACCGCGTCGCGGAAATAGTCCTCGAGGATGAGATTGGCCGCGCCGCCGCCCGACTTGTAGGCCTCGCGGATGCGGTTCAGGAAGCGGGCGCGGATGATACAGCCGCCGCGCCAGATGGTGGCGAGTTCGTCGAGCTTCAGATCCCAGCCATATTGCTGAGAGGCGACCGTCAGCTGCTCGAAGCCCTGGGCGTAGGCGACGATCTTGGAGGCGTAGAGCGCGTCGCGGATGGCGTCGATCTCGGCCTGGCTGATCGGAAGCGTCGCCGTGGCGGGATGCGGCAGCAGCTTTTCAGCCTCGGCGCGGGCGGAGCGGCGGGCGGAGAGGGCGCGCGCGAACACGGCCTCGGTGATCGAGGTCAGAGGAATGCCGAGATCGAGCGCGGACTGCGCCGTCCAGCGGCCGGTGCCCTTCTGCTCCGCCTCGTCGACGATCGAATCGACCAGCGGCTTGCCCGTGTCGTCGATCTTAGCGAGCACCGCGGCAGTGATCTCGATCAAGTAGGAGTTCAGCTCGCCGGTGTTCCAGTCGGCGAAGATCTTCGAGATGGCGCCGGCATCGAGGCCATAGACCGTCTTGAACAGGTCATAGGCCTCGGTGATCAGCTGCATGTCGGCATATTCGATGCCGTTATGGACCATCTTGACGAAATGGCCGGAGCCTTCGGTGCCAATATAGGTGCAGCAAGGCTCGCCATCGACCTGCGCCGCCATGCGCGTCACGATCGGCTCGATGCGGGCATAGGCCTCGCGCGTGCCGCCGGGCATCATGCTCGGCCCTTCGAGCGCGCCTTCCTCGCCGCCCGACACGCCCATGCCGATGAAGCGCAGCTTCTTCTCGGTCAGGTAGTGGAAACGACGGTTGGTGTCGGTGAACAGCGAATTGCCGCCGTCGATGATGATGTCGCCCTCGTCGAGATGCGGGATCAGCTCCTCGATCACCTCGTCGACCGGCTTGCCGGCCTTGACCATGATGATGATCGGCCGCGGGCGGGCGATCTGCGCGACGAACTCCGCCACCTGCTTGGCCGGGAAGAAGCGGCCTTCCGAGCCGTAATTCTCAATCAGCTCGTCGGTGCGCCCGCCATGGCGGTTATAGACCGCGACGCCGAAGCCCTTGCGCGCCGCGTTGCGCGCGAGGTTGGCGCCCATGACGGCGAGTCCCATCACGCCGATATCAGCCAGTTCCGTCACTTTGCTACCCTCTCGAGAGGCTTGATTCCGTTCGGTTGGGCCGGACCTTACAACGGCCGGGGCGATGGAACCACCGCCTGGCGCAGCCGATCACTCAATCGTTTCGTATGGTCCGGCAGAAAAATCGCACCGGTGATGTAACAGGCGGCGCCGTTGCCTCGTCTTCCTGGCGTCTACCAAACGACGCAGGAGAACGAAATGTCCGATCGTCCCGAATTTCATCGCGCCTCGCCTGAGGCGCTGGAAGCCATGATGGCGGTGAGCCGCTATACCGGCGCCTCGAGCATCGAGCACAGCCTCGGCGAACTGGTGAAGATCCGCGCCTCGCAGATCAATGGCTGCGCCAACTGCCTTCATATGCACACCGCCGACGCGCGCAAGGCCGGCGAGAGCGAGGCGCGCATCTACCTGCTCTCCGCGTGGCGGGAGTCGAAGATGTACACGGCGCGGGAGCGCGCTGCCCTCGCCTGGACGGAGGCTCTCACTCTGGTCGGCAACGGCCATCCGTCCGAAGAAACCCGCGCCGCCGTCGAGGCCGCGTTCTCGCCGCGCGAGCAGGCGGACCTCACGCTCATGATCTGCGTCATCAACAGCTGGAACCGCATTGCCGTCGGCTATGGCATCGTGCATCCGAACGACCGGGCGCATGAGGCGAAGGCGGCGGCATAAGCCATGCCGCGTCAGCGGCGCCGATGAGGCTTCGATGACGGATGCCACGGCGGATGAGTTGGCGGGCGAGTTCGAGCGGCAGCGATCCCTGCTCCTGGGGATCGCTTACCGCATGCTCGGCTCGTTCGCCGACGCGGAGGACGTCGTGCAAGACGCCTTCCTGCGCTGGCGCGGCCAGGGAGCGGCGGCGGTTGAGAACCCGCGCGCCTTCCTCGCCACCGTGGTGACGCGGCTTTGCCTCGACCGCCTGCGCTCGGCCCGCCGTCGCCGCGAAACCTATGTCGGGTCCTGGCTGCCCGAACCGATCGTGGCGCCCTTCGCCGCGGACGACGCCGTGAAGACCGAGACGGTCATCGACGCTCCGGTCGCCCTTATGCTGGCCCTGGAGCGGCTGTCGCCGCTCGAGCGGGCCGTCTTCATCCTGCACGATCTCATCGATCTCGAGCTTCCCGCCGTCGCAGCGGCGATCGGGCGGTCGGATGGCACCTGCCGGCAATTGCTCGCGCGGGGGCGGACGCATGTGAGCGAGGACCGGCGCCGCTTTCCCGTGGATCCCGTGGAGGGACGCCGGGTCGCCGCCGCGTTCTTCCAGGCCATCTCGACGGGCCAGGTCGAGCCGCTGCGAGCGCTCCTCGCGGAAGCAGCGACGCTCACCAGCGATGGCGGCGGCAAGGTCGTCGCAAGCCTCAACGTCATCCGCGGCGGCGACCGCGTCTTCCGCTTCTACGAAGGCGTCGCCGCCAAATGGCCGCGCGAGGTTCTCGCCTGGTCGGGCATCGTCGCGATCAATGGCCAGCCGGGCTTCGTCAGCCGCGATTCGGGCGGCATCGTCCAGACCGTCACGCTGGATGTGCGCGATGGGCGCATCGCGGCGATCTATGTCGTCCGCAATCCGGACAAGCTCGTGCGGGCCGCGGCCTTCGCGGTCCATGAGCTGCCTCATAGGTCCTGACACAAAGAAAAAGGGCGCCCCACGGGGCGCCCTTCGCGATTGTCTCGGCAGATTTCCGATCACTCGGTCTTCAGCGGAACCTTCGGCACGAGCCCGCCGCGCTTCGGCGGGGACTTGTCGGACGGCTTCTTCGCCGTCGCCGCGCGCTTCCGCGGCTTGGCGACCTTGGCCTTCGCCTCTTCCGGCTCCGGCTTCGGGGTCACCGGCGCGTCCTCGATCGGCTCGAGCTTCAGGCCCGTCTCGCCATCGTCCTTCCTCTCGACGGTCACCTTGACGGTGCCGCCCTTCCGGAGGCGCCCGAACAGAACCTCGTCAGCCAGCGGCTGCTTGATGTTCTGCTGGATCACGCGGCCGAGCGGACGCGCGCCCATCTGGCGGTCGTAGCCCTTCTCGGCCAGCCAATCGATCGCCTCGTCCGAGAGATCGAAGGTGACGCCGCGGTCGGCGAGCTGGGCCTCGAGCTGCAGGACGAACTTCTGCACGACGTTCCGGACCACCTCGATCGGCAGATTGCCGAACTGGACGATGGCATCGAGACGGTTGCGGAATTCCGGCGCGAACAGGCGGTTGATCGCCTCCTGGTCGTCGGCATCGCGCTGCGAGCTCTTGAAGCCGATCGCCGGCTTGGCGAGGTCGGCGGCGCCCGCATTGGTCGTCATGATGAGAACGACATTGCGGAAGTCGACCTGCTTGCCGTTGTGATCGGTCAGCTTGCCGTGATCCATGACCTGCAACAGGATGTTGTAGAGGTCCGGATGCGCCTTCTCGATCTCGTCGAGCAGCAGCACGCAATGCGGATGCTGGTCGATGGCGTCGGTCAGGAGGCCGCCCTGGTCGAAGCCGACATAGCCGGGCGGGGCGCCGATCAGCCGCGAGACCGTGTGGCGCTCCATATATTCCGACATGTCGAAGCGCGTCAGCTCGACCCCGAGGCTCGCGGCGAGCTGCTTGGCGACTTCCGTCTTGCCGACGCCGGTCGGGCCGGCGAAGAGATAGGAGCCGATCGGCTTCTCGGGCTCGCGGAGGCCGGCCCGGGCGAGCTTGATCGCCGAGGTGACCTGCTCGATCGCCTTGTCCTGCCCATAAACGACCCGCTTCAGATTGGCCTCGAGCGACTTCAGCACTTCGCTGTCGTTCTTCGAGATGGTCTTCGGCGGGATGCGCGCCATGGTGGCGATCGTGTCCTCGATCTCCTTGACGCCGATCGTCTTCTTCCGCTTGCCCTCGATGACGAGCATCTGCGAGGCGCCCGTCTCGTCGATCACGTCGATCGCCTTGTCGGGCAGCTTGCGGTCATGGATGTAGCGGGCCGAAAGCTCCACCGCCGCCTTGATGGCGTCGTTGGTGAACCGCACGCGGTGGAAATCCTCGAAATAGGGCTTGAGGCCCTTCAGGATCTCGATGGCATCGGGAACGGTCGGCTCGTTGACGTCGATCTTCTGGAAGCGACGGACGAGAGCCCGGTCCTTCTCGAAGAACTGGCGATATTCCTTGTAGGTCGTCGAGCCGATGCAGCGGATCGAGCCGCCGGCCAGCGCCGGCTTCAGGAGATTGGACGCATCCATCGCGCCGCCGGACGTGGCGCCGGCGCCGATCACCGTGTGGATCTCGGCGATGAAGAGGATCGAGCCGGGATATTCCTCGATCTCCTTGACGACCTGCTTCAGCCGCTCCTCGAAATCGCCGCGATAGCGGGTTCCGGCGAGCAGCGTGCCCATGTCGAGCGAGAAGATCGTGGCGCCGGCCAGCACCTCGGGCACGTCGCCCTCGACGATCCGCTTGGCGAGGCCTTCCGCGATCGCCGTCTTGCCCACGCCGGGATCGCCGACGAAGAGCGGATTGTTCTTCTGCCGGCGGCAGAGGATCTGGATCGTGCGCGCGATCTCGCTGTCGCGGCCGATCAGCGGGTCGATCTTGCCCTTCTTGGCCTTCTCGTTGAGGTTGACGCAATAGGCGTCGAGCGCGTCGGCCTTCTTCTTGGAGGCGTCGTCGCGGCTCTCGACCGTCGCCGCGTCGTCGTCGACGCCGCGAACCGGCCGGCTCTCGCTCATGCCGGCGCGCTTGGCGATGCCGTGCGAGATGTAGTTGACGGCGTCATACCGCGTCATGTCCTGCTCCTGCAGGAAATAGGCGGCATGGCTCTCGCGCTCGGCGAAGATCGCGACGAGCACGTTGGCGCCGGTCACTTCTTCGCGACCGGACGACTGGACATGGATCACCGCGCGCTGGATGACGCGCTGGAAGCCGGCGGTGGGCTTGGAATCCTCTTCCGGCCCGCGCGCGAGATTGGCGAGCTCGGTGTCGATATAGTCGACCAGGCTGCGCTTCAGCACGTCGAGATCGACATTGCAGGCGCGCATGACGGCGGCCGCGTCCTGGTCCTCGATCAGCGCGAGGAGCAGATGTTCCAGCGTCGCATATTCCTGGTGGCGCTCGTTGGCGAAAGCGAGAGCCTGATGAAGTGCCTTTTCAAGGCTTCTGGAGAATGACGGCACGGTAGGACCTCACTTCCTTTCCATCACGCATTGCAGCGGATGCTGGTGTTTGCGCGCGAAATCCATCACCTGGGTGACCTTCGTCTCGGCCACTTCGTATGTGAATACTCCGCACTCCCCCACGCCATGCTGATGGACGTGCAGCATGATCTGCGTCGCTTCTTCCCTGGACTTGTTGAAGAACCTCTCGAGGACATGCACGACGAACTCCATCGGCGTGTAGTCGTCGTTCAAGAGAAGCACGCGATAAAGGCTCGGCCGCTTGGTCTTCGGCTTCGCCTTCGTGGCGATGCCGGTGCCGGTATCGCCATCCTCGGATCGACGGATGTCCTTGCTCATGTCAGACCGATCGCACGTGGCATAAGGGAATCCTGCCGACAAACTCGCTGCAGTGCAATCGCATAGTTGGGCGAATGCAGGCCGGCGTCCAGAGAGAGCGGCGCTGGGGGTGATGAGGCCTATATGGGATGGCACGGAGACGAAAAAAGAGGTCCGGCCGGAGGGTCCGGAGGCTGACGCTCGTCAGGCCGGCGCAACGGCGTGGAACCAGCTGCCCGTGACGCGGCCTCGGCGCCCGCCGCCTTGGCCGAGCGGCCGGCCGGCCGCATCCGCGATCTCGGCGAAGGGCGCATCGGAGCCGGCCTCGATCTCGCGGGCATAGTGGAATTCGTGGCCGCGGACGAGGCTCCCGACCGGCCCCAACGGCCCATCGGCGAGAAGGCGCGCCTCGCGATAGCCGAGCGAGAGGCGGCGGGTCGCAAAGCTCGTCGCATGCGCGAGCAGCCCGGCCATCTCGTGCCGGTCGCCGCTGGCATCGACGAGGCCCGCGCCCAGCACCATGTAGCCGCCGCATTCGCCATGCACCGGCCGCGTCTCGGCGAAGCGGCGAAGGCCTTCGAGAAAACCCGTGTTCGAAGCAAGACGGCCGGCATGCAGTTCCGGGTAGCCGCCGGGCAGCCAGCAGGCGTCGCAATCGGCACCGGGCGGCTCGTCCGCCAGCGGCGAGAAGGGGACGATCTCGGCCCCCTCCCCGCGCCAGCCTTCGAGGAGATGCGGATAGACGAAGGAAAAGGCCGCGTCGCGGGCGAGCGCGATGCGCCGGCCGGGCGGCGGCAGCCGCCGGGCGGCGCTCGCCGCGATCGCGAGCGGCTCGGCCAGCGCGACCAGTGCGTCGCAGTCGATGTTGCGCTCGACAAGGTCGGAGGCGGCGGCGAGACGCGCCGCGAGATCGGCCTGTTCCTCCGCCTGGACGAGCCCGAGATGGCGCTCGGGCAGCGCGAGCGCCGCATCGCGCGGAACGGCGCCGAGCACCGGCAGGCCGATCTCGGCGACTGCGTCGGCAATGAGCGCAAGGTGGCGCTCGCTCGCGACGCGGTTTAGGATCACGCCGCCGATGCGGACGCCCGCCTCGTGCGCCATCAGCCCGCGCAGCACGGCGGCCACCGTCTGCGACTGGCCCGAGACGTCGAGCACCGGCACGACCGGCAGGCCGAACCGCGCCGCGAGATCGGCCGTGGCGCCGCGCCGGCCGCGCGCTCCGCCGACACCGTCGAAAAGCCCCAGCGCGCCCTCGACGATGAAGAGATCGGCGCCCGTCGATGCCCCTGTCGCGACGGCGTCGAGAAGCTCCGGCGGCATCGCCCAGCTGTCGAGATTGGGGCTCGGACGGCCCGAAGCGAGGGCATGGAAGGCGGGGTCGATATAGTCGGGTCCACTCTTCGCGGTCGCGACGGAAAACCCCCGCCGCCGCAGCGCGGCGACCAGCGCCGTGGCGACGACGGTCTTGCCCGAACCCGAGCGGATCGCCGACAGGATGAGGCCGCGGGTCGACATGACCGCCTTTCGTGACGGAAGCAGATTGGGGCGGTATAGAGGACGCCGTGTCCGAGGATCAACACGCAGCCGAAGAGACGACGGATGACGGCATTCCGGCCGGCCCGCTGAGGCGCGGCTGGACGACGGGAAGCTGCGCCGCGGCGGCGGCGAAGGCGGCCTGTTCCGCACTGATCGGCCACGGCTTTCCCGATCCCGTCGAGATTCCGCTGCCGCGCGGCGGGCGCGCCGGCTTCACGCTGGCGACCACGGAGCTTGTGGGCAACACGGCGAGCGCCGGCATCGTCAAGGACGCAGGCGACGATCCGGATGTCACGCATGGCGCGCTGGTGGTGGCGAGCGTGCGGCGCGGGCCGCCCGGATCAGGCCTCCGCTTCGCCGCCGGCGCGGGGGTCGGCACGGTCACGCGGCCGGGCCTCGCACTGGCGCCCGGCGAGCCGGCGATCAATCCGGTGCCGCGCGCGATGATCCGCGCCGCGCTCGCCGAAGTGCGGGGCGTTCCCGACGACCTCGTCGTCGAGATCGCGATCCCGGGCGGCGAGAAGCTGGCCGAGCGCACGCTGAACGGCCGGCTCGGCATCCTGGGCGGCCTCTCGGTGCTGGGCACGACCGGGATCGTCATCCCCTATTCCTGCTCGTCCTGGATCCATTCGATCCATCGCGGCATCGATGTCGCCCGAGCGATCGGCCTCAGTCACGTCGCGGGCTCGACCGGCTCGACCTCGGAGGCGGCGGTCAAGGCGCTCTATGGCCTGCCCGACGAGGCGCTGCTCGAGATGGGCGATTTCGTCGGCGGCATGCTGAAATATCTGAAGGCCCATCCCGTGCCGCGCGTCACCATTGCCGGCGGCATCGGCAAGATGGCGAAGCTCGGACAGGGCCTGCTCGACCTCCATTCGAAGCGGGGCAGCGTCGACCTCGCCTTCCTCGCCCGCCTCGCGAGCGAGCAGGGCGGCGCCCCTGCCCTCGCCGCCGCGATCACCGGTGCGAATACCGCGGCCGAGGCCTTCGCGCTCGCTGGCAGCGCCGGCATCGATCTCGGCGCCGCCATCGCCGACGCGGCGCGTGTCACCGCCGCGCGGGCCGTGGCCGGCTCGCCCATCGCCCTCGACACCCTCGTCTTCGATCGCGACGGCGCTCTTGTCGGACGCGCCGGCTGAGTTAGCGACGCGGCCCTCCCCTACCGTCCCGGCCATCCACAGCGGCGCGCGGTTTCCTCATTGCCGAAACGAAAACAAAGTGATTTATTGCCGCCCAAGCGCCGCAGACAGGCGTGTCGGGATCGGCGGGAGGCCGGTTCCGGATTGGAAACCGCTTCTTGAGGAGTTGCGAGACATGAGAAGATCCCTCCGCGTCGCCCTTCTGGCGACCGTGGCGACCTGCTTCGCCGGTGCGGCGCTGGCCCAGGACCTCATCACGAAGGACCGCGTCGGCCCGGCCGATGCACCGAAGGTCCTCAGCTTCCGCCTGACGGGCGACGGCCCCGGCAACACCGACCCGGCCTATGCCGAGGCCTACCAGAAGGTCTTCGTCGACTTCATCCAGAAGCATCCCGGCTGGCAGATCAAGCTGGAGCGCATGTCCGACAATATCGGTCAGGAGCAGGCGCGCATGCTGGAGCAGGCGAAGTCGGGCTCGGGTCCGGACTGCGCCGCCGTCGACAGCTTCGTGCTCGCGCTCTTCATGAACGCCGGCGTGCTGAAGCCGCTCAACGAGTATTTCACGCAGGCCGAGATCGACGACCTGTTCCCGTTCGTCCGCGAGGGCATCACGGGCAAGGACGGCAAGATCTACGCCTGGTGGTGGGGTACCGATCTGCGCGTTCTCTATCGCAACAAGGACATCGTCCCGACGGCGCCGGAGACCTGGGAAGAGCTGAAGGCCGCGGCCATCGCTTCCAAGGACAAGGGCATGGAAGGCGTGCTCGTCAATGGCGGCCGCTGGGAAGGCACCACCTTCGACTGGCTTGCCAATTTCTGGGCCCAGGGCGGCAAGCTCGTCGACGAGAACGGCAAGCCGATCTTCGCCGAGGGCGAGAACCGCGAGAAGTTCCTGAAGGCCGTCAACTACTTCAAGGACCTCGTCGACTCGGGCGCCGCTCCGAAGCGCGTCGCCACGATCGTCAATTATGACGAGTTCAACGCCGCTGCGACGGCCGGCACCACCGCCCTCTTCATCGGCGGCAACTGGCAGCTCGCCCAGCTCAAGAACACGATGGAGCCGGAAGAGTTCGCCAAGTGGACCTTCTCGCCGATCCCCGGTCCGACCAAGGACCAGCGTTCGACGGGCACCGGCGGCTGGACGGTCGGCGCCTTCTCGAGCGATCCGGAGAAGGTCGCGCTCTGCGCGGCAATCGCCAAGGACATCTATGCCGGCCCCGGCAACGAGATCCAGCAGCAGCTGCCGACCTCGAAGGCGATCTTCGACAAGTATGAAGTCTTCAAGTCGGAAGCGAACCAGGCCTTCGCGGCCGCGCTGGTCGACGGCCAGGCCCGTCCGGGCGTGCCGATCTATCCCGAGATCTCGAACCAGATCCAGGTGATGATGGGCGACGTGCTGACCGGCGCCAAGACGCCGGAAGCCGCTCTCGACGCGGCCAACGCCGCCGTCCAGGCCGCCTACGCGCGCCTCTGAGGGCCAAAGCCCCAGCATGAGCTCGGTCCCGGCGGATGATCCGCCGGGACCTTCCATCTCGACGACGATCTGACGAACGCATTGGCGGGGAGGCCTGCGGCATGACGGTGAGTGAGGCAGCCATGGGCGGCCGGCGCGGCAGCATGCCCCGGACGAGCCTCATGCGGCGGATCGAGGAGAACCCTTTCTCCTGGCTGCTGCCGGTCGCGATCCTGCTCGGCGTCTTCTACCTCTACCCGATCTTCGACGTGCTGCGCCTCGCCTTCACCAATGCGAGCCTGCGCGGCGGCGAGGAGCACTACACGGTCGATTCCTTCGTCGCGCTCATTGCCAATCCGGCGCTGCTCGACATCCTCTGGACCACCTTCGTCTTCACGGCCGGCAGCGTCATCGGCCAACAATTGTTCGGGCTCGGCATCGCAGTGCTCGTGATGCGTGGCGAGCGGCGCCGCCTCTATGGCATGACCGCGCTGCGCACCATCGTGCTCATCGCCTGGGTCATCCCCGGCATCGCCAACGGCCTGATCTGGCAGATGCTGTTCAGCGAGGCGCCGTTCGGCGCCATCAACAGCGTGCTGCGCATGATGGCGATCCAGCCGGTCGCCTGGCTGTCCGATCCGGGCATCGCCATGATCTCGGCGATCATATCCAATGTCTGGCGCGGCACCGCCTTCTCGATGATCGTGTTCTATGCGGCGCTGAAAGGCATCGACGGGACGCTCTACGAGGCGGCGAGCGTCGACGGCGCCAATGGTTGGCAGCGCTTCCGCTTCATCACGCTGCCGCAGATGCGCGCCGCGATTCTCGTGAACTCGATCCTCATCACCATCGCGACGCTCAACACCTTCGACGCGATCATCTCGCTGACCGGCGGCGGCCCCGGCCGCGCCACCGAAGTGCTGTCGCTCTACACGTTCAATACCGTGTTCCGGAACCTCGACCTCGCGGGCGGCAGCGTGCTCTCCGTGCTGATGCTCGTCATCAGCCTCGTGCTCGCCGTCGGCTATGCGTCGTTCCTGCCGCGCCGGGAGGCCAATGAATGACTTCGGAATCCCGTGAGAAGCTCTGGGACCTCGCGACCTATCTGATCGCGATCGTCATCGCCGCCTTCTTCCTGGTGCCGCTGCTCTGGCTGCTGTCGCTGGCGCTGCGCACGCGGCAGGAAGTCTTCCTCGGCGCCAGCCGCTTCATCCCCAAGCGGCCGACCTTCGCCAATTTCGAGCAGATCCTCTCCGACCCGGCCTTCATCAACTATCTCTGGAACGGGCTGAAGCTCTCGGCGCTCGGCGGCATCGGCTGCCTGATCGTCGCCGCGCCCGCCGCCTATGCGTTCTCGCGCTTCCATTTCCAGAGCCGCAGTTCGCTGATGATGTCGATCCTCGCTTTCCAGATGGTGTCGCCGCTCGTCATCCTCGTGCCGCTCTACCGCTACATGGCGACGCTCGGCCTGCTCGACGGCCATTTCGGCGTCACCATGATCTATATCGCGGTGAGCCTTCCGATGGCGGTCTGGCTGCTGAAGAGCTCGATCGACGGCATTCCGAAGTCGCTCGAGGAAGCGGCGCAGATCGACGGCTGCTCGCGCTTCGGCATCTTCTGGCGCATCACGCTGCCGCTGGTGGCGCCCGGCCTCGCTTCGGCCTTCATCCTCATCATGATCCTCAACTGGTCGCAGTTCCTCGTTCCCTTCCTGCTGCTGACCACCGATTCCAAGCTGCCGATCTCGGTCGCGATCTTCACCTTCGCGGGGACGTCCAGCGCGTCGTCGACGCAGGTGCTGGCGGCCGCCTGTCTCGTCGCCGTCGTCCCGGCCATCGTCGCCTTCCTGCTCCTCCAGCGGATGATCGTCGGTGCGCTGACCGCCGGAGCCGTGAAGGGCTGACCGGCCGCCTTCATTTCCGATACCCCCCTCAGGAGAGAGAATTCCGATGGCCCTCACCCTCCAGCAGCGGCTGGATCGCATCAATGTGCGCGTCGAGGAACTGTCGTTCTGGCGCGAGCGCGAGACGGCCCCGGTCGAAGGCTGGACCTTCGACGGCGAGCCGATCGCTCTCGGTGGCTTCTGGCCGCGCCGCGACGGCGTCCGCAAGATGGTCGCGACCGCCGTCGTGCCCGATCACTGGGACCTCGTCGACACCCGCCTGATGCTGAATATCGGCGGCGAAAGCCTCATCGCGCTTTCGGCCGACGGCGTGACCGAGCGCTTCGGCCTCGATCCGAACCATCAGGAATTCCCCGTCCCCGGCAAGCGCTTCGCGATCGACATCGACGCCGTTGCGCGCCTGCCCTTCGGCGAGCCGGTCCGCGAGCCGCGCCTCACCAAGGCGCATGTGGCGCTGATCGACAAGCCGGTGCACGAGCTGCATCTCCTTTTGACGCAGGTCTTCGAGGCCGCCACCTATCTCGGCGACCACGAGGTGGTGCCGCATCTCATCAAGGCGGCCGAGGAGACCTTCGCCGCGCTCGACTGGCCCTCGGCGACGGCCGACTATGTCGCCCGCACCGCGCCGCAGGCCGGCCAGCGCCGCATCTGGGAAATGCCCGAGCTGAAGGCGAAGCCCGATGCGCTGCGGCAGGACCAGCGCGCCAGCGTCGTCTCCGCGACCGAGGCGCTGCGCGAGAAGCTCAAGGCGCTGAAGGCCCGCTATCCGCAGCAGGGCAAGCTCGCCATCACCGGCCATGCCCATATCGATCTCGCCTGGCTGTGGCCTTATGACGAGACCCGCCGCAAGGCGCGCCGCACCTTCAACACTGCGCTGCAGCTGATGAAGCAGTTCCCGAGCTTCGTCTTCAACCAGTCGACGGCAGCCTATTACGACCAGATCGAGCGCGACGATCCCGATCTCTTCAAGGCGATCCAGGAAGCGGTGAAGGGCGGCCAGTGGGAAACCATCGGCGCGATGTGGGTCGAGCCCGACACCAACATGCCGACCGGCGAGAGCTTCGTGCGCCAGCTCCTCTACGGGCAGCGCTATTTCGAGGCGAAGTTCGGCACGCGCCACCGCGTCTGCTGGCTGCCGGACTGCTTCGGCTTCTCCGGCGCGCTGCCGCAGCTGCTGCGTCAGGCGGGCGTCGATTCCTTCTTCACCATCAAGGTGAACTGGTCCGAGACCAACCGCTTCCCCTACGACCTCTTCTGGTGGGAAGGCCTCGACGGCAGCCGCGTGCTCGCCCACACCTTCGACAATCCGGTGCATGGCTATAACGGCTCGACCGAGCCGAAGGCGATCATCGGCACCTGGCAGAACTTCCGCGGCAAGACGATCCATGACGAGAGCCTGCTCGCGGTCGGCCACGGCGACGGCGGCGGCGGCGTGACGCCCGAGATGCTGGAGCGCCAGGCGCAGCTCGCCGACTTCCCGGCCGTTCCGGCGCTGGCACCGGCGCGTGTCGAGGACTTCTTCGCCCGCGCTCACGAGGGTGTTCCGGCCGACCTGCCGGTCTGGCTCGGCGAGATCTATCTCGAGCTGCACCGCGCGACGCTGACGACGCAGAGCGGCACCAAGAAGAAGCATCGCGAGGCGGAGCGCGCGCTCATCACCGCCGAGACGATCTCCTCGCTCGGCATGCTGCTCGGCGCCGAGAAGCCCGAGAGCCTCGAGACTCATTGGCACGCGGTGCTCAAGAACGAGTTCCACGACATCCTGCCGGGCTCGGGCGTCCGCGCGGTATATGTCGACGCCGAGACCGAGCTGGCCGCGGCCCGCGATGCCGGCATCGCCCGCCAGACGGAGGCGCTCGCCGCGCTCGTCGCGCAGTTGCCGAAGGGCGAGGCGAAGGATGCGGTCGCGATCGTCAATCCGACGCTCGCCCCGCGCGCCGTCCGCTTCGAGGGTGCCGACGGTCCGATCGCCGCGGCCTCGACCGTCGCCCCGCTCGGCATCGCCGTCATCGGCAAGGCCGATCTCGCGCCGGCGGCCGGCCTCACCGTTTCGGAGGACCGGCTCGAAAACGCCCACATCCGGGCGATCATCGGCAAGGACGGCACGGTCACCAGCCTCATCGACAAGCGCACCGGCCGCGAGGCGCTCGCCGGCCGCGGCAACCAGCTCGTCGCTTATCCGATGGACAAGCCGCGCAACTGGGACGCATGGGACGTCGAGGACGACTACACGGCGAACGGCCAGGAACTGACCGAGGTCGAGAGCATCGCGGTCGTCGAGCGCGGTCCGCACCGGGCGGCGATCAAGGTGGTGAAGCGCTTCCGCGACTCCGTCGTGACGCAGACCTACACGCTCTGGGCCAATGCGCCGCGCCTCGACATCAAGACGCATATCGACTGGCATGACCGCCGCGTCCTGCTCCGCACCCTGACGCCCGTGGCCGTGCGCGCCGATCACGCCACCTTCGAATGCGCCTTCGGCATCGTCCGTCGCCCGACCCACAGCAACACCTCGTGGGATGCGGCGAAGTTCGAGGTTCCGGGCCACCGCTTCGTGGATCTCTCGGAGCCGGGCTTCGGCGTCGCGATGCTCAACGACGGCAAATATGGCCACAGCGCACGCGGCAATGTGCTCGGGCTCAGCCTGCTGCGCTCGCCGATCTATCCGGACCCGGTCGCCGACGAGGGCGAGCAGAGCTTCACCTATGCGCTGATGCCGCATGGCGGGGACTGGTTCGCGGCGGGCGTGCTCACCGAGGCGGAAGACCTCAACCAGCCGCTCCTCGCCGCCCCGGCGGAAGGCGCGGCGATCGGCACCGTGACCCCGGTCGCGGTCTCGGGCCACAAGGTGGCGCTCGCCGGCCTGAAGCCGGCCGAGGACAGCGCCGACGTGGTGCTGCGCGTCTATGAGCCGGCGGGCGGGCGCGGCGCGCTCGACGTCGCGCCGACGGGCGGCTGGACGGTCGCCGGCGACGTCAACCTCCTCGAGGAGGCGGTGCAGCGCGAGGGCGATTTCGGCATCCGCCCGTTCGAGGTGCGCAGCCTGCGCCTCGCGCGCTGATGCCGGCCGGGCCAGGGGCCCGGCTAAGCACTGAATCCGCGGCGTCCGGCCTGTTTCCAGGGTCGGGCGCCGCGCCCTTTGGCTCCTTGCTTCGGCGGGCGTGATGCGGCAAGCAGAGCGCACGATGAACGACCTTACCGGCTCGAATTCCGAGCTCGCCGCCAGCCACAATCGCGGCGTGATCCTGCGCGCCATCCAGCGCCACCAGCCGATCTCGCGCACCGAGCTCGCACAGCGTTCCGGCCTCACCAAGCAGACTGTGACCCGCATCGCCGAACGGCTGATCGGCGAGAAGCTTGTGCTCGAGGCCCGGCGCCGCCACGGCCAGCCCGGCCAGCCCTCGATCGAGCTCGAGATCAATCCCGACGGCTGCCATGCGATCGGCGCCTATATCGCGCGCGACCATGTCGCCGTCGTCGCGATCGATGCCTCGGGCGCGGTGCGCGGACGCATCCACACCGAGGTCGCCTTCGCGCTGCCCGAGCAGGCGATCGGCCTGATCGAGGAGGCCTTCGCGACCTTCAAGCGCCGCCGCACCATCGACGAACGCCGCCTCGCCGGCCTCGGCATTGCGCTGCCCGACTGGCTCGGCGAGATCCCCTTCCCAGGCATGCCGGCCGCCTATGCCTCCTGGACGGGCTATGACGTGCGCGGCCGCGTCGCCGCCTTCACCGACCTGCCGCTCTATATCGAGAACGACGCCATCGCCGCCGCGATCGGTGAACTCAATTACGGGCTCGGCGTCGAGAGCCGCAGCTTCTTCTACATCTTCATCGGCTCGGGCCTCGGCGGCGCGGTCGTGCTCGACGGCGTCTGCCACCACGGCGTCACGGGCCTTTCGGGCGAAATTGGCTGGCTGCCGACGCTCGCAGCCGACATGCCGGAAGGAAGCCGCATCCAGCCGCTCGGCCAGCTCGTCTCGCTTTATGTGCTCTACGAGTTCATGGCCGCGCATGGCATCACCATCACCGCGCCGGCCGACCTGCTGTCGCTCGATCTCCGCGGGCGCGCCCTCGTCTGCGACTGGCTGCGCGGCGCGGCCCGCTACATCGCCGATGCCGCGATCCATATCGGACTGCTCATCGACCCGGATGCCGTGCTGATCGGCGGCCGCCTGCCGGTGCGGCTGCTCGACGAGATGCTGAGCTATGTGAGCGAGTATCTGGCGCGCGATCCCCGGCCCGCGCCGGCCATCCACCGCGCCGCCGGCTCCGAGGATGCGACCGCGCTCGGCGCCGCGACCATGCCGCTCGCCGAGGCGCTGCGGCTCGAATCCTATGACCCGGCCCAGCGCACGCGCCTGCCGCTGACCGGCCTGCCGCACGTCACGCACCCGATGCAGCGCTGGCCGGCAGCGCCGGTTCGCTGAGAGAGCCTCTGAGGCGCGGCTCAGCCGGCCGCGCCGCTGCCGACATCGGGCGGGTCGCGCGGATCGGGGAGGAGCGTGCCGAGGAAGGGCAGCATCGCCGCGCCGAGCAGCACGCAGTCCGGCCCGAGCGTCGCCGGCACGATGTCGGGCAGCCATTGCGGCTGCGTCGGGCCCGTCATTCGCGCCATGCGGATGGCGGCGAACCGTGTCGCGAACAGCGCCACGAGGTCGCGCGGCAGGCGCCCGCCGACGAAGATCCGGCCTGGCGCCAGGAAGCCCGAGATGGCGATGGCGGCATCGGCGAAATGACCGGCGGCGCGGCCGAGCCAGCGCTCGACGGCCGCCCTCCCCTCGCCGTCGAGCGTGTCGAGGAAATGGTCCGGATCGCCGCCCGCTTCAATATGGCGGTCGAGCCAGGGGCGCAGCTCGGTGATCGCGGCGGCGTCCTCGAGCAGTTCTCCGTCCTCGCCGGTGCGCATCTGGCCGATGCGGCCGGCACGATCGGAAACGCCGTGGAAGAGATGGCCGCGGATCATCAGCCCGGCCCGTACCTCGCGGCCGAACAGGACCTGCACGAAGCTGCCGTCGGGCGGCGGATCGCCGAGCAGACGTTCGCCGAGCGCCGCGGCGACCGATGACCGTTCGACATGGACGGGATAGGGCGCCAATACCTGGACGATGCGGCCGGCGTCGAAAGGTGTACCGATGCCGATGCCGGCAAGCCGCTCCGCGCGCGCCGGGCCGAGCGCGGCGAGCGCCGCGTCCGCCGCCGCGCGCATCTGCGGCAGCACGTCGTCGACTTCCGCCGAGGCGGCATCGCGGCGGGCGCGCGCGACGATGCGGCCCTTCAGATCGACGATCGCCGCCGTGACGAAGCGGCTGTCGACATCGACCCCCATGCCATAGGCGCCGTCGCCCTCGATGCCGAAGCGCGCGCCACGCCCGCCGGAAACGGCGCGGATGAGACCCTGCTCCTCCAGGCGGCGGATGATGTTGGTGATGCCCGGCGCCGAGAGGCCGGTGACCTCGGCGAGTTGCAGGCGCGTCAGCCCCTCGCCACGGCGCAGCGCCTCCAGCGTGACGCGGGCATTGTGGTCGGCGGCATGGACGAGGTTGCGGCCGGCCGAGCCCCGCAGCGGCGCGCCGCGCTCGCGCAGGCTGGCGATCCGGGGATGATAGTCCTTGCCGAACGGCATGCCGCCTCCCCTCAGGCTTCCAGCGCCTCGTTCATCCGTGAACGCGCCCGCATCTCGGCCCGCTGCAGATCGAGGAAGATGGCATATTTCGCCGCGTGGATGCGCGCCGCGGCGCCTGCCGACGGCCGGAAGACGGCCGAAAGGCGCGACATGATGCCGATCGCTGCGAGCGTATCGGGGAAGGCGCCGGCGGCCACCGCGCCGAGCATGGCCGCGCCCAGCAGCACCGGCTCGGCAACCTCGGGGATGGCGATCGCCCGGCCGGTCGCATCGGCGAGCAGGCGCCGCACGAGATCGCTCTGCCCCGCGCCGCCGGAGATGACGATGGTCTCGATCTTCGCGCCGTGCGCGTCGAGCGCATCGACGATCTGGCGGGCGCCATAGGCGAGGCCGCCGAGACCGGCGAGATAGAGACGGGCGAGGCTCTCGATATCGCTGTCGAAGCCGAGGCCGAGAAGCGTAGCGCGGGCGTCTGGATCGGCATTGGGTGCCCGATTGCCGAGGAATTCCGGCACGACATGCAGCCCGGCGGCGAAGCGGGCGACGGCCTCGGCATCCTTCGCCTCGGCGGCGATGATCTCCTCGAGCAGCGCGAAAAGGCCGATGCCGCGCCGCGCCGCCTCTTCCTCCGCCGCCGGGGTCGCCGGGTGCAGGCGCAGGAGGTGATCGATCGCGGCGCCGGCCGCCGACTGCCCGCCCTCGTTCAGCCAGAGGCCCGGCAGCATCGCGCCGTAATAGGGTCCCCAGACGCCCGGAACGAAGCTCGGCGCCGGCGTCGAAGCCATGGCGCAGGCGGAGGTGCCGAAGATATAGCCCATCTGCCGGGTCGGGTCGGTGGCGCGGCCCTCCATGTCGCGGGCGCCTATCGAGCCGAGCCCGCCTGCATGGGCGTCGATGAGCGCAGCGCCGACCGCCGTTCCCGGCCGCAGTCCGAACGCCGCCGCGGCCTCGTCCGTCAGTCCGTTGCCGACGGCCGTTCCCGGCTCCACGACATGCGTGCCAATGCGCGCGAAGCCCTCGTCGGCGAGTGCCCCGAGAGCGATGGCGCGGAAGAAGCCCTCGTCCCAGCGCTTCTCATGGGCGAGATAGGTCCATTTGCAGGTGAGCGTGCAGACGGAGCGGTCGAGGCTTCCCGTCGCGCGGAAGGTCAGCCAGTCCGAAAGATCGAAGAAATGCGCCGCCTTCGCGAAGGTCTCGGGCATTCGCTCGGCGAGCCAGAGGAGTTTCGGCGTCTCCATCTCGGGTGACACTTGCCCACCGACATAAGCGAGGACGGCGTGCTTCGTCTCGTTGATGCGGCGCGTCTGGTCGAGCGCGCGATGGTCCATCCAGACGATGATGTCGCGTGCCGGATCGCCGGAGGGGCCGACCGGCAGCCCATGCCCGTCGGCGCCGGCGACGACCAGCGAGCAGGTCGCGTCGAAGCCAATGCCGGCGACGGCGTCCGGGTCGATGCCTGATGCCGCCACCGCCTCGCGCACGGAGGCGCAGACGGCGCTCCAGATATCGGCCGAGGACTGCTCGACCATGTCGCCGGGCTCATGCCAGATCGCGATCGGGCGCTTCGCCGTGGCGAGCATGCGGCCATCGGCGTCGAAGACGCCTGCCCGCGCGCTGCCCGTGCCGACATCGACGCCGACGAAGACCGCCATTCAACCCTCCCGTTCGAGCCGCGGTCCGCGCCGCTTCCTCCGCTTCTACCAGCATGAGCCCAAACGAAAAGGGCCGCGCCGAAGCGCGACCCTCTTTCTCCTTGCGGAGCGAAATCGTCAGAGGTTGCGGTGAGCCGAATCGCGCAGGCGATCCGCCGTATCCTTCACCGCGTCCTTGGTCTTGCCGACAGCCTGCTGGGCCTCGCCCTTGGCTTCCTGCGCAAGGCCCTCGGCCTGCATCTTCTCGGAGCCGACCGCCTTGCCGACGCCCTGCTTGACGTTGCCGACGGCCTCGTTGGTGACGCCCTTGATCTTGTCGGTGGTGCTGCTGGTCATCTTGGTTCTCCCGAAGGGTTCGTGGAACACGTGAGGACAATTCCGCGTCCGGGAAAGCGTTCCATCTCTCGCCCTTTCGGGATGCCTCCCTTCTTTGGGCGTGCTAGGCATCGACCGCAAAACAAGGTCGGGAGGAACGACATGTATGGCGATCTGCACGTGATCTCGGCGAAGGGCGCCGAGGCGGCGCTGGACCTTCGCGGCGGCCATGTTCGCCGCTTCGCGGTCGCGGGCGACGGAAGGACGATCGAGCCGACGCACACCGCGCCCTGGGTCGAGGACGGCGCGATCCAGGAAGACGAGAGCATCCTTCCGAACCTCCGCTATCTCTCCGGCGATTTCTTCTGCGCCCCCTTCGCCGACCAGGGCCCCGACGGCGCCCCGTCGCATGGCTGGCCGGGCAACGCCCGCTGGAACGTGATCGAGACCGTGCCGCATCCGGACGGCGGCACGATCGCGCGCTATGAACTGACCAAGCCCGTGTTCGGCGCCCGCGTCGTCAAGGAATTCGTCCTCCGCGACGGTCATCCCTTCCTCTATCAGCGCCACATCTTCTATGGCGGCGAGGGCGCGACCTCGGTCGCGAGCCATGGCATGACGCGGTTTCCCGCCGGGGGCCGCCTCGCCTTCTCGCCGAAGCGCTTCGGCTCGACGCCGGACAAGGCGCCGGAGCCCGATCCGGCGCTCGGCCGCTCGCTCCTCGCCTATCCGTCGGAATTCACCGATCTGACGCGCGTGCCGCTCGCCGATGGCGGCGTCGCCGACATCACGACCTATCCCTTCGGCGAGAAGCACGAGGACTTCGTGATGCTGGTCGAGGCCGAGGGCTCAACGCTCGGCTGGGCGCTGGCCACGCGGCCCGACCAGCGCGACATCTATGTCAGCCTCAAGAACCCGGCCGACCTCCCCGTGACGCTGCTCTGGTTCTCGAATGGCGGCCGCGACTATGCCCCGTGGAACGGCCGCCATGTCGGCGTGCAGGGCATCGAGGAGGGGCGCACCTTCGGTGCCGCGGGCCTCGAGGCCTCGATCAATCCGAATGCGCTGACCGAGCAGGGCGTCCCGACCGCGCTGGTGCTCGACCCCGATGGCGAGGTCGAGGTGCGCAACGTCATCGGCGGCCTGCCGCTGCCGGAGGGCTGGACACGCGCCGCCGCCGTTTCAACCGGCCCCGATTCGCTCACCGTCACCGACGAGGGCGGCGCCAGCCTCACCGTCCCCTATGACGCGCGCTTCCTCGCCCGCGGCCGCTGACCAGTCCCGCATGGCAGGCGGCCGGGCTTGACCCGCGCCGCCCGCTCGCCGATAGCGGGCCAGAATTTCGCGAATTTCCCCCAAGAAGAAGGAGCATTCCATGACGACGATCACGCGCATCGAGAGCGGCCCGCGCATGAGCCAGGCCGTGGTCTATGGCGATCTCGTCTATCTCGCCGGTCAGGTCGGCGAGGGCGAGGACGTTGTCGCGCAGACCCGCCACGCGCTTTCGGAAGTCGACCGGCTGCTCGCCGCCGCCGGCTCGAACAAGTCGCGCATTCTCTCGACGACGATCTGGCTGGCCGACATGGCCGATTTCGCCGCCATGAACTCGGTCTGGGACACCTGGGTCGACAAGGCCAACCCGCCGGCCCGCGCCACCGGCGAGGCGAAGCTCGCCGCGCCGAAATACAAGGTCGAGATCATCGTCGTCGCCGCCAAAGCCTGACGAGGGCGCTGCCCCAGCTCGAAACGGCGGGGCGGTTCAGACCGCCCTGCCGACCAGATGTCCGATGCCGGCCGTCACCGCCATGGCGAGAATGCCCCAGAAGGTGACGCGAAGGGCGCCCTTCCAGAGCGGGGCGCCGCCCGTGCGCGCACCGAGCGCGCCGAGAATGATGAGGAAGAAGATCGTCGCCACCGAGACGGTCGGGATGATCATCTGTTCCGGCGCCAGCAGGGCCGCAATGACAGGGGCCGCCGCGCCGACCGAGAAGGTCAGCGCCGAGGTGATGGCGGCCTGAACGGGCCGCGCCTCGCCTGTCTCGGTGAGGCCGAGTTCGTCGCGCGCATGAGCCGCGAGCGCATCCTTGGCCGTAAACTGGACCGCCACCTTCATCGCGAGATCCGGATCGAGACCGCGCTCGACATAGATCGCGGCCAGCTCGTCGAGCTCGGCCTGTGGATTGACCTCGAGCTCCCGCTTCTCGCGGGCGAGATCCGCCGCCTCGGTGTCGGACTGCGAACTCACCGAGACATTTTCGCCGGCCGCCATGGACATCGCACCGGCGGCGAGCGCCGCGCCACCCGCGAGTAGAATGTCACCGCGCCCCGTCGATGCCGCCGCCACACCGACGATGACGCTGGCGACGGAGAGAATGCCGTCATTGGCGCCGAGCACGGCCGCGCGCAGCCAGCCGATCCGGTGGACGAGATGGGATTCCGCATGAGCCGAGGGGGCCATCGACACTACTCCTTGGAATAATTCCAATCTCTATAGGCGCTCCGCATGTCGGATGCGCGTCACTCTGAGGAACGGCGACGGATTGCCGCGGCGACCGGCTTGCGAGACTGCCGTCCGTTTGTGCATGATGAAGTTCTGGGCGGTCATTTCATTGCCCTCGCTTCCCCGGAGTTGATCTTGCCGCTCGACGACATCGAGATCGCCATGGCCGAGCCCTCGCTCGCTCAG
The DNA here is from genome assembly GCA_963966455.1 of Kaistia sp. Taxonomy (GTDB): domain Bacteria; phylum Pseudomonadota; class Alphaproteobacteria; order Rhizobiales; family Kaistiaceae; genus Kaistia; species Kaistia cartagenensis. Next base: position 2,222 of record CAWZZK010000031.1, on the reverse strand, counting down.
CTGGCAGCGCTTGCGCGCGCTGACATCGCCGCCCTCGCCTATCCCGACAAGGCATGGGTCGAGCCGCGCACAGCGCCGGACGGGTCCGAAGCGGCCGATGTGCTCATCGTCGGCGGCGGGCAGTCCGGCCTCGTGATCGCGGCGGCGCTGCGCCGCGACGGCGTCCGGCGCGTCGTGGTGATCGATCGCGCGCCAAAGGGCGCCGAGGGGCCGTGGGTGACCTTCGCGCGCATGCCGGAACTCAGGACACCGAAGATCACGGTCGGCATGGATTTCGGCATTCCGAGCCTCGGCATCCGCCGCTGGTTCGAGACGCGCTACGGCACCGATGCCTGGGAGAAGCTCGCCCGAGTGCCGCGCACCGACTGGATGGACTATCTCAACTGGTATCGCGACGTCTGGGGCATCGCCGTCGAGAGCGAGACCGTCGTCACGGAGATCGCCGAGGGCGCCGACGGCCTCGTCTCGGTAACGACAGAGGGGCCGGCCGGACATAGACGCCGTTTCGCCAAGCTCGTCGTGCTCGCGACGGGCTCCGATGGCGCCGGCGGCTGGCGCGTCCCCGCCTTCATCAGCGGCGCGCTGCCCGCCGACCGCTACGCGCATTCCAACCAGAAGATCGACTTCGCCCCGCTCGCCGGCAAGGCGATCGCCATTCTCGGCCATGGCGCCTCCGCCTTCGATACCGCGGTCGCGGCGCTGGAGAACGGCGCCGCCAGCGTCGACCTCTGCTTCCGCCGCGAGCGGCTGCCGCGCGTCAACCCGCATCGCTATATCGAGAATGCCGGGATCATGACGCATCATGCGCTGCTCGACGATACCGTGCGCTGGCGCATTGCCCGCCATTTCCGCCTGCACGACCAGCCGCCGGCCTGGGCGAGCTTCGAGCGCGCCGTCGTGATGCCGGGCTTCCGGCTGCATGCCGGCACGCCATGGCTCGCCACCACGATGGAGGGCGAGCGGGTCCGCATCGAGACGCCGCGCGGGCCGCTCTTCGCCGACTATCTCATTCCCGCGACCGGCCAGGCCATCGACCCCGCCTCGCGGCCCGAACTCGCCCATCTCTATCCGCTCGCCGCGCGCTGGCAGGATCGCTTCGCGCCGCCATCGGGCGAGGAGGACGCAACGCTCGCCTCGCTGCCCTATCTCGGCGACGCCTACCAGTTCCTGCCGCGCGAGGCCGGCGTTGCCGACTGGGTCGGCCGCGTCCATGCCTTCAATGCCCTGTCGACCGTCAGCCATGGCCCGCATTCGACCTCGATCTCGGGTCATCGCCATGCCCTGCCGCGCCTCATCCGCGGGCTGACGCGGCGGCTGCTGCTCGACCAGCAGCATGCGCTCATCGCGGGGCTCGCCGCCTATGCCGACGAGGACCTGCCGCTGCCCGACGATTTCGAGGCGACGGCGGCGCTGAACGGCGGCGTGGTCACGCGCTGAACGCCCTCCCCGCGCGAGGAAAGAGGCGGTGGTGCAGCCACCGCTTTCTTGACAGTCGAAGAGTGGCGGCAGATTGTTGATGGTCTAACAATCTCGGTTGCATCACTGCAACCGGCGCCGCTTCCAGGGGATGAGTCTATGGCCGATATCAAGGTCCGGAAATTCGTGACGGTGGTCGAGGAGATCCTGCACGAGGGCGGGCCGCCGGCCGCCGTTCCGCCTCGCCGCGCGGTGGTCGCGGCGGTGATCGAGAACCCCTTCGCCGGCCGCTATGTCGAAGACATCATGGGGCTGATGGACGATCTGAAGCCGCTCGGCATCGAGATGGCGACCCGGCTCGTCAAGGCGCTCGGCGGCGATGCGGCCGTCGTCGAAGGCTACGGCAAGGGAGCCATCGTCGGCGAGGCGGGCGAACTGGAGCATGGGGCGCTCTGGCACAATCCCGGCGGCTATGCGATGCGCGAGCTGCTCGGCGGCGCCAAGGCGATCGTGCCGTCGGCCAAGAAGGTCGGCGGGCTCGGGACCAAGATCGATATCCCGATCACCCATATCAACGCCTCCTATGTGCGCAGCCATTTCGATGCGATCGAGATCGGCATCGGCGATGCGCCGCGGCGCGACGAGATCGTCCTCGTCCTCGCGATGACGACCGGCGCGCGCGTCCATGCGCGGGTCGGCGGCCTCAAGAAGGAAGACATCAAGGCAGGGGACGGCCTCCGGTGAGCGTCAGGATCAGGAAGATCGTCACGATCCTCGAGGAAACGCTGATCGAGGAAGGCCGGCCG
>CAWZZK010000030.1:0-12081 GCA_963966455.1 Kaistia sp. | reverse complement strand
TGGTCGCCGTCGTGCCGGTGATGACCTTCGTCGCCGCGCTCGTGCTGATCTCCAACGAGAAAAGGCGCGATCTCGAAGCCTCGCTGCGCAGCAGCAACGAGAGGCTCACCGGCATCATCGAGAATGTCCCGGGCGTCATCTACCGCCGGTCCTTCAGTCCTGAAGGGGCGCCCCGCTTCGACCATGTCGCGGGACGGGTGCGCGAAGTGCTCGGCATGACCGCCGCCGACCTCATGAGCGACGGCCACGCCGTCCTGAACAAGGTTCTGCCGGAAGATCTGCCGCACTTTCGCGCCGCCGTCGAGACCGCGGCACGCACGAATGGCAGCCTGGACGAGGAGTTCAGATACCGCCATCCCGACGGGTCCGTCAGATGGCTGCATGCGCGGACGCAGGCCCGCGAAGACAGCACGGACGGCTATGCCGACGGCATGTTCATGGATGTGACGCGGCTCCGCATGGCGGAGGCGGCGGCGATCAAGGCCAAGCAGCGCGCCGACTGGGTCGCCGATCACGACGCGCTCACCGGCCTCACCGATCGCCTCGCCCTGATCCGTCGCGCGATGCAGGAAATGCAGGCATCGCCGGAAGGCGTCGCGCTCGTCCTGCTCGATCTCTCCGGGTCGAAGGGCGTCAACGAGCGCTTCGGCCACGCGCTGGGCGATGCGCGCATCATGATCGCGGCGCGGCGGATCTCCGGCATGCTGCCGCCGGGCTTCGTCGCGCGCATGGGCGGCGACACCTTCGGACTGCTCGTCACCGATGGGCGCAGCGACGAAGAGATCGCGAGCTTCGCGCAGCGCACTCTGACCGTTCTCGGCGGCGCCGCCGAGATCGATGGCGCAGTGGTGCCGCTGGGGGCGCATTGCGGCTATGCGGTCATCGAGGACCGCGGCCGCTCGGTCGAAACGCTGGTGCGTTCGGCGGAGATCGCGCTCGAGGTCGCCCGCGAGCGCGACGACGGATCGGCCGTCCGCTATTCGCCAGGCATCGAGCATGAGCGGACGGAGCGGCAGCGCTTCGTCGAGGCGCTGGCGAGCGCCATCGATATCGGCGCGCTGACGCTCGTCTGGCAGCCGATCGTCGCCGTGGAGGGCCGCGCGATCGTCGGCCGCGAGGCGCTCTGCCGCTGGAACCGGCCCGGCGAGGGACCGGTCTCGCCCGACCGCTTCGCGGCGGTCGCCGAGCGCAGCGGCCTCTGGCAGCGGCTCGACCAGTATGTCCTGCGGAGGGCCTGCAAGGAGGCGGCGCGGCACGGCGAGGGCGGCTGGATCTCCGTCAATGTCGCGTCCAACTGGGTCGGCGAAGGCGATCTCGTGGCGGTCGTCGCCGCGGCTCTCGCCGAGAGCGGCCTGCCGGCCCATCGCCTGTGGCTGGAATTCACCGAGCGGGTCGTCATCGACGAGCCCGACCGCGCCAGCGCGCTCATCGCCGGCTTGCGCCAGCTTGGCGTGCAGGTCGCGATCGACGATTTCGGCGCCGTTTATTCTTCGCTCTCCTATCTGCACCGCCTGCCGATCGCCAAGATCAAGCTCGACCGCGGCTTCGTCGAGGATCTCGAAACCGACATGCGCGCGCGCGCGATCGTCGATGCCGTGCTCGGACTCTGCGCACAGCTCGCCATCGACGTCGTCGCCGAGGGCGTCGAAACGGAAGCCCAGCTCGTCTGGCTCGAGGCGCATGGCTGCCGCTTCGCGCAAGGCTACCTGATCGGCCGCCCCGCCCCGGCAGCGTGAGCGCGCGCGAGCTTCGCCGCCTTTCGACGAATGCCATTGCAAGACAGGTTGTTCCATGTATTGATCTGCAACTATCGATTGAACATCAGCCGGGGGGCTTCGCGATGGTTCGGTTCGGTATTGCTCTTGCCATGGTTGGAAGTCTTCTGGCGGGCTGCGCCAGTCCCAACGAGCGGCCGGTGCGGTCCTCGGTGGGCACGACGCCGGCGCTGGTCATGGGTCCGAACCTTCGCGTCGTCACGCAGCGCGAACGCATGATCGACGGCCGCGGCTCGATCCCCACCATGTGTCTCGAGCCGAGCCCCGACGTCGTCGTTGCCTTCGGCAAGACGCTCGACGGCAAGGTCAGCGTCGTGGCCGAGACCGGGCTCAACGGCGATCAGACTCTGAAGCTGGAATCCAAGGAAGACGCTCGCGACATCGCCGGGCGCGACAAGGCCGTCCTCGCGCTGCGCGACGGGCTTTATGCGGCGTGCCAGTCCTATGCGAACGGCACGCTCGGGCATGATGCCTATGCGCTGATCCTCAGCCAGTACGGCAACCTGCTGGTGGCGCTGGTCGGCACCGGATCGAAGCCGGGATTGCAACGCTCGTCCCACGATACCGCGGTCGCCGGCCTCATGGTCGCCTGCGTCAGCGAATATGATCCGACACGGCTTGCCGCCTTGGACGCGGGCCGCAACAGGATCGACAACAGGGTTCTCACGCGGGAATTTTGCCAGGCCCTGCTGAACGGCATCCTCCACGGACGCCTGCTCAGCCACGCCTCGCTGCAGCCTCATCCGTCAACGAAGGCGCTCGCCGCCTTGCAGCGCCGGCCGGAGCCGGGCCGCGGTCGCAACGCGGTCCACCTGACCTGACCCGAGATCAAGGCCGCCTCTCCGCGCTCAGGAACGCTCGTTGGCCCAGCCGCTCTTGGCGAGTGGGTATCGCGCACCGGAGCGGCATCTAGCCGCTCCGGTGCAGCATGCTCATGGTCTCCGCCCCCAATCGCGCCCCGCGCTCAGAGCGCGCCTTCGTCGCTTAGCGACATGGTCTCCTGCACGACGCCGGAATTCGAGACGAGGCAGCGCCAAGGCGCCTTCTGCGGCCCGACGCCGATCGTGACTTCGGAATTGGCCTGCGAGAAAATCATGCCCGTGATGACGACCTTCTTGTTGTTCGTCACCTTGGCGACGGCCTTGAGGCAGGCATTGCGCGCCGCCTTGGGCACGCTCTTGTCCATGATGGCCCCCGGCGCGGCTTCCGCCGGCGCTGCCGGACCGCCGCCGGCCGGCGGATAGGCCCGGAACTTCGCGAGCGCGCCCTTGCCGTTGAATCGGCACTGGAAGGAGGTGACATCGTCGCCCGAGGGCGGCGTCTGTCCCGTGACGATGGTCTGGCCTTGATACTCTTCGCCCGGCAGCGTCGTGACCTGATCGCGGCCGACCTTGAGGCGTTTGGCCGCCTCCTTCGCGCATGTCTCCTCCAGCGTGGCGCCGGTTGCCGCCGAAACAGCGCCGGTCGCGCCGAGACCGATCATGGCGGCAAATGCCGCGGCGAGAATGGACTTTCCTGCTCCTCCGGACTGCATGTTCGTTTCCCCCGTTTTGGATCCTTCCGATCCGGCCTTGAAGCTTTCACGCCGGTCGGCTCTCACGATGCTGATCTAGCGCAAGCATCGTCGCCCAATCAGGGGCCTTGACACGCAAATCCGTTCCGCTAGACGTGAGTAAACGATAACCCAACGCGGAAACGCCACACTCGATGTCGCGCGCCAAGGTCTCCCTGCAGGATATTGCCGGCCGGCTTGGCGTCTCCGTCAAGACCGTTTCCGGCGCGCTGCATGGCGACGGCTCGATCCGCATGTCGGCCGACACCCGCGAGCGCATCCGCGCCCTTGCGGACGAGCTCGGCTATGTGCCCAACCTCGTGGCGCGGGGCATGAGGCGCGGCGTGATGCCGATCATCGGCATCGTTGCCGACGGGCTCATCACCCAGCCCTTCGCGACCGAGATCATGCGCGCCTTCGACAATTCGATGCGCGCCGACGGCCTCTCGGTGATCGTCACCTCGACGGGCAGCGGCCGGCCGGTCGCGGCGAGCATCGCCGAGTTGCAGCGGCTGATGCCGCAGGCGATCGCCTATGCCACCATGTATCATCAGGTCGTGGAACTGCCGCCCGAGGCCCGGGACTCGGTTCGGCTGATGATCAACTGCCGCGACGCCGGGGATGCGATTCCCTCGCTGGTGCCGGCCGAGCGCGAGGCCGGCGCGACGATCACCCGCCACCTCATCGCCAATGGCCGGCGGCGCATCGCCTTCATCAACCTGCCCGGACTGCTCGCCGGCGAATTGCGCGCCGAGGGTTTCCGCGAGGCGCATGCCGCGGCGGGCATCCCCGTCGACGAAACGCTGATGCGGCCGGCGACGCGCGGCACCTATTCCGGCCAGGCGCGCAGCCTCGTCTTCGAGCATGTCGCCGAGCTCTTCGGCGGCGGCGCGGAGCGTCCCGACGCGATCCTCTGCGGCAATGACCGCGTGGCGCTCGAGGTCTATGGCGCGCTGCGCCGGCATGATCTCGCGATCCCGCGCGATGTCGCGGTCGCCAGTTTCGACAATCAGGTGGAGATCGCCGCGAGGCTCGATCCCCCGCTCACCACGATGGCGCTGCCGCACCGGGCCATGGGCCGGCGCGCCGCCGAGATCCTCGCCGGGCATGAGGCGCCGGCAGGGAGTGTCGAGGAGATTCCGTTCCGCTTCGTCGAACGCGCTTCGGTGTGAAGCGCCGCGGACCGGCTGCATGAGGGAGAGGAAGGTTATGTCACGGATGGGTAATCGTTTACTGCGCCTGACGGCGCTCACCACGGCGCTCGGCGCCGGGCTCGCAGGCCTGACTGCGGCCGAGGCGGCCACCCTGAAGCTCATGTTCCAGGGCGACCCCTATGAGGTGAAGGTCATCACGGAGACGGCGAAGAAGTTCGAGGCGGCCAATCCCGGCACGACCATCGAGCTCATCAACACGCCGCACGACGCCTATAACGAGAAGGTCGGCGCGGCGGTCTCCGCCAATTCGCTGCCCGATATCATGCAGCTCGATGCGCCGTTCCTCGCCAACTATGTCTGGTCCGGCTTCATCCAGCCGATCGGGCCGTTCATCGACAAGGCGGTGCTCGACGACATGACGGCGTCGAACGTCGCGCAGGGCACCTACCCGGTCGACAAGCAGCTCTATGCGCTGGGTCTCACCGATTCGACGGTCGCGCTCTATGCCAGCCGCAAGCAGCTGACCGATCTCGGCGTGCGCATCCCGACCTCCGTCGAGGACGCCTGGACCAAGGACGAGTTCGAGGCGTTGCTGACGAAGCTCTCGACGACGCCGGGCGTGAAATGGCCGCTCGATCTCTTCCGCTCTTACGGCACCAAGACCGAGTGGATCACCTATGCCTATGAGCCGGTGCTCGAATCCTTCGGCTGCGACCTGATCGACCGCACCACCTGGAAGGCCGAAGGCACGCTCGACGGCGACACCTGCGTCGAGGCGGCGAAGCTGATGCAGAGCTGGGTGCAGAAGGGCTGGGTCGTGCCGCAGTCGGCGGGCGGCAACCAGTTCTACGCAGAAGGGCGGCCGGCCGCGCTCGCCTGGGGCGGCCACTGGTTCTATGCCGAAGCCCATTCCCAGCTGGGTGACGACGTCGTCGTGGTGCCGCTGCCGAAATTTGGCGAGAAGGGCGCCAGCCCGAACGGCACCTGGATCTACGCGATCACCAAGAACGCGTCCGATCCGGCGCTCGCCGGCAAGTTCCTCTCCTTCATGCTGCAGGATCCCGACTATCGCGCCGCCTATCGCGAGCATGCCGGCTTCCCGGGCCTGAAGTCCTTCGCGGCGGATTCGCCGCTCTACGCACAGGGCGGCGCCATGGCGCTGGCCTTCGAGCAGGCCTCGAAGAGCGCCGTGCCGCGTCCGCCGCATCCGGCCTATCCGACCATCACCCTCGCCTTCCAGAAGGCGATGAACAACATCTTCGACGGCGCCGACGCCAAGGACGAGCTTTCCAAGGCCGCCAAGGAAATCGACGCCGACATCGAGGACAATGACGGCTATCCGCCCTTCGGCGGCAACTGAGCCTCATGAGCGGGCCGCGCCGGCGCTTCGGCGCGGCCCCTTTCAAACCGGGAGGAATTCATGTCGATTGATGCGGTGCCCGCCCCTGGCGCGGGCCGGCGCGGGGCGCTGTTCGGCGGCCGGATGCAGGAGGCGGCGATGCTGCTGCCGGCGCTCGCGCTCATCGCCGTCTTCCTGCTGCTGCCCTTCCTGTCCTCGTTCCGGATCGCGCTCACCAATGAGCGGCTGATCCCGCGGCCGGTGCCGCCGCGCTTCGTCGGCCTCGACAATTTCCAGAACATCCTCTCCGACCACGAGTTCTGGGTCGCGCTCTGGAACGTCGCCCGCTTCACGCTGATGGTGCTGCCGGTGCAGTGCGGCTTCGCGCTCGCCGTGGCGCTGATCCTCAATACCAAGCTGCCGTTCCGCAACGTGTTCCGCGGCCTGTTCTTCCTGCCGGCGATCACCTCGATGGTCGTCGTCTGCGTTATCTGGGCGACGCTGTTCCAGTATCCGACCGGCCCGTTCAACCAGATCCTGTCGGTGCTCTCCTTCGGCATGGCCGGCCCGGTCGACTGGCTGGGCGATCCGCGCTTCGCCATGCCGGCGCTGGTGCTGCTCTCGGCCTGGCAGGCCTATGGCTTCCAGATGATCGTCTATCTCGCCGGCCTCCAAGGCATCCCGGAATCGCTCTATGAGGCGGCCGAGCTCGACGGCGCCAATCGCTGGCAGCGCTTCTGGCATGTCACCATGCCCTCGCTGCGCCAGACGCATATCTTCGTGCTCATCATCACCACCATCCAGGCGTTCAAGCTGTTCACGCAGGTGAACATCCTGACCCAGGGCGGCCCGCGCGGCACGACGGACACCGTCGTCCACTACATGTTCACGGCAGGCTTCGTGAACCAGCGGCTCGGCCTCGCCTCCACCGTCGCCATCATCCTCTTCTTCATCGTGCTCATCGTCTCGCTGGTTCAGCGCTTCGTGGTGAGGGACCGCAAATGACCTCGATCTCGCATCCCGCAACCCTCGCCCCGGCGCCGTCGCGGCCCGTGCCGCGCGACTGGAGCCGCGTCATCGCCGTCGTCGCGGTGTCGATCCTCGCCCTCGTCGTCATCTCGCCGCTGTTCCTTTTGGCGGTGGCGAGCCTGAAGCCGGACCGCTTCCAGATCCTCGCCGACATGGGCTCGTTCCGTGCCTTCTGGGTCTCCGATCCGTCGCTGCAGAATTTCCGCGATGTGTGGACTTTCTCCGGCGCGCTGCCCTTCGGCCGCTATCTCGTGAATTCGCTGATCATCCTGTTCGTGACGGTGCTCGGCGGCGTGTTCCTCAATTCGATGGCCGCCTTCGTGCTCGCCTGGGGGCGGCTGCCCGGCCGCGCCGTGATCCTGACCGCGCTCATCGCGCTCTATATCGTGCCGCAGGAGTCCATCGTCTTGCCGCTGCTCACCATCGTGAACCGCGTCGGCCTTTCCGACAGCTTCACGGCGCAGATCCTGCCCTTCATGGCGAGCCCGCTCTACATCTTCCTGATCTACCAATTCTTCATCCAGGTGCCGCGCGACATCTATGACGCGGCGACGGTGGACGGCGCCGGGCCGTTCCGCATCTATTGGTCGGTGTTCCTGCCGATCAGCCTGCCAGTGCTCGCAACGGTCGCGATCCTGCTCGGCATCGAGACCTGGAACCAGTATCTGTGGCCTCTGATGGTGACGCAGACCGATCGCGCCCGGCCGATTTCGGTCGGCATCGCCTCGTTCTTCGGCCATGACAGCGTTTACTGGAACAGCGCCATGGCCGCCTCGGTCATGATGATGATCCCGGTGCTGATCTTCTATCTGGCGTTCCAGCGTTGGTTCGTCAGCTCCTTCATCTCCTCGGCCGTCAAGGGCTGATGCCGCAACAAGGGACGACGTCCATGAAGATCGATCTCGCCGTCCGCCGGGGCGAAACCCTGCATGTGTTCCAGAAGCCGACCGGCGAAGCGGACGCCTCGCGCATCACGCTGACGACGGCGAACGGATCGACCACCGTCCTTACCGGCCCGCGCTCCGACGATTTCACGCGCAGCCAGGCGGCCGATCTCGACGAGGGACCGGCGACGATCGCCTTCGATCCGGCCGAGACGGCGGTGTCGCTCGTCTATGCCTTCGATCCGGCGCGCGTCCTCGACGAGGGCATCCGCACCCTCTTCACCACCGAGCGCAACCGCCAGGTCTCGCCGCGCTACCGGCTGCATCTCGCGCCGCCCTTCGGCTGGATGAACGATCCGAACGGCCTCTCGGAGGTCGGCGGGCGCATGCATCTCTTCTACCAGCATTACCCACACAGCCTGCGCTGGAACACGATGCATTGGGGCCACGCGGCTTCGACGAACGGCATCGACTGGGCCGACCAGCCGATCTTCCTGCTGCCGCGCGCGGAGATGCTGGCCTCCGACGCTAAGACCGGCGGCGTCTTCTCCGGCTCGGCCGTTCCGCAGGCCGACGGCTCGCTGCGCGTCTTCTACACCGACCGGGAGGACGACCGGACACCGAACTGGGAATGGCAGATGACCGCCGTCTCGACGGACCTGCTCGCCCCCGGTGAGGCCACGCCGGTCGTCACCGAGACGCCCGACCTCCCCGGCTATCGCAAGGATTTCCGCGACCCCTACGTCTTCAAGGGGCCGGACGGCCGCTGGAAGATGCTGCTCGGCGGCGGCGACGATCAGGCGGCGCTGGTGCTGCTCTATGAGAGCGACTGCGCGGACGGCGCCGAAGGCTGGCGGTTCGCCGGCGTACTGCACAGCGAGCCGACGACGCAGAAGCTGCCCGCCGAATGCCCCTGCATGGTGGCGCTCGACGGCGAAGGCGAAGGCCTTTTCGTGCTGATCTTCGGCATGCTCGGCTCGCGTGACGAGGTCAGCCGCCGCCGCAACATGACCATCGCCCTCACCGGCCGCTTCGACGGCGCCCGCTTCACGCCGATCCGCCGCGACGAGCTCGACCACGGCACCGACTGCTATGCCTTCCAGGGCATCGTCGGCGCCGATGGCCCGTTCGGCATCTCCTGGGCGGCGAACTGGACCGACGTCTTCAAGGAACACGACTTCCCGAGCTGCATGACCTTCCCGCGCCGGCTCGTCTGGCGGGAGGGTGCGCTGTCGACGCCGCCGATCGAAGCGGTCGCCGAACTGCGCCTGCCGCAGCCGCCCCGGACGATCCCCGTCGATGCCAGCGCCCTGCCGCTCGTCGACGGGCTCGGCGAGGTCGAGATCGAACTCGGCGAACCGGGCGTGCCCTTCCGCCTCGTCTTCGACCATCCGGGTTTCGGCGTCGCGCTCGATTATGACGACGACAAGCTCGAGCTCGACTTCGTGCCGCCCGGCAAGCGGCCCTCGCCGCGCTATTTCATCGAGGACGTCCGGCCGACGACGCTGCGTTTGTTCATCGATGTCGGATTGATCGAGATTTTTGTCGATAATGGTCGGTATTGTTTCACCAAACGCATCGACAGCGACGAGCCGATCAGCGCGATCCGCCTCGACGCGCCGCTCGCCGCCGCCACGGCCCGCCTCCACGATCTGAGGCCGCGCCGCTGAGGCCGGCCGTCACGCCGCCTTGCGGCGCCGCTTCAATCGCAACGCGATCCGCGCCGTGACCTCGGCCAGTTCCTTGAGGCCGAACAGCCGCGCCAGCACCGCGTAAAGAGCGATGCCGGCGATGGTGAGGATGGCGCCGCGCAGCAGGATCACGCCGATGCCGAGACCGGGCAGCCATTCGACGAGCACGGTCCTGAAGGCGAGGCCGGCGGCGATCGCGATCGCCGCGGCCGCGCCGGCACGGACGGCTCCGTCCAGCATGCCTGATTGCGTTGGCAATTCCTGGCCGCGTGCCCGCGCCTCGCGCTCGAAGCGCCGCCGCTGCAGGAAGCCGAGCACCAGCACATAGGCCAGGATCGCCACCGAACTCGCAATGGCGAGCCCGACGGCGCCGGCCTGTTGGCGCAGCACGACATAGAGCGGGATCAGCACGACCGTCGCGATCGTGCCGATGATCGTCGGCATCCAGGTACTGCCGAGGGCATAGAAGCCGCGCCCGATCAGCGTCTGCGCCGCCCAGCCGCAAAGCCCGATCGACATGAAGGAGAGGACGGTCGCGGTGGCCGCGGCATCGGCCGCCGTGAAGCGGCTCGCGAAGGCGCCCCAGATCAGATAGACGGCCTCGAATCCCGCCAGCGTGATCGCCACCTCCGCCGCGAAGGTCGCGACCAGCATCAGCCGAACCGCATGGACCAGCACCCCATAAGCCTCGTCGATGCGGCCGCTGGCGACCGTGCGCGACAGCGTCGGATAGGAGGCGACGCCGAGCGCCATGCCGAAGACGCCGATCGGCACATTCATCAGCGTGCGCGCATATTGCAGATAGGAGAGATCGCCGGCCGGCAGGAACGAGGCCTGGTTCTTGATGATCCACTGGTCGACGAGGACGATCGAGAAGCCGAGCATGATCGGCAGCGACAGGAAAAGGTAGCGGCCGAGATCGGGATTGCGGAACGAGAGCGTCGGATGCCAGCGCATGCCATGGCGCAGGCAGCCATAGAGCGGCAGGCCGAACGGGCCGACGATCGAGCCGACCAGCACGCCCCAGGCGAAGCCGTCGGCGCCCCAGCCGAAGGTGGCGCCGAGAAGGCCGCCGATGATGATGCCGACCGAATAGACGAGCGGTGCGGTCGCCGGCAGCGCATGGCGATCCTGCGCCTGCAGCGTCGCCGAAAGCAGGCCGCCGACGATGTGGAAGAACTGCGCCGGCAGGATGATGCGCATCAGCCGCACCAGCGTGTCGATCTCGCCCGCCTCGGTGAAACCAGGCGCGACGATGCCCGCGAGCGGCCGCGCGAACACCATCATCAGCACGATGCCGAGCGTCCCAACCACGGCGATGAAATTGGCGATGACGCTGAAGGCGCGCCAGCCGCCGGCCTCGTCACCCTTCTGCAGATGCTCGAGAAAGATCGGGATGAAGACGATCGAAAGCGCGCCGGCGGCGAGGAGATAGTTGAGGAAATCCGGCAGCGTGAAGGAGGCGAAATAAAGATCGGCCTCGCGGCTCGCGCCCAGCGTCCGCCCGACGATCTGCTCGCGCACGAGGCCGATGATGCGCGACAGGAAGATCGAGGCGCCCCAGATAGCCGAGGCGATGGCGATCGTGCGGTTGCGGCTGCTGGCGGCGGGCGGCGAATCGGCCAATCGGTGAACCCCGGCGAGATGTCCGGGTCTTTTCCGGTCGCGGACCGGCAAAAGCAAGACCACCGACCGTCAGAGAGGGAGCGCTCAGCCTCGCCGCAACCTTCGCTCCAGCCCACTCAGCTCTTGGCGAGGCGGCGCGCATTGGCGCGGACCCGGCGGCGATAGGCGCGCACCACCGTCTCGGGCGAACTGCCGGTCATGAGCGAAGCCATCGCCTGCTCGGCCGCGGCCACCTTCTCGAAGACCATGCGCCGCGCTTCGGTCTTCGCCTTGGCATCGCCGCGGGCGAGGCGGGCCGTGCGCAGCATGATCACCTCCTGCGACTCGAGGGCGAGGAGCGTCCACTGCTGGAATATGGAGAACATCTGGGCCTTTCGCGCTCCGTGAGCGGAGCAGCATGGCAACGCCCGAGTTTGTGCACGGTTGCAGCGCGCCTGCAAGGGCGGGGACGCGCGCAAGCCACCCATCCAGCGAACCGGACCCCCGAGACAACCGCGCTGCGTCCCCGCGAACTTCATTATCAGGCTTCGCCGAGGACTGTTTGTCCTTTTGCGACAAGGCGATGCGTTTAGCCTGCGAGCATCGTGGCCAGCAGCGAAAGCGACGAAGCGAGGCAGAACAAGGCCGCGAGGGCGACCATCAGCGCGACCGACAGCCGCGGCGCCATGCGGTCGAAACTCCTCAGGCCATCGTCGGCGACATCGCCGAACCCGGCGGCGAGGCGGGGCTGGAAGCGGCGTGGAATGGTCGCGCCCTCCCCGTCCCGCCGCCGGATGTCCGCCTGGTGACGCACGGCGGGAAGTGGAGGCGGGGCCGTGAGATCCACCCCGCCGCACCAGGCGAACCCGCGCCTTGTTCCGATGTCGATCATGCCGACGCTCCACTGAACCCGAACCGGCCAATGCCGTTGCATCCCTTATGTGTGGGAATTTTTCCCACGTCAAGCATGGAGACAAAGGCAGGCGCCCCCCGCGTGGAAGCGGCGGGCGCCGCGCCCCGGCCGGCGCTGGGGCCGGGAGGCGGGCTCAGCC
>CAWZZK010000029.1:0-20662 GCA_963966455.1 Kaistia sp. | reverse complement strand
CCTGGTCGGCATCCCGCTCGAGATCGGCGTCATCATCACCTCGCTCGACGTCTTCCTCGTCCTTTGGCTGCAGGCGAAGGGCTTCCGCTTCGTCGAGGCGCTCGTCATCACGCTGCTCGGCGTGATCGCCGCGTCCTTCCTGGTGCAGATCATGATGGCGAGCCCGGACTGGGGCGGCGTCATCCGCGGCTTCGCGCCGACCACGGAACTCGTCACCAATCCCGACATGCTCTATCTCGCGCTCGGCATCATCGGCGCGACGGTGATGCCGCATAATCTCTATCTGCATTCCGGAATCGTGCAGACGAGGGCCTATGCCACCGACGACGCGGGCAAACGCGACGCGATCAAATATGCGACGATCGATTCGACTTTGGCGCTGATGTTCGCGCTGACGATCAACGCATCGATCCTGATCCTCGCCGCCTCGGCCTTCCATGCGCGCGGCGAACACGACGTCGTCGAGCTCGACAAGGCCTATGCGCTGCTGCACCCGCTGCTCGGCTCGGCGCTCGCGCCGACGCTCTTCGCCGTGGCGCTGCTTTGCTGCGGCCTGAACTCGACGGTAACGGCGACCATGGCCGGCCAGATCGTCATGGAGGGCTTCATCAATATCCGCCTGCAGCCCTGGCTGCGGCGGCTGATCACGCGCGGCATTGCCATCGTGCCGGCGGCGGCGGTGACGATCGCCTATGGCGCGGAGGGGACAGGCAAGCTCTTGATCCTGTCGCAGGTCATCTTGAGCCTGCAGCTTCCCTTCGCGGTGGTGCCGCTGGTCATGTTCACGGCGGAGCGGCGCAAGATGGGCAAGTTCCTCGCCCCGCGCTGGCTGACCGCGATCGCGGCCGTGACGGCGGCGATCATCATCGTGCTCAATCTGAAGCTGCTCTACGACGTCGCGACGGGCTGAACGCCCACCGCGGCGAAACGAAATGCGCCGCGGCTGCCCACCGCCGCGGCGCGACTTCAGGCGAGCCTTACTTCAGGAACTCGCCGACATTGGCGGACGTGACGCGATCGAGACCGGTATAGATGATCTCGTCGACCTTCTCGCCCTTCTTCAGCTTGAGCAGCGTCTGCATGGCGACGACGCCCATCTCGTGCGGCCGCTGGCCAACAAGCGCGTTGGCATAGCCGTCGCGCAGCAGCTCGAGCTGCACCGGCAGCGTGTCGGCGACGACGAGGGCCAGCTTCTTCGAGGCGACGTCGGCCTTGAACGGCTCGACGAAGTTCTTCCAGCCATCGGGCGCGAACATCGGCCAGCCACCGACCGGGACGATCGCGGCGATGTCCGGATTGGCGGTCTTGAGATCGCCGGCCTGCTGGACGGCGAGCGTCACGTCGTCGTTCGAGAAGGTGGGCGAGCCGGGGACCTCGGTCCATTTCGAGCCCTTGAGCGCCTCGCGGACGCCGTCGACGCGAAGGGCGAGGTTCGGAGCGGCGGCGCCGCCCGAGATCATGCCGTAGGTGCCGCCTTCCGGCTTCAGCTTCAGCAGTTCCTCGCCGAGCGCCTTGCCGAACTCCTTGTTGTCGGTGCCGACATAGGCGGAGCGCTTGGACTCGGCCGCGTCCGAATCGAAGGTGATGACCGGAATGCCGGCTTCCACCGCCTTGTTGATCAGCGTCGTCGCGGCGGCGGCGTCGGAGACCGAGATGGCAAGGCCGTCGACCTTCTGCGTGATCAGGTCGTCGATGATCTGCGCCTGGGTGGCCGGCTCATGCTCGACCGGGCCCTGGTAGATGCACTCGATATTGCCGAGCTTCTTGGCCTCTTCCATGCAGCCGTCGCGGGCGAGGTCGAAGAACGGGTTGTTCATCGCCTTCGGGACGACGGCGAACTTGTAGCTGTCGGCGGCATGGGCGACGCCGGACAGGGCAACCGACGCGAGCGCAACGGCCGCGAGCGATTTCAGGATGTTCATGCTCTCCTCCTTGTGACCCGGATGCGCCGGGCTCCCCCACATTTGCGGGCGACGACGAGCCGCCCGCTCGCTCCGCAGTGGCCCCTCAGCCGCTGCGCAGTGATCTGAAGCGGTCGACGAGGACCGCCGCGACGATGATGCAACCGACGAGCGTCTGCTGCCAGTAGGGATCCACCCGCGCGAGCACCAGGCCGTTGCGGATGACCTCGATCAGGATGCAGCCGATGATCGCGCCCGCGGCGCCTCCGACGCCGCCGGCGAGGTTGGCGCCGCCGATGACGGCCGCCGCGATGATGGTGAGCTCATAGGCCTGGGCGAGATTGGCCGGCGCCGAGCCGAGCCAGCCCGAGATGATGATGCCGTTGAAGCCGGCCGCCAGCGAGCACAGCACATAGACCTGGATCTTCACCCGGTCGACGGGGACGCCGGTGAGCCGCCCGGCCGCCTCGTTGCCGCCGATCGCATAGACATGGCGGCCCCAGGCGGTGTGGTTGAGCACCAGCCACATCAGCACCGCGAGCACGACCAGATAGAGGAAGCTGACGGGAATGCCGCCGACCTGGCCTGAGGTGATCGCGAGGAACAGCGCCTTGTCCGGCCCGGTCGGCGCCGTGCCGCGCCCCTGCGTCGCGACATAAGTGAGGCCGCGCACGATGGAGAGCGAGCCGAGCGTCGTCACGAAGGGCGACAGCTTCAGCTTCGCGATCGCGAAACCGTTGGCGAAGCCGATGATCGCCGCCGTGCCGAAGCCGG
The DNA here is from genome assembly GCA_963966455.1 of Kaistia sp. GTDB lineage: Bacteria > Pseudomonadota > Alphaproteobacteria > Rhizobiales > Kaistiaceae > Kaistia > Kaistia cartagenensis. The sequence continues at coordinate 17,987 of CAWZZK010000029.1, read as the reverse complement.
CGATGAGCGCGAGAATCAGCTGCGAGCCGGGGAACGGATAGAAGCCGGCCGCGGTCAGGCCGACCATGGTCAGCGAGGTCGTCGTCGCCGACAAAGCCATGGTCGATCCGACCGAGAGGTCGATGCCGCCGGTGATGATCACCAGCGTGATGCCGAGCGTGGCGATGGCGATGAACGAGAAGTTGCGGACGATGTTCGAGATGTTGCCCGGCGACAGGAAATTGCCGGAGGCAAGGCTCATCGCGAAGACGAGCACGACAAGGGCCAAGAGCACATAGGCCGTCTGGCTGGCGAAGAAGCCGCGCTGCCAGAAGCGGGTGCGGCGGACATTGGAGAAACCCTGGACCGTGTCAGCCATCATGCCGCCTCGAGCGCACCGGTGATGAGCGCCGTCACTTCCTCGGGCGAGGAGCCGGCGATGGGCTTGTCGGCGACCTTGGAGCCGCGCCGCATGACGATCACGCGCTCGCAGACGGCGAACACGTCCGGCATGCGGTGCGAGATCAGGATCACAGCGATGCCCGCGTCGCGCAGGCGATGGATGAGGCCGAGCACCTCGGCGACCTGGCGGACGGAGATCGCCGCGGTCGGCTCGTCCATCAGGATGAGCCGCGCATCGGTGAGGCGGGTGCGCGCGATCGCCACCGCCTGGCGCTGGCCGCCCGACATTTGTCTGACGAGATCGTCGGCCCGCGTCTCCGACTTCAACTCCGCGAACAGCTCCACGGCGCGCGCGTTCATGGCCCGGTGGCGCAGCAGCTTGAACGGCCCGAAGCCGTATTTGAGCTCGCGTCCGAGAAAGATGTTGGCCGAGGCCGTCAGGTTATCGGCCAGCGCGAGGTCCTGATAGACAGTCTCGATGCCGAGCCGTCGTGCCTCGCCCGGCGAATGGATATGCGCCCGCTCGCCGCCGAACAGCAACTCGCCGCCGGTCGGCTGGTAGATCCCCGACATGATCTTGACGAGCGTCGATTTGCCGGCGCCGTTGTCGCCCATCAGCCCGACGATCTCGCCCGGCTTGATGGTGAAGCTCACATCGTTCAGCGCGCGGATGGCGCCGAATTCCTTGCTGACATTGCGTAGTTCAAGAAGCGCCAACTCTTCCTCCCCGTTGGCCGATCGCCTCCGCCCGCGCCCTTTCGGGAAGCCGCCGGGCGCCGCGGCACCCGTCCACGCGGAGACATGCCGGACAGGGCCTCCTCTCCCGGCCCGGCAACTAGTACTATTATAAGACGGATATCGCGCACGCGGTCAACCGCCTTGATGAGCGTACCTCAAAATGGCGGTCGAGTCCTCGGATGCGCGGAACGGGGCGCCATGCACGGCATCCGCATCCGGACATGAAAAAAGCGGCCACGACGAGGTCGTGACCGCTTCCATGAAACGGGACGGCTGTGAGGCCGCGCCGCAGCCTACATCACGGCGCCGATCTGCCAGGGCACGAACTCCGCGTCGCCATAGCCGAGTTCCTCGGACTTCGATCGCTTGCCCGACGCGACGGCGATGATCTCCTCGAAGATCTCCTCGCCCTTCTTCTCGATCGAAACGCCGTCGAGGATATCGCCGCAATTGATGTCCATGTCCTCGGTCATGCGGGCATAGAGATCGGAATTGGTGGCGAGCTTGATCGAGGGCGTCGGCTTGTAGCCGGCGGCCGAGCCGCGGCCGGTGGTGAAGACGATCATGTTGGCGCCCGAGGCGATCTGCCCCGTCACCGCCGCCGGATCGTAGCCGGGGCTGTCCATATAGACGAAGCCATGCGCATCGATCGGCTCGGCGTATTTATAGACGCCGCGCAGCGTCGCGGTACCGCCCTTGGCGGCCGCGCCGAGCGACTTCTCGAGGATCGTGGTGAGGCCGCCCGCCTTGTTGCCCGGCGAGGGGTTGTTGTTCATCTCGCCCTGGTTGCGCACGGTATAATCTTCCCACCAGTGGATCAGGTCGACGAGCTTCTCGCCGACCTCGCGGTTGGCGGCGCGGCGGGTGAGCAGGTGCTCGGCGCCGTAGATCTCCGGCGTCTCGGAGAGGATGGTCGTGCCGCCATGCCTGACGAGCAGGTCGGAGGCATAGCCGAGCGCCGGATTGGCGGTGATGCCGGAATAGCCGTCGGAGCCGCCGCATTGCAGGCCGACCATGATGTCGGCGACCGGCTGCGTGGTGCGGGTGAAGCCGTTCGCCGCCGGCAGCATCTCGCGGATCATGTCGACGCCGCGCTCGATGGTGCGCCGCGTGCCGCCCGTCTCCTGGATCGTCATGGTCCGGAAGCCGTCATGCTCGACGAGATTGTACGACTTCATGAGGCGCGGGATCTGGAACACCTCGCAGCCCAGACCGACGACCAGGACGCCGGCGAGATTGGGATGGCTGGCATAGCCCCACTGCGTCCGCTCCAGCGTCTCATAGCCCTCGCCAGAGCCGCCCATGCCGCAGCCGGTGCCGTGCACGAAGGGCACGACGCCATCGACATTCGGGAACGCGTCGAGAAGGCCGGAACGGTTGAACGCCTCCGCGATGTGGCGGGCAACGGTCGCCGAGCAGTTCACGCTGGTGAGGACGCCGATGTAATTCCGCGTGCCGACCTTGCCGTTCGGGCGCTTGTAGCCCTCGAAGGTGCGGCGCTCGCTCTCGGCCAGCATGCCGTCGTCATGCGCCCCTTCCGCGAACTGATAGTCGCGGTCGAAGTCGTGCATGCCGCAATTGTGCTCGTGGATATGCTCGCCGGGGCCGATCGGCTGCTTGGCGAAGCCGATGATCTGCCCGAACTTCAGCACCGGCGCCCCTTCGGCGATGCCGGTGATCGCCATCTTGTGGCCCTTCGGGATGCGCTGGATCGCGGCGATCCCCTCGACCAGCGTGCCCGGCATGATGGTGTCGATCGCGACGCGCACATTGTCCGCGGCGTTGAGGCGAAGGGTTCTGGGCGGGGCAGTCGTGGTGGCGGTCATCGGGTTCTCGATCGGCTGGCGCGGGGCCTGGTCTCAGGCGGCATATCGGCATCGCGGCCGGCTGCTGCAATGGACACGACGCCCACGGACGCAGAATTCATTCACTGGTGAACTGAATGGAATCAGTACAGGAAGAGGCCGCCGCTTGTCACGGAAAAGAAGGGGCGCCGGCCAGCGCCTCCTCGATCGCGGCGCGGCGCGGGAAGCTCGGCTGTGCACCGGCCTTGGTACAGGAAAGCGAACCGGCAGCCGAGGCGAACTGCAGCGCCGTCTCAAGGCTCTCGCCCTGGTCGAGCAGCGCGGCGAGCACGCCGGCGAAGGTGTCGCCAGCCCCGGTCGTGTCGACGGGGACGACCTCGAGCGCGGGCACGGCGATGGTCGCGCCATCGCTGGCGGCGACGGCCCCTTCGGCGCCGAGCGTGGCGATGACGCTGCGCCCGAGCGCTTCGGACAGCGTCGCAACGGTTTCGGCGCCGCTTGCGCCCACGGGCAGGCCGAGATGGCGCGCGAGATCCGCCGCCTCCGTCTCGTTGACGAGGATGATGTCGGCCTCGGCGAGCGCCTCGCGCTCGATCGGCAGGAACGGTGCGATCGAGAGAAGCACGCGCGCGCCCGCGGCCCGCGCCGCCCGCGCCGCCGCGAGGCTTTCCGCGAAGGGTACTTCCATCTGCAAAAGCAGCGTGTCGCCGGCGCCGGGCAGCACCGCGTCGAGATCGGAGGCCTTCAGCCGCGCATTGGCGCCCGGCGAAAGCACGATCGTGTTCTCGGCATGCGAATCCACCGTGATCACCGCCATGCCGGTCGTCGGCCCGCGCCGCACCAGCGCGCCGAGATCGACGCCGTCGCGCTCGAGTTCTGCCAGCGCGATCGCCGCCATGTCGTCGCCGCCGACCGCGCCGACCATGCGCACGGATGCGCCCGCCCGCCGCGCCGCCAGCGCCTGGTTGGCGCCCTTGCCGCCGGGGATCAGCTCGTAGTCCGAACCGGGTACGGTCTCGCCCGGCCGCGGCAGATGCGCCGTGCGGCAGACGAGATCGATGTTGATGGATCCGAAGACGGTGATCATGGCATTCCCTCGCAGTTTCTCGCGCGAGGGTGTCGAGACGCCGCGGCCGGGTCAAGCGGGCGGCGCGGCGGCGGGCGGGACGCTCCATGGCCCGCCGATTTCGCGACGCAGCATCGCCATTTCGCCGCCGGAGAAATGCCGCTAGGATCGGTTGATCGGGACCATCGCTCGGCATGCGGAGGGAAGGTCCGGAACCATCGACGAGGTGAACCAAATCGGCTACGCCATAGCCGAGATTGGAGATCGTCGAGAGTTTGCCACGATCATCCCGTTAGTGCGCCTTCGGTCCGGACCAGACAGAACAAGATGATGACAGCTTCGTATCAGCTCACCCGTCGGCGCCTCCTCGCTTCGGCAGCGGCCACCGCGGCGGCGGCCGCACTCGCCCCCCTTCTGCCCGGCGAGGCACTCGCCCAGACGACCAATGTCGCCGCCTCTCTCGCCACCGACGGGCCGTTCACGCGCTCGACGGTGACGGAGATCGCACGGCGCCTCTCGCGCGTCCCCTTCGCCGCCCCAGCCTCGCGCCTGCCCGACGTGCTGCAGAACCTCACCTACGACCAGTATCGCGACATCCGCTTCAAGACGGCAGCCTCGGTCTGGCAGGGCTCCGGCCTTCCCTTCACGCTCCAGCTCTTCCATCCCGGCTTCTATTTCAAGGAGCCGATCGAAGTCGCGATCGTGAAGGACGGCGAGGCGAAGCACCTCCCCTATTCGACGGACCTCTTCGATTTCGGTCCGCTAGTGCCTAAGGGCATCCCCAATTCCGATATCGGCTTTGCCGGCATCCGCATCCACGGCCCCTTGAACAAGCCGGACTATTTCGACGAGATCGTCGTCTTCCAGGGTGCGAGCTATTTCCGCTCGCTGGGGCGCGGCCAGGTCTACGGCATCTCGGCGCGCGGCCTCGCGGTCAAGACCGCCGAGCCCGAGGGCGAGGAATTCCCGATCTTCCGCGCCTTCTGGGTCGAGACGCCGATCCAGGACAGCGACACGATCGTCCTCTACGCGCTGCTCGACAGCCCGAGCGTCACCGGCGCCTACCGCTTCACGATCCGGCCCGGCCTGCCGACGGTCATGGATGTCGAGGCGGACCTCTTCCCGCGCGTTGACATGGCCAAGGTCGGCCTCGCGCCCGGCACGAGCATGTTCTTCTTCGGCCCGAACGACCGCACCAATGTCGACGATTTCCGGCCCGAGGTTCATGATTCGGACGGCCTCCTCATGGTCAACGGCCGCGGCGAGCGGCTGTGGCGTCCGCTCTCCAATCCGTCGACGCTGCAGATCAGCGCCTTCGTCGATGCCGGCCCTCGCGGGTTCGGCCTCATCCAGCGCGACCGCGACTTCGTGACCTACGAGGATCTCGAGGCGGTCTACGAGAAGCGGCCGAGCCTCTGGGTGGAGCCGGTCGGCGACTGGGGCACCGGCGCGGTGACGCTCGTCGAGATCCCGACCAATTCCGAGATCCACGACAACATTGTCGCCTACTGGCAGCCGAAGGACCCGATCCCGGCCGGTTCGGAATATTCCTTCGCGTATCGACTCTCCTGGGGCGGCGACCCGGCCTATGCGGCCGGCGGCATGGTCGTGCATGGAACCATGGTGGGCCGGGCGCAGTTGGAGGGCGACGGCCCGCAGCGCCGCTTCGTCATCGACTTCGCGCCCTACCAGGTCCTGGAGGGCAAGCCCGCCGAGGAGCCCAAGGCAACCGTGACCGCTTCGGCCGGCAAGATCAGCAATGTCGTCGTGCAGCCGAACCCGCTGATCGGTGACGGCCAGGGCTGGCGCGTCAATTTCGAGATCGACCCCGAAGGCAATAATCTCATCGAGCTGCGCACCGTGCTGACCTTCCCCGACGGCCGGGCGTCGGAAACCTGGGTCTATCGATGGACGGCAACGGCGTGACGGAGGTTCTGGCGGAACGGAGGGCCGACGCGGAGACCGCATCGCCCCCGCCGCCGGATTCGGTCCTCGCCGAAGAGCCAAAAGCGCCGCGCGCGGAACCCCGGGGCATGCCGCCCGAGGTCGCGTCCGACATGCCGGTGCAATCGCTGTGGCGCTTCCGCCGCCGCAACCGCCGGCGTTTCGTCGATCCGCGCCGCTCGCGCTCCTCGATCCTCCGCCGCGTTGCGGTGCTCGGCGGCGCCTTCGCGCTCGCAGCCATCGCGGTCTACGAGATGGAGCAGGTGCTCGAGGTCGGCGGTCTGACGCCGGTCGAGATCGCCGTCCTCATCCTGTTCGCGCTCAATTTCGGATGGATCGCGATGGCCTTCACCAGCGCCATCGCCGGTTATGGCATGATCATCGGCCGCCTCGGCGGCCCGTCGGTCGCTCCGACAGGTCCCCTCGCCTCGCGGACGGCGATCCTCATGCCGACCTATAACGAGGACCCGTCGCGCGTCTTCGCCGGCATTGAGGCGATGGCCGAGGGGCTCTCCGCGCTCGGCCATGGCCATGCCTTCGACTGGTTCGTGCTCGCCGATACGACGGACCCGGACGTGGCGCTCGCCGAGGAAGCGGCCGTGATGGCGATCCGCGAGCGGCTCGGCGACCGGGTGCGCATCTATTATCGCCGCCGCCGCCGCAACGTCGCCCGCAAGGCCGGCAATGTCGCCGATTTCTGCACGCGCTGGGCGGGCGCCTATGAGCATATCCTCGTCCTCGACGCCGACAGCCTCATGGCACCGGAGACGATCGTCGAACTGGCGCGGCGCATGGAAGGCGACCCCGACGCCGGGCTGATCCAGACCATTCCGAGCCTCGTCAACGGCACGACGATCCTCGCCCGCCTGCAGCAGTTCGCCGGCCGGGTCTATGGACCGATCGTCGGCGCCGGGCTGTCCTTCTGGACGGGGTCGGAAGGCAATTACTGGGGCCATAACGCGATCATCCGCAGCCGCGCCTTCCTCGACGCTGCGGGCCTGCCCGATCTTCCCGGCCGCCCCCCCTTCGGCGGCCATATCCTCAGCCACGATTTCGTTGAGGCGGCGCTACTCCGCCGCGCCGGCTGGACGGTCCGCATCGCCGACGACCTCGTCGGCTCCTATGAGGAAAGCCCGCCCTCGATCATCGACCTCGCGGTACGCGACCGCCGCTGGTGCCAGGGCAATCTGCAGCATCTCTTCGTGCTGCCGGCGCGCGGCCTGCACTGGGTGAGCCGTATCCATCTCCTGACCGGCATCGGCTCCTATCTCGCCTCGCCGCTCTGGCTGCTCCTAATCCTCGCCGGCCTCGCGCTGTCGCTGCAGGCGCATTTCATCCGCCCGGAATATTTCTCCGACCAGTTCCAGCTCTTTCCGACCTGGCCGGTGATCGACGCCGAGCGCGCGCTGCGCCTCTTCGCCCTGACGCTCGCCGTGCTGTTCGCACCCAAGATCATGGGCCTCATCGCCTTCCTGCGCGACCGCGACGCGCGCCGCGCCGTCGGCGGCTTCCGCACCATCGCCAGCTTTTTCTTCGAGATCCTCGTTTCCGCGCTGATGGCGCCGATCATGATGCTGGTTCACACCGGCGCCATCGTCTCGATTCTGCTCGGCCGCGACTCCGGCTGGAAGCCGCAGCGCCGCGACGACGGCGGCGTTCCGCTGCGCTCGCTGATCATTCGCCATCGCTGGCATGTGCTGACCGGCGTCGCGCTGCTCCTCGCCGCCTCGCTCGATTCCTGGGTGCTCGTCGCCTGGCTGGCGCCGGCCCTGCTCGGCCTCATCCTCGCGGTGCCGATCTCGGGCATCACCGGCTCCAATCGCGTTGGCCGTATCGTCAGGCGGATGGGCCTCCTGCGCACCCCCGAGGAAGCGCAGCCGCCGCCGATCGTGAGCGCCGCGGCGGCTCTGCGCCCCGTCTACGAGACCGCGGTCGCCAACCGCCCGTCCATGGCCGATCTCGTCGCCGATCCGCGCTGGCGCGCGGCACATCTGGCCCTGGTCGACCGCGTGCCGGAGCGCCCGCGCGGCGTGATCGATCCGGTCGAAGCCCTCGCCGCCGCCAAGATCTCCGAGGCCGATACGGCGACGGAAGCCGTCGCCTTCATGACCGAGAAGGAGCGGGCGATGGTCCTTGCAACGCCCTTCCTGCTCGTTCGGCTCGCCGAGCTGCCGGCCGGATGAAACTCGCCCGCAACGCCAAACTGCCGCATCTGTGGGCAGTGCAGCGCAACTGACTGATCTTTTCGCACTCGCACAAAACGGCTAACATCGAGCCGGTCGTCCGCCATGCCGGGTGGATCGGAATCGGGGGTTCTGGTGGCAATCAAGAAGATTCTCGTCGCAAACCGGTCGGAAATCGCCATCCGCGTGTTCCGCGCCGCCAATGAACTGGGGCTGCGAACGGTCGCGATCTTCGCCGAGGAAGACAAGCTCGCGCTGCATCGCTTCAAGGCTGACGAGGCCTATCAGGTCGGCAAGGGCCTCGGTCCGATCGAGGCCTATCTGAACATCCCCGACATCATCCGCATCGCCCGCGAGGCGAAGGCCGACGCCATCCATCCCGGCTACGGCCTCCTCTCCGAGAGCCCTGAATTCGCCGAGGCCTGCGCCGAGGCCGGCATCACCTTCATCGGCCCCTCGCCCGACACGATGCGCATGCTCGGCAACAAGGTGGCCGCGCGCAATCTCGCCATCGCCGCCGGCGTGCCGGTCATGCCCGCCACCGACCCGTTGCCGGACGATGCCGAGTTCATCAAGGCCGAGGCGAAGCGCATCGGCTATCCGGTGATGCTGAAGGCGTCCTGGGGCGGCGGCGGCCGCGGCATGCGCGTCATCCGCGACGAGGAAACGCTGCTCAAGGATTCCGTGACGGCGCGCCGCGAGGCCAAGGCGGCCTTCGGCAAGGACGAGATCTATCTGGAGAAGCTCGTCGAGCGCGCCCGCCATGTCGAGGTGCAGATCCTCGGCGACCGGCACGGCAACATCGTCCATCTCTTCGAGCGCGACTGCTCGGTGCAGCGCCGCCACCAGAAGGTCGTGGAACGCGCGCCGGCGCCCTATCTCTCCGACGCCGAGCGCAAGGAACTGACCGACTACGGCCTCAAGATCGGCCATGCCGCCGACTATTACGGCGCCGGCACGGTCGAGTTCCTGATGGATGCCGACACCGGCAAGTTCTACTTCATCGAGGTCAATCCGCGCATCCAGGTCGAGCACACCGTCACCGAGCAGGTGACGGGCATCGACATCGTCAAGGCGCAGATCCACATCGCCGAGGGCGCGACGATCGGGACGCCGGCATCCGGCGTGCCCGCGCAGGCGAATATCCGCCTCAACGGCCACGCGCTGCAGTGCCGCATCACCACCGAGGATCCGGAGCAGAACTTCATCCCGGACTATGGCCGCATCACCGCCTATCGCGAGGCCTCGGGCTTCGGCATCCGCCTCGACGGCGGCACGGCCTATTCAGGCGCGGTGATCACGCGCTTCTATGATCCGCTGCTGGAGAAGATCACCGCGTGGGCGCCGACGCCCGAGGAGGCGATTGCGCGCATGGACCGCGCGCTGCGCGAGTTCCGCATCCGCGGCGTCGCGACCAACCTGACCTTCGTCGCGAACATCATCAACCACCCCAAATTCCGCGACAATTCCTATACGACGCGCTTCATCGACACGACGCCGGAGCTGTTCTCGTCCGTGCGCCGCCGCGACCGCGCCACCAAGCTCCTGACCTATATCGCCGACGTGACCGTCAACGGCCATCCTGAGACGCGCGGCCGCGTCAAGCCGAAGGCCGACGCGCTCGCCAAGGTCATCCCGCATTTCGCGGCCGATCCGGCGCCGGGAACCAAGCAGTATCTCGAGGCGCATGGTCCCGAGGCGCTGGCGAAATGGATGCGCGCCGAGACGCGCACCCTCGTCACCGACACGACGATGCGCGATGCGCACCAGTCGCTGCTGGCGACGCGCATGCGCACGCATGACATCGTCGGCATCGCCGACAGCTATGCACGCGGCCTGCCGGGCCTGTTCAGCCTCGAATGCTGGGGCGGCGCGACCTTCGACGTCGCGATGCGCTTCCTGACCGAGGACCCGTGGGAGCGGCTCGCGATGATCCGCGAGCGGGCGCCCAACATCCTCTTGCAGATGCTTCTCCGCGGCGCGAACGGTGTCGGCTACACCAACTATGCCGACAATGTCGTCAAGTTCTTCGTCAAGCAGGCCGCCGCCGGCGGCATCGACGTCTTCCGTGTGTTCGACTGCCTGAACTGGGTCGAGAACATGCGCGTCTCCATGGACGCGGTGCGCGAGGAGGGCAAGGTCCTCGAGGCGGCAATCTGCTACACCGGCGACGTGCTCGATCCCGACCGGGCGAAATACGACCTCAAATACTATGTCGCGCTCGCCAAGGACCTCGAAAAGGCCGGTGCGCATATTATCGGCATCAAGGACATGGCCGGCCTCCTGAAGCCGGCCGCAGCCAAAAAGCTCGTGACGACGCTGCGCGGCGAGACCGACCTGCCGATCCATCTCCACACGCACGACACCTCCGGCATCTCGGCCGCGACGGTGCTCGCCGCCGTCGAGGCGGGCGTCGATGCGGTCGACGCGGCGATGGACGCGCTGTCGGGCCTCACCTCGCAGCCCTGTCTCGGCTCGATCGCCGAAGCGCTCAAGGGCACCGACCGTGACACCGGCCTCGATCCGGCCGCCATCCGCCGTATCTCGTTCTATTGGGAGGCGGTGCGCGCGCAGTATGTCGCCTTCGAGAGCGACCTGAAGGCCGGCGCCTCCGAGGTCTACCTCCATGAGATGCCGGGCGGCCAGTTCACCAATCTCAAGGAGCAGGCGCGCTCGCTCGGCCTCGACACCCGCTGGCACGAGGTGGCGCAGGCCTATGCCGACGTGAACCGAATGTTCGGTGACATCGTGAAGGTCACCCCGTCCTCCAAGGTCGTCGGCGACATGGCGCTGATGATGGTGAGCCAGGGCCTTTCCGTCGCCGATGTCGAGGATCCGTCGCGAGACATCGCCTTCCCCGATTCCGTCGTTCAGATGATGCGCGGCGATCTTGGTCAGCCGCCCGGCGGCTGGCCGGCCGGCATCCAGAAGAAGGCGCTGAAGGGCGAGCAGCCGTCCACCGCCCGCCCGGGCTCGCTGATCAAGGCGGCCGATCTCGAGGCCGAGCGCAAGGCAGCGGCAGAAAAGACGGGCAAGCGCGTGATCGACGACTTCGCGCTCGCCTCGTATCTCATGTATCCGAAGGTCTATACCGACTTCGCCAAGACCGAGGATACCTACGGTCCGACCAGCGCGCTGCCGACGCCGGTCTATTTCTACGGTTTGCCGGTCGGCGAGGAGATCCATGTCGAGCTCGAGAAGGGCAAGACCATGGTCATCCTTTGCCAGGCGATCGGCGACGCCGACGAGGAGGGCCTCATCCGCGTCTTCTTCGAGCTGAACGGCCAGCCGCGCGTGGTCAAGGTCCCCGACCGCGCCAATGCAGGCGCCGTAATCGCCAAGCGCAAGGCCGAGGAGGGCAACCCGAACCATGTCCCCGCGCCGATGCCTGGCGTCGTCTCCACGCTGGCGGTACGCGCCGGCCAGACGGTCAAGGCGGGCGACGTGCTGCTCTCGATCGAGGCGATGAAGATGGAGACCGCCATCCACGCCGACCGCGACGGCACGATAGCCGAGGTGCTGGTCCATGCCGGCAGCCAGATCGACGCCAAGGATCTTCTGGTCGTCTTCGGCTGACGATGCGCTTTCGTTTCGAAACGAATGTGCCGGGGCCCTGCTCCGGCACATTGTTTTTCACGGGCAGTGCAGCCTCGACCAAGAGCCGGCATCCTGTCCGACGGACCGTCTCCATGGCCCCCGCCGATTGATGGCATCCTGCCCCGCGCAGCCCGCAACGCTTCGCCATTGACAGCATAGATCGACAGTCTATTTACCTCGCGCCTTCAAGATCCTCGCCCGGCGGGCGAATCGTTGGGCCGGAGGACGATCATCCGGCCGCGATGGAGGACGAGCACGCGATGCGGAACGACGAGAACCGGACCATGGCCGAGTCATCCGCCGATCATTCCATGTTCGATCTGGCGCCGATCCCGCTCTGGCTCGAGGATTACAGCGCGCTGCGCACGCTTTTCGACGAGTGGCGCGCCGCGGGCGTCACCGATATCGCCGATTACCTTCGCGCCGATCCGTCGCGCGTCCAGGCCTGCGCCGACCGCATCCGCCTTGTCGCCGTCAACCGCAGGACCCTGGAGCTCTACCGCGCCCCTGACCTCGAGACGCTGCGAGACGCGCTTCCAAGCGTTTTCCGCGACGCGATGTACGAGGCGCATATCGGCGAACTGGAGCGGCTTTGGAACGGCGAGCGCAACTTCGCTAGCACCACGGTCAACTACACGCTCACGGGCGAGCGGCTCGACATCCAGCTGAAGGGCACGGTGCTGCCCGGCTCGGAGGACGACTGGGCCCGCGTCCTGGTCTCGACCGAGGACGTGACCGAGCGTGAGAGTGCCCGCCGCAGCCTCGCGGCCAGCGAGGCCTATGCGCGCGGCCTCTTCCATCATTCTCCCGTCTCGCTCTGGGTCGAGGATTTCAGCGCCGTCAAGCTGCTGCTCGACGATCTCCGCATGCGCGGCATCGTCGATTTCCGCGTCTTCACCGACGTGCATCCCGAATTCGTCACGCGCTGCATCAGCGAGATCCGCGTCATCGACGTGAACCGCCACACGCTGGAGCTGTTCGCGGCGCCCGACAAGCCGACATTGCTGCACCGGCTTTCCGACGTTTTCCGCGACAATATGGAGCCGCATTTCCGCGAGCAGCTGATCGATCTTTGGAACGGCAAGCTCTTCCAGCTGCGCGAGGTGGTGAACTACACGCTCGACGGCCGCGAACTGCATGTTCTGCTGCAATTCTCGGTGCTGCCGGGTCACGAAAAGGACTGGTCGCTGGTCCAGGTCGCGCTGACCGACATCACGGCCCGCAAGGCGGCCGAGGCCTATCTCGAATTTCTCGGCAAGCACGACGCGCTGACCAAGCTCTACAACCGCTCCTTCTATATCGACGAGATGAGCCGGCTGCAGCGCAATGCGCCCTATCCGGTGACCATCATCATGGCCGATCTGAACGGTCTCAAGGAGACCAACGACCGGCTCGGCCATGCCGCCGGCGACGAATTGCTGCGCCGCGTCGGCGAGGTTCTCGGCAAGGTCGTCGAGAAGCCGGCGCATGCGGCGCGGATCGGCGGCGACGAGTTCGCGCTCATCCTTCCGGGCGCCGACGAACGCGACGCCGAGACGATGATCGACAGCGTTCACCGCCTCGTCGAGATCAACAACCAGTTCTATTCGAGCCTGCCGCTGACCCTCTCCATGGGCGCGGCGACCGGTCACCCCGGCGAGCGGCTCGACGATGTCGCGCGGCGGGCCGACGCTCTCATGTATGAGGCGAAGCGCGCCTTCTACCAGATGGCCTGACCCGTCAGCCGCGCGGACGCGGCAGCGGCGGAGGCGGCGGGAGGGGTTCCGGCGGAAGAGGCTGCTGCGGCAGCGGTTGCGGCGCCGCATAGGGCCGCGGCTGCGTCAGGCTGCCGGATTGCGCCGGCGCTTGGGCGGGCGCCTGCGCTTGCGTGGCGGCGGGCAGTGCCGGAGCCACGCTGGGTTGCGGCGTCAGGGGAAGCGCCGGTGCGGCCGGCGCGGGCTGCCCCTCCGAAGCCCGGCAGACCGAGCCGAAGAGATAATCCGGGAAGGGCATGCCGCGAATGCCGACGAGATCGACCAGACGCGGCAGCCAGAACACCACCGCCTTGCCGAGCCGCATCGCATAGTCGCGATCGGCCCCGAGCCGGACGAGATCGATCGGCGGGCCGAGCGGCGGCGACGCCCCGTCGTCGAGCACGACCGGCGCGCGGCAGGGCGTGTTGTTGATCTGCACGAAGAGGACGCCGGCCCCGAAGAGGCAGTAGAGGAAGGCCAGGCGGATGAGATCGAACAAGGCGCGGCCCCGCTGCCGGTCACAGGCGCATCGGGCAGCGGCGCGCGAGCGGGGTCATGGAGCCCCTCAGGCCGCGCCGAAGCCGAGCCGCTCGATCATGCCTGCGCCCCAGCCCCAGAGGAAGATGCTGAGCTCGGCGCCGAAGAAGATGATCGCACCATTCCAGGCGAGCGCAAGGACGGAGATCACGGCGCCGGCGAGGATCGCGATGCCGTCGCGCTCGATGAAGCCGAAGGCGAAGGCGATCACCGCCAGCGCCGGGAGCTGGTTGCCGAGCGGGATCGGCAGCAGGATCATGACGGAGTGGATGAAGATCGGCAGCGCCAGGATGAGCTGCGCCCTCCGTCCGGAGAGCCCGCTGAGGCGGGGCCGCAGCATCCACTCGACCTTGCGGAACCAGGGCGCGATGAAGGCGCCGCCCTTGACCACCGGTTCGCGCGGCATGCTGAAGCGGCGGATCCAGCCGGGGAGGATGAGCCGGTCGGCGCCGGACAGGACCTGCAGCGACAGGATGGCGAGCGCGGTCCCGAAGACGAAGCCGGTCGGAAGGCCGGGGATCGGAATGAAGGAGGGCAGCGCCAGCATCAGGATGGTGATGCCGAGGCCGGAACGCCCCAGCGCGTCGCTCATGGCACCGACCGAGATCCGCTCGCCCTCGATCAGCTCGTCGAGCCGTCCGAGCAGCGTCGATGCCGAACGCGGGCGCGTTATCTCTTCCGCGTCCGCCGATGTGATGCCTTCGCCGGTCAAATCCTTCTCCGGTTCCTTCAGAACCCGTGCCGCCGCATATGGGCAACGCGTGCGGCGCCGTCCAGTCGCAGGCCTTCCGAATCTGATACGCCGCTTGCTTGAAGATCTGATTGCAAAATCCGCCGCCCTGATGTCGTCATCATTGCCCCTAAGGTCTGCGGCGCCGGCAAGTGCGGCGGGGAGAACGACGTGAGGCGCATCGGAGGCATCGGATCGGCGATCCGGCGGGTCGTGCTCGCCCTCGTGACCCTCGCCATTCTGGCCGTTGACGTCGCGCCCGTCCTGGCCGTCATCGACACTTCCGCCGATGCCGCCGACACGCAGGCCCTGCTCGACCGCTGGAATTCCGACCTGACGCGGATCGACATGGCGCTCGACCGGGTCGGCGTCAGCGATTTTGACCTCCGCAATCTGCGCGACCAGACGACCGCCGTCGTCAACCAGGCCTCCGCCTTTGCCGACGGACTGACACCCCAGGTCGCCGCCGCGGCGGCGCAGGTCAAGGAACTGTCGCCGGTCCAGGGCGCCGACGCCGCGGTCTCGGACGCCATCAAGGACGAGCTCGCCTCGGCGCAGAAGCTCTATGCCGACCTGTCGGGCGCCCAGCAGCAGGCGCAGGCGATCGCCGTCCACGGCACCTTCACCAACAGCCAGATCAACGACCGCCGCCGCCGGCTGTTCACCGGGCGCCTTCTCGAGCGCAATGCCAGCCTGATCGACCCGTCGCTGTGGAGCGACGCCGCCGCCGAGATCCCGGGCGTCGCAGCGCGTTCGAACGAGCTCATCTCCAGCTGGTTCTATGTCTTCCACAACCGCAATGACCGCGCCGCCATCGCCCTGGTGCTCACGGTCATCGCGGCCATGCTGCTGCTGCTCGTTCCCGGACGGCGGCTGCTCATCCGCCGGGTGCGCAGCGCGCTGCCGGCGCCCGGCCAGTCGAGCGACCGGCGGTCGCGCGTCATGGTGGCGACGACGGTGGTGGCGCTGAATACGCTGGTGCCGACCGGCGTGCTCGTCGGCGGCCATGCGATCCTCGACGCGCTCGATCTTTCGCCGGACCGGATCGACCAGCTCTGGTGGGGCGTCACCTCGGCGGTGGCTTTGTTCTCGCTTGGATTCGGCGTTTCGCGGGCGCTTCTGGCGCCCTGGCGTCCCGATCTCCGCCTCGTCGAGATCGAGCATGCGATCGCCAGGCGGATCTTCCACTTCACGGTCGCGATCGCCGCGATGCAGGCTCTTTCGGTCTTCATCGAGCGCTTCTCGCGCGTCGCCTATACCGGCCTGCCGCTGATCATCGCGGCCGATGGGCTGCTGTCGACGATCAGCGCGGTGCTGATCATCATGACCGTGCGCATGCTGAACCACCGCCCGCCGGCGGAGGAGGACGAGGAGGACCCGGCCGAGGAGCCGGTCCTGCGCCGCATGGCGCTGGTCGTCGCCGGGCTCGCCGCCGCGGTGGCGATCGTCGCCAATCTCATGGGCTATGTCGCGCTCGGCCGCTTCATCACCGCCCAGATCGCCTGGGTGTCGACAATCGTCGCGCTGCTCGTGCTACTGATCATGCTCGCCGACGAACTGACCAGCGCCTGGTTCCGCCGCGAAGGCGTCGTCGGCAGCCGCCTCATCGCCTCGATCGGCTTCGCGCCGCGCTCGATCACGCAGGCGGGCGTGCTCTTCAACGGCCTCGTGCGCGCGCTGCTCGTCGCCGGCGCCGTCCTCGTGGTCATCGCGCCCTGGGGCGTCGATTCCACCTCGGTCTTCGAGAGCGTGCGGCAGGTCTTTTTCGGCTTCCGCGTCGGCTCGATCTCGATCTCCTTCTCGACGATCATCGCGGCGCTCGCCGTGTTCGCCATCGGCTTCGTCATCACGCGGGCGATGCAGAACTGGCTGGAGACCCGCTTCCTGCCGACGACACGGCTCGATTCCGGTCTCCGGAACTCGATCCGCACCAGTGTCGGCTATCTGGGTACCATCGCAGCCGCCGCCTTCGCCTTCGGCTATGCCGGGCTCGACCTTTCCAATGTCGCGATCGTCGCCGGCGCGCTCTCGGTCGGTATCGGCCTCGGCCTGCAGGCGATCGTCAACAACTTCGTCTCCGGGCTCATCCTGCTCGCCGAGCGCCCCATCCGCGCCGGCGACTGGATCGCGGTCGGCCCCGAGGAAGGCATCGTGAAGCGCATCAATGTGCGCGCCACCGAGATCGAGACCTTCGACCGCGCCACGCTCATCGTCCCGAACTCGACGCTGATCACCGGCCAGGTCAAGAACATGGTGCTGCGCGACCGCTCCGGCCGCATCATCCTGCCGGTGACCGTCGCCAAGACGACCGATCCGGAACGGGTGCGCGCCGTGCTGCTCGATGTCGCGAAGGCGCATCCGCTGGTGCTCGCCTATCCGGCGCCGAGCGTTCTCTTCACCGCCTTCAACAATGTGTCGCTCGATTTCGAGCTGCGCTGCTATCTCTCCGACATCGCGCAGGGCCTGCAGGTGCGCTCCGACATCCGCTTCGAGTGCCTCGCCCGCTTCCGCAACGAAGATATCCAGCTGCCGTGAGCCCGGTTGCGCCGCCCCGCCAAATCGGCCCACACTCGCCGCGATCCCGCGCCCATCGGCCCGGCGCCGGGCCATCCGCCCGGCCAGGGTCCGTCCCGAAGAAGGTCCATCCATGACGACATCGCTCCGCCGCGCGGCCCCGCTCCTTGCCGCAGCGTCGCTCGCCGTTCTCCTCGCGGCCTGCGCCAAGGAGCCTGAGGCGCCGCGCTCGCCCGTCTTCTATGACCGCCTGGACGCGGCCGGCGCCACGGTCAGCCCGGAAGCGGCGGCGAGCATGATCAGCGGCTATCGCGCGACCCGCGGCCTCTCCCCCGTGGTCGCCGACCCGGTGCTGAACAAGATGGCCGCCGATCAGGCCCGCGCCATGGCGGCCGTCGACCAGGTCGGCCACAGCGTCAAGGGCGCCGGCAGCTTCGAGAAGCGTCTCGCCGCCTCCGGCTTCGACGCCGGGATCGCGGTAGAGAATGTCGGCGCGGGCTACAGGACGCTCGCCGAGGCCTTTTCCGGCTGGCGCGACTCGCCCTCGCACAATGCCAACATGCTGAAGGCTGGCGTCACCCGGCTCGGCATCGGCACGGCCTACGCGCCGAAGAGCAAGTACAAGGTCTACTGGTCGCTGATCCTCGCCAAGCCCTACGAGCCGCCGGCGGCGGCCGCGGCCCCCCCCCCACACCCCCACGGCAGCACCCGTGGTTGGCTAGGCGGCGCCGGCGGCTCGCCGTAGACGAACAACCAATC
>CAWZZK010000028.1:0-23844 GCA_963966455.1 Kaistia sp. | reverse complement strand
AATGTCTGCCCGTCCACCAAGGCGGGGGGAAGCCCCTCACCTCAGCCCTCTCCCGCTCGCGGGAGAGGGTGTTCGGCCGTGCAGCTTGCGATGCTTCAGACCACTCCCACCAGCAATGCCAGCGCCCCCTCTCCCGCGAGCGGGAGAGGGCCGGGGTGAGGGTCTTCGCGCGTTACGCCTTGGGGCGTAGGGCGCCCTGGGTGTTGAGATAGACGGAATAAAGGCTGGTCGTGCCGCAGATATAGAGGCGATTGCGCTTGCGGCCGCCGAAGCAGACATTCGCAACGACTTCGGGGATGCTGATCTTGCCGATCAGCGTGCCGTCCGGCGTGAAGCAATGGACGCCGTCGGCGGCCGAGCTCCAGACATTGCCGTGGATGTCGACCCGGAAGCCGTCGAAGAGGCCGGCATCGCAGGTCGCGAAGCGCCGTCCGGCGCCGACGCTGCGCCCGTCGGAGGCCACGGGATAGACGCGGATGTCGGGCGAGCAATCAGCCTTGTGGGTCAGCCCGGTGTCGGCGACGTAGAGCAGCTTCTCGTCGGGCGAGAAGGCGAGGCCGTTCGGGCGCACCATGTCGGTGATCACCGCCGAGACGGAGCCGTTCACCGGATCGATGCGGTAGACGTTGCAGGCGCCGATCTCGGAGATGGCGAAATCGCCCTCGTATTCGCCGTCGATGCCGTAGGTCGGATCGGTAAACCAGATCGAGCCGTCGGACTTGACGACCACGTCATTGGGAGAATTGAGCTTCTTGCCCTCGAAGCGGTCGGCGAGGATGCGGCGGGAACCGTCATGCTCGATGCGCGTGACCGCGCGGCCGCGATGCTCGCAGGAGATCAGCCGGCCCTCGAGGTCGACCGTATGGCCATTGTGATTGTTGCAGGGCGCCAGGAAGACGGAGACCGATCCGTCGGTCTCGTCATAGCGCAGCAGGCGGTCGTTCGGGATGTCCGACCAGATGAGGTATTTGCCGGCGGCGAAATAGGCCGGGCCTTCCGCCCAGCGGCTGCCGGTCCACAGCTTCTCGATATGGACATTGCCCATCGCATAGCGGCGGAACCGGTCGTCCAGAACCACGAAATCCTTGTCGAGCATGTTTCCTCCGGCTCGCTTCGCTCCCGCGCCGGAGCATAGGACAAAGCCCCGCCCCCGCAAGAGCCGAAGGCCGGCGAACCACCGTCATCAAGCGGTCATCGACAATCGACGACAGACTGTTCACTCGCACGGCGCTTTCCCGCGGCGCGCGTTCGACCGATGTAGACAGCACCGCATTCTCACGAGGGGTTTTCCGATGACCAAGGTTCTGGTGCTTTACTATTCGGCTTACGGCCATATCGAGAAGATGGCCGAAGCCGTCGCCGAGGGCGTCCGCTCGACCGGCGCCGAGGCCGTGATCAAGCGCGTGCCCGAGCTCGTTCCGGACGACGTCGCCAAGGCCTCCTACTACAAGATGGACCAGGCGGCCCCGGTCGCGAGCCCGTCGGAGCTCGACCAGTATGACGCGATCATCGTCGGCGCCGGCACGCGCTACGGCACGGTCGCCTCGCAGATGCGCAATTTCTGGGACCAGACCGGCGGCCTCTGGGCGCAGGGCAAGCTGACCGGCAAGGTCGGCTCGGTGTTCACCTCCTCGGCGACCCAGCATGGCGGCCAGGAGTCGACCATTCTCGGCTTCATCCCGACCTTCTTCCATCACGGCATGATCGTCGTCGGCCTGCCCTATGCCTTCCAGGGCCAGATGGGCGTCGAGGAGATCAAGGGCGGCTCGCCCTACGGCGCTTCGACCATCACCGGCGGCGACGGTTCGCGCCAGCCTTCGGCCATCGAGCTCGAGGCGGCCCGCTACCAGGGCGCCCATGTCGCGAAGATCGCCGCCAAGCAGGCGGCCTGATCCAGCCTGCCGAAGGCTGATCGCATCGATTCGAGGGCCGCGCCGGCCAACCGGCGCGGCCTTTTGCCGTCGGCGCGGTTGAAGCGGCGGACGGCCGCCGCTAACTGGGTTCCATGTCAGATATCTGCTTCGATCGCGATTTCGACCCGCAGACGGGTCGCGCCGTGCCGCTCGGGCCGCTGGTGCGCCGGGTCACCGCCGGCAATGCGAACCCGTTCACCTTTCGCGGCACCAACAGCTATATCGTCGGCCATGGCCGCGTCGCGGTGATCGATCCCGGCCCCGATGATCCCGCCCATATCGAGGCGCTGCTCGCGGCGACGAGCGGCGAGACGATCGACGCCATCATCGTCACCCATACTCACCGCGACCATTCGGCCGGCGTGCCGCGGCTGGTGGCCGCGACGGGGGCGCCCGTCCATGCCGGCGGCGCGCATCGCTTCGCCCGCCCGCCGCGCGATGGCGAGAGCGCCACGCTCGACGCCGGCGCCGACGAGCGCTTCGCCCCGGACATCACACTTCAGGATGGCGGCATCGTCGCAGGCGAGGGCTGGCGGCTCGAAGCCATCGCGACGCCCGGCCACGCCGCCAACCACATGGCCTTTGCCCTTTCGGGCAGCGACATGCTCTTTTCGGGCGATCACGTCATGGGCTGGTCGACCACCGTCGTCGCGCCGCCCGATGGCTCGATGGCTGACTACATGGCCTCGCTGGAGCGGCTCGGCGCTCGCCCCGAGACGATCTACCTGCCCGGCCATGGCGCGCCGATCGCCGATGCGCCCGCTTTCGTGCGGGCGCTCCGGGCGCATCGAAGGCTGCGCGAGGCGGCGATCCTCGCCCGCATCGAGAAGGGCGACCGGACGATCGCCGACATCGTCGCCGTCGTCTATCGCGAGACGCCGAGCGCCTTGCATGGCGCCGCGGCGCTCTCGGTGCTCGCCCATGTCGAGGACCTGCTTGCGAAGGGCCGCGTCCGCGTCCTTGAGGGCTCCGGCCTCGGCGCGCGCTACGAGGCGGTCAGCGGCGGCTGACGGGGGCCGGCTCCGGGATCGGCGGCAGCGGCGCGGCGTTGTCGTCGTCCTGAGGCTCGGTCGGGCGCGCATCGTCGTCCGGTTCCGCAACGCCCTGCAGGCCGGTGTCGAGATCGGCGAAGAAGTCCCCGATCCGCGCGGCATCGTCGCCGAGGTCATGGGCGCCGATGCGGACCGCCGAACGCATGTCGACCAGCGTGCCCGAGCCGTCGGCGATGACGCGGATCACCACATCGACCGGCAGCGCCAGCAGGAAGGTCTTCGCTCCGGCCTCGATCCAGCCGACCTCGTTATCGGCATCGGGCGCGCGCTCGTCGGTCACCGTCCAGCCGCGCGCAGCGACGAGCCCATCGATCGCCTGATAGACACGCGCCGGCGAGAGCGGATAGTGGCGCGGGACGATCGCCGGATAGGCGGCGAGCTGTGCCGCCTGGATCTCCTCGCCCGGCAGCGGCCGCATCACCACCTGGTCGGGCGCAGCCGTGAAGAGCGGCGGGTCGATCACGTCGGTCGAGACATCGGCGAGGCGCGGCAGCCGCACGAGGTCGACGACGACGATCGCGGGCAGGACCAGTGCGGCGACGGCAAGCGCGATGGCGCCGATCGCCGTGCCGGCGCCCTCGTCGCCGTCGCGCCAGACGCTGCGGAGCGCGACGACGGCGGCGACGATGGC
The DNA here is from genome assembly GCA_963966455.1 of Kaistia sp. GTDB lineage: Bacteria > Pseudomonadota > Alphaproteobacteria > Rhizobiales > Kaistiaceae > Kaistia > Kaistia cartagenensis. Next base: position 20,248 of record CAWZZK010000028.1, on the reverse strand, counting down.
CAGCGCCGCCAGTAGCCAGGCGAGCGCCAGCGTCACGAAGAGCGGTGCGATCTCCAGGAGGCCGAACTGCCTCAGCACGACCGCCAGGATGAGGAGCGGCAGCGGCAGCAGCGCCAGCCGCAGCGCGGTGCGCGCCCCGGGCGCCAGGCGGCGCGGCGGTCGGCGCATCACTTTTTTTGCTCCGCAGCATAGGCTCGGCAATAGAACGCTGGCGATGCCTTGTGCCCAAAAAGCAACAGCCAACGGCCATCAAGTTCAATGCACGACATCACGCGTCTATTTAGCCCGTTAACGAAAATCTAAATCACGATGATGCCATATTGCCTTACCATATCCGCCTTGCACGAAGAGCAGCCGGCGGAAGATCGGCACGACGGCGGAAATACGCCTGGGACTGAAACATCATCATGACCGACAAAGATCACGCAACCTTTCCGACCAAGACGCAACGTGAACACGGCGACGACCTGTGCGCCAAGTATGGCGAACTGGGGAATCCCGACCTCGTCGCGGCCCTGCGCCAGCAGAAGACGGCCAAGAGCATGCCGAAGCGCAGCTCGGTCGGTTCCGCGCAGATGCAGATGGCCATCGCGGCGCGCGAGCAGGATTGATCGATCCGACCGCAAGGCCGGGTGACGACGCGTAGAGAGTAGACGGCGGGCGCGTGGAAGACCATGCGCTTGCAAGGCGGGCTCCGGCTCGGCCTCCGCCGCTTGCGGCCAGGCTGCCGATCACGAGAGCAGCGGCTCCAGCACCTGCCATAGCAGCGACGTCGCGATGGCCGCCATGACCAAGGCGATCAGCCCGTCGAGCACGCGCCAGGCCGACGGCCGCGCGAAAAGCGGCGCCGCCAGCCGCGCGCCATAGCCGAGCGAAAAGAACCAGACCGCCGAGGCGCTCGCGGCGCCGGCCGCGAAGGCGACGCGCTCCATGCCGACATGGCGTGCCGAGAGCGAGCCGAGCAGCACGACCGTATCCAGATAGACATGCGGATTGAGGAAGGTGAGCGCCGCGATCGTGGCGAGCGCCGGCCCCAGCAGCGATTCGGCGGCGCCGCGCGCCGAGAGCCCGCCGGGATGCAGCGCACGGCGGAGCGCCATCGCGCCATAGGTGAACAGGAACGCGGCGCCGGCCAGCGTCACGACCGTCAGCACGCGCGGCGATTGCTGGACCAGCGTTCCGAGCCCGGCGACGCCGGCGATGATAAGGACCGCGTCCGAGAGCGTGCAGAAGGCCGCGACCGCGAAGACGTGGCGTCGGGCGAGGCCCTGGCGCAGCACGAAGGCGTTCTGGGCGCCGATGGCGATGATAAGGCTGGCGCCGAGCAGGAAGCCTTCGAGCGCCGGCGCGGCGAGCGGCAGGGTCATGACGGGATCCGGGACTGTTCGGTCAGAAGAGTTTCAGCTGGCGCTTGGGCGCAGCCGATTCGGCCGTTGAGACGGGTTTCGCTTTCGGGGTGGGCGACGGTGCTTCGGCAGAGCCCTCGATCGGCTGCTGCAAAGCGGGATCGTCGTCGCGGGCGCTGTTGACGCGCGGGCTGACCGCGACGGCTTCGAGAAGGCCGGCAGGCGGCGGCCGCAGCAGGCCCTCGAGTTCCTCGCGCTCGGCCGGCGCGAGGCCCAGCCAGCGATCATAATCCTCCGGTGCGATCACCACCGGCATGCGGTCATGGATCGGCGCGAGATCGGCATTGGCGGCGGTCGTCAGGATCGTCGCGCTGTCGAGAAGATTGCCGTTGGCATCGGCATATTCGTCCCAGAGCCCGGCCAGCGCCAGGATGCGCCGCCGCGGGGATTTCACGAGGAAGGGCTGCTTGCGGCCGGCCGCTTCCTTCTTCCACTCGTAGAAGCCAGTCGCCGGAACGAGGCACCGCCGGTGGCGGAAGGGGCCGCGGAAGGCCGGCTTGTCGGGCGCCGATTCGGCGCGCGCGTTGGAGAAGAGCGGCAGCTCGGCCGGGTTCTTCGCCCAGGACGGGATCAGGCCCCAGCGCACCAGCGCCAGCGAGCGCGCGCCCTTCTCAGCCCGGACGACATGGATCGGCTGCGTCGGCGCGATGTTGTAGCGCGGCGGAAACCACTCGATGCGGATCAGCGAGAACTCTTCCTCGAGCTCGGCCGGCGCCACCGCCAGCGCAAATCGTCCACACATCGCCTCGTCCTCGGTCCTCGGCCTCTTCTAGGCGCTGGGCTCGTGCTTGCCCAGTGGGTCGCGAGAGGCCCCAACGCGCCCCCTTCCGCCCGGCATGCTTTCGGGCCAATTTCGGCGGCATGAGCGAGACAAGCAGCACAGGTGGAGCAAGCGTCGCGGCGCGGCCAGGAATCGGCGTCAGCGTCGCAATCTGGCGCGGGGGCCGCGTGTTGCTGGTGCAGCGCGCCCGTGCGCCTTTCGCCGGCCTCTGGTCGCTGCCGGGCGGCCGCGTCGAATGGGGCGAGCTTCTGGAGGATGCCGCGCGGCGCGAGCTTCTGGAGGAGACCGGCCTTCGCGCCGGCCCGCTCAGGCTCGTCTCCGCCATCGATGCCATCCACCGCGAGGGGGACGTGGTGCGCAGCCATTTCGTCGTCGTCAGTTTCACCGGCGAGGCGGAGGGCGAGGCCACAGCCGCGAGCGACGCCGCGGCGGCCATGTTCGTGACGCTCGACGCCGCGGCAGAGCTTGCCATGACGCCGGGGCTCCTCGACGTCCTCGCGCTGTCGCGGCCCGCATGATGCGCCGGATCCTCGCCGCCCTCGCCGTCGCAGCGACACTCGCGCTTCCGCCATCGCCCGTCCTTGCTGCCGACCCGCCCTATGACGCGGCGCTCCTCCGCCTCTCGGAGATTCTCGGCGCGCTGCACTATCTCGGGCCGCTCTGCGGCACCGCGCAGCCGGGCAAATGGCGAAGCCAGATGGAAGCGCTGCTCTCGGCCGAATCGCCCTCGCCCGAGCGGCAGGCGCGGCTGACCGCGGCCTTCAATTCCGGCTATCAGGGCTTCGCCGCGCTCTACCGCCGCTGCACGCCCTCGGCAGAGCTCGCGATCGAGCGCTACCGCGCCGAGGGGAGCAAGCTCACGCGCGAGGTGACGACCCGCTATGGCGGTGATGCATCGCCGCCACGTTAACCGAATTAACCGGATTCTTAGGTTTGAATTAACCCCCCCTTCAGGATCGCTGTCTCGCGCGACTCCTCGCATGCTAGGTTCGAATGAGGGTGATTCGAGGCGCAAGCGCCGGTCGCCGCAAGACACGGGAAGGCTCGCCTTTGATGGATCAGGATCGCGACATCGCCGACGCCGAGATCGCGGAGCAGAAGCGGGCCGCCCTCGCCTATCTGACGGAAGCCTGGGACGAGGCGGTTGCGGAAGGCATCGAGCCCGACATCATGGCCCATGCCGCGCTGTTCGCCTCGCTCTCCGACCTGATCGACACCTATGGCGAGGAGGCGGTCGCCGAGCTCGCCGTCTCGCTGCCCGATCGCATCCGCCGCGGCGAGTTCACGCTGCAGCGGACCATTCAGTAAGCGCGGGCCAGCGTTCCGCCGCAATCTGTTGCTGGTATCGCCGCATTGCGGCGATGATGCCGCTTTCGAGCCCGTCCGGCCGAGCGGTTCCGGCACGCCGGGCTCGGCCCTGACATTCGCTTCCTCAGGAGTTGGCCATGCGCGGAAGAAATCCGGCGGCGCTTTTCACAACGGCAGCCCTCGCTTTCGTCCTCGCATCGGGTACGGCCGCCTTCGGTGCCGCCCCTGTCGATCCGGCTCCCGCCCCCTCGAAATCGGTGCCGACACAGACGATCACGCCGCCGCCCGGCCCGAGCGAGGACGGCGATGGCGATGCGGCGCCCGCCGACAACGAGCCGGATCAGCCCGCGCCGGGCGCTGCGGCTCAGCAGGACGAGCCGGTTCCGACAGTCGAATATGACGTCGCCAAGCTGCCGCCCCCCGTGCAGGCGCTTCGCCAGAAGATCATCGACGCCGCCAAGACCGGCGACATCAACGCGCTGAAGCCGCTGATCGAGGCCGGGCCGCATCCGACCAATCTCGGCGCCAGCGACGACGATGCCGAAGACCCGATCGCCTATCTGAAGACCCTTTCGGGCGATCCCGACGGCCGCGAAATCCTCGCCATCCTCAGCGAGATTCTCGAGGCGGGCTATGTCCATGTCGACGCCGGCACGCCGAACGAGCTCTATATCTGGCCGTATTTTGCGCGCTACCCGCTCGACAAGCTCTCGCCGCCGCAGATGGTCGAGCTGTTCCGCCTGCTCACCTCGTCGGACTATGACGAGATGAAGAATTATGGCGCCTATCTCTTCTACCGCGTCGGCATCACGCCGACGGGGCACTGGAGCGAGTTCCAGGCCGGCGACTGACGCCGCCTTGACGGGCGATTTTGTTCATGCTCTGTTCTCCACAAACGGGAGGACGGCATGCAATTCCATCGCGGGCGGCTCATCGACCATATCCAGATCGTCTCGGCGGATGTCGCCGCCAGCAGGCGCTTCTATGATGCGGTGCTCCGCGTCCTCGGCATCGCCGTCGAGGGCGGCGACGAATGGTTCTATGCGGATGAGCTGTTCGTCTCGGGCGGCACGCCGCTGACGGGCCGCTGCCATCTCGCCTTCCAGGCCGCCGATGCCGAGACCGTCGCCGCCTTCCATGCCGCGGGGCTCGCCGCGGGCGGCCGCGACAATGGCGGCCCCGGCGAGCGTTCCTATCATCCCGGCTACTACGCGGCCTTCCTGCTCGATCCGGACGGCAACAATATCGAGGCCGTCTACCACGGCCCGCACCGCCGCTCGGCGACCTCGGTCCTGATCGATGTCGACGACTGACGATGGGCGGCGGAGGCTCAGCCGCGCGGCAGCGCCTCGCTGAAGAGGACCGGCTCGCCGCCGGACGGAGCGGCGAGTTCGCCTTCCCACATCACCTGGCGCCCGCGCACGACAGTGCCCACCGGCCAGCCGAAGACGCGCTTGCCGTCATAGGGCGTCCAGCCGGCGCGCGAGGCGATCCAGCCATTGGTGATCGTCGCCCGGCGCTTGAGGTCGACGATCGTGAAGTCCGCGTCATAGCCGACCGCGATTCGGCCCTTGCGGGCGATGCCGAACAGGCGCGCAGGACCGGCGGAGGTCAGGTCGACGAAGCGCTCCAGCGACAGGCGGCCGGCATTCACATGGTCGAGCATGATCGGAACCAGCGTCTGAACGCCGGTCATGCCGGACGGGCTTTCGGGATAGGGCTTCGCCTTCTCCTCCAGCGTATGCGGGGCGTGGTCCGAGCCGAGCACGTCGATGACGCCGTTGGCGATGCCCTGCCAGATGCCCGCCTGATGCGCCTTGTCGCGCACCGGCGGGTTCATCTGCAGCTTCGTGCCGAGGCGCGCATAGTCGTCGGCGGAAAGCGTCAGGTGGTGCGGCGTCGCCTCGGCGGTGACGATGTCCTTGTGGTCGGCGAGATAGGCGATCTCTTCGGCGGTCGAGATGTGCAGGATATGGATGCGGGCGCCCTTCGAGCGGGCGATGCGCACCAGCCGCTCGGTCGCCATCAGCGCCGCCGTCGCGTCGCGCCAGACCGGATGGGACGAGGCGTCGCCCGGCACGCGCAGATGCTTGCGGTCATTGAGCCGCATCTCGTCCTCGGCATGGAAGGCGGCGCGGCGGCGCGTGGCGCCGAGAATGGCGGCGATGCCGGCATCGTCCTCGACGAGAAGATCGCCCGTCGACGAGCCGATGAACACCTTGATGCCCGCTGCGCCGGGCAGCCGTTCGAGATCGGGAATGTCGGCGACATTGTCGCGGGTGCCGCCGACCCAGAAGGCGAAGTCGCAATGCATGCGCCCGCGCGCCCGCTTGATCTTCTCGGCCAGCGCCTCGGCGCTCGTCGTGGTCGGCTTGGTGTTCGGCATTTCGAAAACGGCGGTGACGCCGCCCATGACGGCGGCGCGCGATCCGGTCTCTAGGTCTTCCTTGTGCTCGGCGCCCGGCTCGCGGAAATGCACCTGGCTGTCGATGACGCCCGGCAGGATATGCAGCCCGGTGCAGTCGACGACGCGGGCGGCGCGGCGCGGATCGATGTCCCCGATCGCCGCGATGCGGCCGTTTCGCACGGCGATGTCGGGGGTGCCGATTCCGTCATGGTTGACGACGGTGCCGTTGCGGAACAAAAGCTCGTAGGTGGACTTGTCGCTTGTCTCGTTTGTCGTCATGGCCGCCCTCCCCAGCGCCAGCCTGTGTTCGTCGCCGCTCATGGCACAAACGCTTCTCCGGCTTAAGGTTGCGCGGCGGGGAGCACAAGCGCGGCAAATGCATGGGAACCATGCCAATGCGTAAGAGGTACTCTGCCGTCCTCGCCGATCGCGGCGTGGTGCGGATCGGCGGCGCGGAAGCGCGCGGCTTCCTGCAGAACATCGTCACGACCGACATGGACCGCGTCGCCAAGGACCGTGCCGGCTTCGGCGCGCTCCTGTCGCCTCAGGGGAAGATCCTCGCGGATTTCCTCGTCTTCGCCGATGGGGACGGCTTCCTTATCGACCTGCCGAAGGCGGCGCTCGCCGATTTCGTGAAGCGGATGACGCTCTATCGCCTGCGCGCCAAGGTCGAGATCGCCGATCTCTCCGCCGAGCGGAAGGTGGCGGTGTTCTGGGGCGGCGACGCGCCGGACGGCGCCGTGTCCGACCCGCGGCTCGCCGAACTCGGCCACCGCGCCATCCTGGCCAAGGACGCGCCGGTCGAGAACGAGACGTCGGCGGAGGCGTGGCACGCGCATCGCATCGCGCTCGGCGTTCCCGAAGGCGGCCGCGACTTCGCCTTCGGCGAGGCCTTCCCGCATGATGTCGACATGGACGATCTCGCCGGCGTCGATTTCCGCAAGGGCTGCTATGTCGGGCAGGAGATCGTCTCGCGCATGCAGCATCGCGGCACCGCCCGCCGCCGCGCCGTCATCGTGACCGGCACGGCAGAGCTTGCCGATGCGGGAACCGCCGTCGAGGGCAATGGCAAGGCGCTCGGCGCGCTCGGCTCGCATGCGGGGACGACGGGAATCGCGCTGCTCCGCCTCGACCGGACCCGCGCCGCGCTCGATACCGGCGCCAGCATCACGGCGGGCGGCGTGCCGCTTCAGGTCACGCTGCCCGCTTTCGCGCATTTCGGCTGGCCGGCCGGCAGCGAAGACGAGGGCGCGGCGTGAGCGCCACGGCCCGGCCGCCGCGCGTCTGGCAGCGCATGCTGTCCGGCCGCAGGCTCGACCTCGCCGATCCGTCGCCCTTCGATGTCGAGATCGGCGACATCGCGCATGGCCTTGCCCGCGTCGCGCGTTGGAACGGCCAGACGCGCGGGCCGCATGCCTTTTCGGTGGCGCAGCATTCCGTGCTCGTGGTCGACATCGCGGTGAAGCTCGATCCCTCGCTCTCCAACGCCGACCGCCTGGCGGCGCTGCTGCACGACGCGCCGGAATATGTGATCGGCGACATGATCTCGCCCTTCAAGGCCCTGGTTGGAGGCGCCTACAAGACCGTCGAGGCGCGTCTCCTCGCCGCCATCCACCTGCGCTTCGGGCTGCCGGCGGAGCGCCGCGCCGAGCTGACGCGGGCGATCAAGGCGGCCGACCGCATCGCCGCCTATCACGAAGCGACGGTGCTGGCCGGATTCGGCGCGGCGGAGGCGACGCAGTTTTTCGGCCGCCCGCGCGGCATCGCCGCGGACCATCTGGCGCTGGAGCCCTGGCCGACTTCCGAGGCCGAGCGGCGCTTCCTCGCCCTTTTCGAGACGCTGGCGGGCGAGGCGGCGCTTTCGTCGTGACCCCGCGCGGCCGGCGCACTACATGAGCAGAGCGGGCGGGCGACTCGGCCCGACCGCCGACCGAACAGCAAGAAGGAATGTCCCATGCCGCGCGTCCATGTGTGCTCGCTTTCCCGCATCGGAGCCACCGTGGCGCAGACGGATGCCAGCCATCTGGTGACGCTCATCAATATGGGCACGCCCGTCGAGCGGCCCGCGTCGATCCCGGAGGAGCGGCATCTCTTTCTCGGCTTCAACGACATCCTCGAGCCGATGGACGGCATGACGGCGCCGGCGGTCGAGCATGTCGAGCAGCTGCTCGATTTCGTCGACGGCTGGAAGGGCGAGAAGCCGATCGTCGTGCACTGCTTCGCGGGCATCAGCCGGTCGACCGCCGCCGCCTTCATCACCGTCTGCGCGCTGCGGCCCGAGCGCGACGAAGCCGAGATCGCAGGCCTGATCCGCGCCGGCTCACCTTCGGCGACGCCCAATCTTCGCCTGGTACGCTTCGCCGACGAGCTGCTCGGCCGGCGCGGGCGTATGGTGCGGGCGATCGAGGAGATCGGACGCGGCCATGATGCCTTCGAAGGACACCCCTTCGCCCTCGCGCTCGACCGCTGAGCGGCGCGACGTGAGACGGCCGCTCTATGCCGCGGCCGGATGGCTGATGGTCGCGCTCGGCCTTGTCGGGCTCGTGCTGCCCGTGATGCCGACCACCATCTTCATGATCCTCGCCGCCTGGTTCTTCTCGCGCTCCTCGCCGCGCTTCGAGGCCTGGCTGCTCGACCACAAGTATTTCGGCCCACCGATCCGCCAGTGGCGCGAGAGCGGCGCCATTCCCCTCCCCGCCAAGCTCTTCGCCGTCGGCAGCATGGCCGGCGGCTTCGCGGTCTTCCTCTACCTGACGCAGCCGCCCCTCTGGCTCGCGGCGGTCGTCGCCGCCTTCCTCCTCGCCTCGGCCGCCTTCGTCGTCACGCGGCCCGGCCGCTGAGCGCCTCAGCCGCAGAGCCCGGGATTATTTTCGTGTTGCGGCGCAGCAAGAGGCTGATTTAGCTAGAGCCCTACGGCCTCTGGCCGCCGGCGGGAGCGGGAAGCGATGGCGAAGTGGGTGTACGCGTTCGGCGGCGGTTTCGCCGAGGGTGGTCTCGCCGACCGCGACCTCATCGGCGGCAAGGGCGCCGGCCTCGCCGAAATGAGCGCGCTCGGCCTGCCCGTGCCGCCAGGCTTCACGCTCTCGACGGAGATCGGCCGCCTCTATCTCGCCAGCGGCCATGTCTTTCCCGATGGCCTCGCGGACGAGGTCGACCGCGCGCTCGCCTCTGTCGGCCGCGTCGCCGGCCGTCGGTTCGGCGATGCAAGCGATCCGCTGCTCGTCTCCGTGCGCTCGGGCGCCGCCGTCTCGATGCCGGGCATGATGGACACCGTCCTCAATCTCGGGCTCAACGACGAGACGGTCGAGGGTCTTGCCCGCGTCTCGGGCGACCGGCGCTTCGCCTTCGACAGCTATCGCCGCTTCATCCAGATGTATGGCCATGTCGTGCTCGGGCTCGATCACGGCCTCTTCGAGGAGAAGCTCGAGGACTACAAGCTGGCGCGCGGGCTCGTGCTCGACGGGGAACTCGCCGCCGAGGACTGGCAGGCCGTCTGCGACCTCTACAAGGGCCTCGTCATCGAGGAGACGGACGTCGCCTTCCCGCAGGCACCGACCGCGCAGCTCTGGGGCGCCATCCGCGCCGTCATCGCCTCGTGGAACAATCCGCGTGCCGTCGCCTATCGCCGCATGAACGCGCTGCCCGGTGATGCCGGGACGGCCGTGACGGTGCAGGCGATGGTGTTCGGCAATCTCGGCGAGACCTCGGCGACCGGCGTCGCCTTCACGCGCAATCCCTCCACCGGCGAGAAGATCCTCTGGGGCGAATTCCTGCCCAACGCGCAGGGCGAGGACGTCGTCGCCGGCACGCGCACGCCGCAGGATCTCACCGAGCGGGCGCGGCAGGAGACGGGGTCCGAGGCGGCGTCTCTCGAAGCGCTGATGCCGGAGGCCTTCGCCGCCTTCTCGGCGGTGGCCGACCGGCTGGAGCGGCACCACCGCGACATGCTCGACCTCGAATTCACCATCGAGCGCGGCCGCCTCTGGATGCTGCAGGTGCGCCCGGCCAAGCGGACGATCCGCGCCGCGCTGCGCAGCGCGGTCGAGATGGCCGCCGAGGGACTCATCAGCCGGGCCGAGGCCGTGGCGCGGATCGAGCCGCGCACGCTCGACCAGTTGCTGCATCCGACGATCGACCCGGAGAACGGCGCCGATCTCTTCGCCCGCGGCCTGCCGGCCTCGCCGGGTGCCGCCAGCGGCGCCGTCGTCTTCACGCCCGACGAGGCGGAGCTGGCGCGCACGCAGGGCCGCAAGGTGATCCTCGTGCGCGTCGAGACCAGCCCCGAGGACGTGCACGGCATGCATGCCGCGCGCGGCATCCTGACGACACGCGGCGGCATGACCAGCCACGCCGCCGTGGTGGCGCGCGGCATGGGCAAGCCCTGTGTCTCCGGCGCCGGTGGTATCCGCGTCGACTTCAAGGCCGGCACCATGACGGCCGGCGGGCGCACGATCCGCCGCGGCGACACGATCACCATCGATGGCGGCACCGGCCAGGTCCTGATCGGCGCAGTCCCGCTGCGCGAGCCGGAACTCTCGGGCGATTTCGCGACGCTGATGCGCTGGGCCGACGATTTCCGCACGCTGAAGATCCGGACCAATGTCGACACACCGGCCGATGCCCGCGCGGCGCGCGGCTTCGGTGCCGAGGGCATCGGCCTCTGCCGAACCGAGCACATGTTCTTCGACCAGCGCCGCATTTCGGTCGTGCGCGAGATGATCCTCGCCGAAACGCCGGCGGCGCGGGCGGACGCGCTGGCGCGGCTCCTCCCGATGCAGCGGACCGATTTCGCCTCGCTGTTCGAGATCATGTCGGGACTGCCGGTGACGGTGCGGCTGCTCGATCCGCCGCTGCACGAGTTCCTGCCGACCGGCGAGGCCGAGATCGAGGAGCTGTCGGCGGCGATGGGCATTCCGCCGGCCCGCATCCGCGCCCGCAGCGAGGCGCTCGCCGAAGCCAATCCGATGCTCGGCCATCGCGGCGTCCGCCTTGCGATCTCCTTCCCCGAGATCGTCGAGATGCAGATTCGCGCCATTCTCGAAGCGGCGCTCGATGTCGGCGAGGCCAGCGGCCGGCCGGTCGAGCTGGAGATCATGGTGCCGCTCGTCGCCAGCAAGGCCGAGCTCGACCTCATCTATCAACGCATCCGCGCCGCCGAGGCGCAGGTCGTGCGGCTGCATGGCAGGGCGCCGCGCTACGAACTCGGCACCATGATCGAGCTGCCGCGCGCCGCGCTCGCGGCCGGCGACCTCGCCCGCAGCGCCAGCTTCTTCTCCTTCGGCACCAACGATCTGACGCAGACGACCTTCGGCATTTCGCGCGACGACGCGGCGCCGTTCCTCAACGCCTATCTGGCGCTCGGCCTGATGCCGGTGGATCCCTTCGCGACGCTCGACGAAGCCGGCGTCGGCGAACTCATCCGCATCGCGACCGAGCGCGGCAGGGCCGTCCGGCCGGGGCTCAAGATCGGCGTCTGCGGCGAGCATGGCGGCGATCCGGCGTCGATCCGCTTCTTCGCCGGGCTCGATTTCGACTATGTGTCCTGCTCGCCGTTCCGCGTGCCGGTCGCGCGGCTCGCGGCGGCGCAGGCCGCTCTGGCCAAGGCCGGGATCACGGCCGCTGGCATGCCAGCCGGCGCCACGGCGCCGGTCGCCTGAGGGAAACCCTCTCGCCTCAGATCGTCATCTGCGTGCCGATCTCGACCACGCGGCCGGTCGGAATATGGAAATACTCCGTCGCGTCGCTGGCGTTGATGGCGAGCTTGATGAACAGCTTGTCCTGCAGGCGCGAGAAGATGCGGTCCTTGGCCGGCTTGATCGAGCGGCGGGACAGGAAGAACGACGTCGACATGATGTCGTATTTCCAGCCCTGCTTGCGGCAGAGGCCGAGCGCCTTGGGCACGTTCGGCGTTTCCATATAGCCGAAGGTCATGAAGACGCGCGTGAAGCTGTCGTTGATCGGCTCGATGCGGATGCGGTCGGCGTCGTCGATGCGCGGCACGTTGGACGAGATGACCGTCAGCAGCACGTTCTTCTGGTGCAGCACGCGATAGTGCTTGAGGCTGTGCAGCAGCGAGGACGGCGCCGTCTCGGGATCGGAGGTGAGGAACACCGCCGTTCCCGGCACGCGGACGACGCTGCTCTTCTCGAGGTTCTTCACCAGCTCGTTGAGCGGCACGTCGTTGCGGCGGCTCTTGTCGAACAGGATCTTGGTGCCGCGCACCCAGGAGCGCATGATCACCATGATCGAGAAGGCGAAGAGCAGCGGGACCCAGCCACCTTCGGTGACCTTGATGAGGTTGGCGCCGAGGAAGACCATGTCGATGATGAGGAACGGCGCGATGAGCAGCGCCGCGACCCAGACCGGCCAGCGCCAGAAGCGCCACACCACGATGAAGGCGAGGAGTGCCGTGATCACCATCTCGGCGGTGACCGAGATGCCATAGGCGGTGGCGAGCTTGCTCGACGAGCCGAACATCACGACCAGCACCAGCACCGCGATCATCAGCAGCGTGTTGACCTGCGGCATGTAGATCTGGCCGACATGCTGCTCAGAGGTGTGCTCGATATCCATGCGCGGCAGCAGCTTCAGCTGGATCGCCTGGCGCGTCATCGAGAAGGCGCCGGAAATCACCGCCTGTGACGCGATCACCGTCGCCATGGTGGCGAGGATGACGACCGGCAGCAGCGCCCATTCGGGGAAGAGCAGGAAGAAGGGATTGGCGAGCGCCTCGGGATGGGCGAGGACGAGCGCCCCCTGCCCCAGATAGTTGGCGGCGAGCGCGGGAAAGACGAAGCCGAGCCAGGCGGCCTGGATCGGCTTGCGACCGAAATGGCCGAGATCGGCATAGAGCGCCTCGGCGCCGGTCACGGACAGGAACACCGCGCCGATCACGACGAGGCCGGTATGGCCGTTGGTCCAGATATAGCGGACGGCATGATAGGGGTTGAGCGCGGCGAAGATGCCGGGATCGTCGGCGATATGCATGAAGCCGCCGATCGTCATCACGATGAACCACAGCGCGGTAATCGGCCCGAACAGCGAGGCAACGCGCGCCGTGCCGTAGCGCTGGACGAGGAACAGCGCCGCGATGATCGCGATCGTGATCGGGATGACATATTCGTCGAAGGCCGGCGTCACCAGCTTCAGGCCCTCGACGGCCGAGAGAACCGAAATGGCCGGCGTGATGACGGCGTCGCCATAGAAGAGCGCCGCGCCGGCGACGCCCAGGATGAAGACGACCGGGGCGCCGCGGCCCATCGCGCGCTGGGCGAGCGCCATCAGCGAGAGCGTGCCGCCCTCGCCATTGTTGTCGGCCCTGAGCAAAATGACGACATATTTGAGCGTGACGATGATCGTCAGCGTCCAGAGGATCAGCGAGATGATGCTGATCACGTCCTCGCGCACGATGCCGCCATGGGCGCTGTTCGCCGCATGCAGCGCCTCGCGCAGCGCGTAGATGACGCTCGTGCCGATGTCGCCATAGACGACGCCGACCGAGCCGAGGGCCAACGTCCAGAAGCCGGCGTGAGCGGTGCCACCGCCGGTATGATCCCCGGCCGGACCGCCTGGAGCGGGCGGCGCGGCCTGAACAGCCTCGCCTCCGCCCTGCACATTCACAGACATCGACACGTCATCTCGTTGACCGCGCCCACCGGCGGCAGGGCGTGCTTATAGCAGATCGAGTGCATCGCACAACGATAGCGGAAAGCCGCGCCCTTACAAGGAAAAGGCTCGCCATCTGTTCCAGTTGGTCCGCCCGCTTAGCCGTCTTGGCGCGTAATCGTTAACGGAAATTCACGTTTTGCAGGCGGTCCGGGAAAGCCCGGGTTAAAGCGCATCTGGTTCAAGTTTTATCGAACACGAGCCGGCAAAATCCCCAAGGAAGAAACGTGTCCCCCAACGCAGATCCTGCCGGATCACCCCAGAAACACGCTGCCATGCGCGAGGAGATGGTGCGCGCGACGATCGGCGGCAAGGGCATCGCGCTGTTCGCCGCCGCCTCGCTGGCGCTGCTCGTCTTGCTCGGCGCGATGGTCGACCTTTCGCGGCTCGCCGCGGCGCGCAGCGAGCTTCAGCAGCGCCTCGACGCCGCGCTCACCGCAGGCGCACGCGCCCGCGACGACATCCGCGCCGCAACGGCTGAGGAAGCCTTCGACCGCATGACGACCGGCTCCGTCGCGCGGCCGGACGGCTGGCAATTCGTCGAGCGTGGCGAGAGCCTATCGGGCACCGTCTCGGCCGACGTGCCGACGACGCTGTCGAGCATGCTCGGCATCCGCTCGGTCCGCATCACGGCAAGCGGCACGACGCTGCAGCCCAAGCGCTGCGCCGACGAGCGCATCCGCGCCCGCGACGTCGCCGGCTGCCACGTGACAGTCCTCTCCTCGACGCGCACCGTGCCGCAGCACTGAGGGCGTCAGAGCCCCCAGCGCAGGGCGGGCGTATGCACCGGCGCATCCCAGAGCCGCGCGATCTCGTCGTCGATGAGCGTCACCGTCAGCGAGCAGCCCGCCATTTCCAGCGAGGTCACATAATTGCCGACCAAGCTGCGGGCGATGCGGATGCCGTGCTTGGCGAGCGCCTTTCCGGCGGCGTGACGCATCAGATAGAGCTCCATCGCCGGGGTGCCGCCGAAGCCGTTGACGAGCAGCAGCGCGTCGCCGCCGCGGCCAAGATCGCCGGCGATGGCCGCCACCATCTCCTCGGCGATGGCATCGGCGCTCTCGAGCTTCACGCGCCGGCGGCCGGGCTCGCCATGGATGCCGACGCCCATCTCCATCTCGTCCTCGGGCAGCGTGAAGGTCGGCGTTCCCGCGGCCGGAACGATGCAGCTCGTGAGCGCGACGCCCATCGAGCGCGTCGCCGCGTTGACGCGGTCGCCGAGCACCTTGAGCGCGCCGAGCCCCATGCCGGCCTCGGCTCCGGCGCCGACGACCTTTTCGACGATCATCGTGCCGGCGACGCCGCGCCGGCCAAGCGAATAGGTCGAGGTCTCGACGGCGACATCGTCGTCGGTGATGACGGTCAGCACCTCCGAGCCGGCGAGTTCGGCCGCCATCTCGAAGTTCATGACGTCGCCTTCGTAATTCTTGACGATGAACAGCGCGCCGCCGCCGGTATCGACCTCGGCCACCGCCGCGATCATCTGGTCGGGCGTCGGCGAGGTGAAGACCTGGCCGGGACAGGCGGCGTCGAGCATGCCGAAGCCGACGAAGCCGGCATGCAGCGGCTCATGGCCCGAACCGCCGCCGGAGATGAGCGCCGGCTTGCCCGGCTTCAGCAGGCGGCGGCGGACGAATTTCCGCTCCTCCCCGAGCTGCACGATGTCGGCATGCGCCTCGGCGAAGCCGTCGAGGCTCTCGGCGAGCACCGTTTCCGGCGCGTTGATCAGCTTCTTCATGGGTCTCCCTCCCTCGTATCGCCTAAAGCAAGCCCCTCACCCCGGCCCTCTTCCGCAAGCGGGAGAGGGGGAAGGCACTGCCGGCGGCAGTGCCCGAGGCTGGTCTCCGCCCTCGATGCCGGCGCCCCCTCTCCCTCAGGGAGAGGGCCGGGGTGAGCGCCTTTCTCGGGCGAACAAAGCCCTACCCGTCCACCAGCCGCGTCAGCCGCTGCACGAATTCGCCGACCAGGCGGTCGAGATCCTGGTTCTTCTCGCTGTCGCCGAGATCGGGAAGATAGATGACATGCGGCCGAAGGCGGCGCGCTTCCTTCAGCGACGGCACGCGGCGCGGATGGGCGCGGGCATAGGCATCGAGAAAGAGGCGGCGATCCTCCGGCGAGAAATGGCCGACCTCGAAGATCGTCTCGAGATGCTGGGCCGGGATCGGCGTCGGATAGGCCGGGTTGGTGATGTGACTGACGAAGGAGCGGTTCTTGCCGAGCGCCTGCGCCAGGCGGCCGCGCGTCCCCGACGGGCGGTTGTCGAGCACGCGCTGCAGGATCAGCTTGTAGGCGGCGACGGCCGGCGCGGCGCCTTCATCCGCCGCGCTCATGCCGGGCCATCCGGCCGAATCTCCGCCAGCCCCCGCTTGACGCGGCCGACGAGGCGCGGCGCGACCGAGACCGAGCGCAGCCCGGCGCCGACCAGCGCCGGCAAATGGCGCGGATCGCCGCCCATGTCGCCGCAAAGGCTGACCTCGCGCGCGAGCGCCTCACCGGCGCGCACGACATTGGCGATGAGCGCCGCCACGGCCGGATGGCCGGCGTCGCAGAGCGACGCCACGGCGGCGATGTCGCGCGCGGCGGCTGTCGTATCTTGGGTCAGGTCGTTGGAGCCGATCGAGAAGAAGGCGGCACCGGCATAGAGTTCCGGCACGACCGCCACCGCCGGCACCTCGACCATGATGCCGAGCGGGGGGCGCGTATGCGGAACGCCCTCGGCGGCGAGCTCGGCCACGGCGGCGTCGAGCAGCCGCGCGGCCTCATCGATCTCGCCGGGCACCGTCACCATGGGCAGCATGACCTTGAGATTGCCATGCACGGCAGCGCGGGCCAATGCGCGCAGCTGGACCCGGAAAATGTCGGGCTTCAGCAGCGACAGCCGCACGCCGCGCGTGCCGAGAAAGGGGTTGGATTCGCCGTCGATGGTGAGACCCGGCACCGGCTTGTCGCCGCCGGCATCGACGGTGCGGATGGTGACGGGCCGCGCCCCGGCCCATTCGAGCATCCGCCGATACGCGCGATATTGCGTTTCCTCGTCGGGAAGACCGGCGGGGCGATGGAACAGGAACTCTGTGCGGACGAGGCCGATGCCGTCGCAGATCGCGGGGTCGATCGCGTCCAGTTCTTCCGGCTCCGCGACGTTGATCAGGACGCGCACCGGCGATCCGTCGGCGAAACGTCCGGGCAGCCGCGCGGCCTCGGCTTCGGCGAAGGCACGGTCCGCGGCGCCGGCTGCGGCGTGGGCGAAGGCGGATTTCGCACCGGCATCCGGGTCGAGAATCAGGCAGCCGGCATCGCCGTCAACGATCGCCTCCACCGCGCCTGCAGCGGGCAGGCGGCCGAGGCCGACCACCATGGGGACGCCCCGCGCCCGCGCCAGCATCGCGACATGGCTGGACGGGCTGCCTTCGGAAAGCGCAATGGCGCCGCCCGCCTTCCAGTCGACCGAAAGGAAGAGGCTCGGCGTCACGTCGCGGCCGACAAGGATCGCGCCAGGCGGCAGGCGGCTCTCGCCTGCCTCGCCGTCCAGGGCGGCCAGCACCCGGTCGCGGATATCCTCCAGGTCGGAGGCGCGCGCCGCGAAATAGTCGTCGCCGCCGTCGCGATAGCCGGCAATGGTCTCGTCGAGCGTCGTCCGCCAGGCGCTGGCGGCATCGATGCCGGCCGCGATCGCGGCGAAGGCCGGAGCTGCCAACGCGTCGTCGGCGAGCATCGCGACCTGGAATTCGAGGATGTCGGCGCCCTCGCCCTCCGCCTCGGCCATGATGGCGATCAGCGCCGCCGAGGCGGTTGCGATCGCGGTCGTCAGCGCCGCGCTTTCCTCGGCCGGCGCTCCCGCGGCGCGGCTCAGCCCGGTGCGCTCGGCAAGCCGGTGGAGCGGGCCGATCGCGAGACCCGGCGAAGCGGCGCGGCCGGTCAGCTCAGTCGCCGGCATGGGTCTTTTCGGAGAGATGCGCTCCGGCCTCGTCGAAATCGCGCTCGACCAGCGCGACCAGCGCCGCCAGCGCGGCGTCGGCATCCGGCCCATTGGCGCGGAAGTGCAGCACGGTGCCCTTCGGCGCCTTGGCGGCCATGACGCGCACGATGCTCTTCGCGTCGATCCACGGCCCGCCCTCGGCGGTCGCGAGCGCGATATCGGAGGAATAGGTCTTGGCGAGCTTGGTCAGCTTCACCGAGGGGCGCGCATGGAGGCCCACCTCATGGGTCAGGAGGACGCTTGCTGTGGATTCCTGCTCGGCCATGTCCAATTCCTTTCCTGCCGCCTCAGGCCGGCGAGAGTTCTTCCGCCGTGCGGCGGACGATGTCGAGCGAGGCGCCGCCGGAGGCTTCCGTCGCGGCGATCACCGCGCCCTCGACGATCGGCGCGTTGCAGACGACGATCCGCCCCGCCCGCTCTTCCGGCTGCATCTCGATCGCCATCTCGCTGTTGGTCTCGGCGCCGCCGAGATCGACGAGGATCGCGACGCCCTTCTCCGACCAGGCCCGGTCGATGGCGCCGAGGATCGCCTCGACGCTGGTGCCGAGCCCGCCATCGGGATTGCCGCCGCAGAAAGCCAGCGGCACCTCGTCGCCGACCATCTGGCGCACCATCTCGGCCGTGCCGCGCGCCACATCGGGCGAGTGCGAGACGATGACGATGCCGACATTGGTGGAAGGCGAAGCGGAGGGGGATGCGGAGGCGCTCATGCGATCTCGTCCAGTTTCGCAGCGATGGCGGCGACGAGCAATGCGCTCGACCGCGCGCCGGGGTCCATGTGACCGATCGACCGGTCGCCGAGGAAGGAGGCGCGGCCGCGGATCGCCTTCATCGGCACGGTGGCCTCGGCAGCCGCCTCTGCCGCCGCAACCGGATCGGCGCCGCTCTCGAGGGCGGCTGCGACCGGCGCCAGCACGTCCAGCATCGTCTTCTGGCCGACCTCCGACTTGCCGCGCGCCTTCACAGCCTCGATCGCGGCCTTGAGCGCGCGCGCAAGGTCGGCGCGGGAGGGATCGGTGGGGAGTTCCTTGGCAAGGGCGAGGGCCAGCGTGCCGTAGAGCGGGCCGGAAGCGCCGCCGACCTTCATCACCAGCGTCGTGCCGATGGCCTTCAGCGCATCCGGGATCGGCTTTGCGGAGATCGTGTCGACATCCGCCAGCACCGCCTCAAAGCCGCGCTTCATGTTGAGGCCGTGATCGCCGTCGCCGATCGCCTGGTCGAGCGCCGTCAATTCGTCGGCATGGGCGATCACCGCGCCCGCCATGGCCTCGATCAGCGCACGCCGGCCCTTGTCGTCGATCATCCTCTGCCTCCCGCGATCCGATTCCCCTCGCCGTCGAAATAGAGCGGATCGACGAGGCTGAGCGCAACCGCGTCTCCCGCGACGAGTTCCGTCGCCGGATCGACCAGCGTCGTCAGCTTGCGGTCGCCGATGCTGACATGGAGATGGTTCTGGTCGCCGAGATGCTCGATCCAGTCGACCCTGGCATTGGCAGCGCCGTTCGCGGCCCGCTCGATGCGGAGATGCTCCGTGCGCGCGCCGACGGTCCTGGCGCCGATCGGAGCGGCGCCTGCCGGGATGAGTCCTTCCGGGAGGATATTGATCGCCGGCTGGCCGAGCCGCGCCGCGACATAGAGATTTGCCGGCTGCTTGTAGACCTCGCGCGGCGTGCCGATCTGGATCAGCCGGCCGGCATTCATGACGCCGATGCGCGAGGCGAGCGTCATCGCCTCGGTCTGGTCATGCGTCACATAGAGGATCGTCGCACCGAGATCGTGCTGGATATGCTTCAGCTCCAGGCGGAGATCCGAGCGCAGCTTGGCGTCGAGCGAGGAAAGCGGCTCGTCCATCAGATAGATCGCCGGTCGGCGCACCAGCGCGCGGCCGATCGCGACGCGCTGCATCTCGCCGCCCGAGAGCCGTGTGGCGCGGTTGTCGAGCTTGTGGGCGATGCGCAGCATCGTCGCCACCTCGGTGACGCGGCGTTTGATCTCGACGGCCGGCAGCCGCCGCTGCGGGGAGCGCAGTGGAAAGGCGAGATTGTCGAACACGGAGAGATGCGGATAGAGCGAATATTGCTGGAAGACGAAGGTGACGTCACGGCCGGCCGGCGCGATGCCCGTCACGTCGCGGCCGCCGATCGAGACGCGCCCCGCATCCGCCGCCTCGAGCCCGGCGACGAGCCTAAGCGTCGTCGTCTTGCCCGCGCCGGTCGGCCCGAGCAGCACCACGAGTTCGCCATCGGCGATGGTGAGCGAGAGATCGTCGATCGCCACCGTGTGGCCGAAGCGCTTGGTGACATGGTCGAGCGTCACGTCAGCCATGAGCACCTCCCGCATAGAGCGCCGAATTCAGCGCCCGGCCCGAGCCCTTGTCGAACACCGACAGCCGCTCGGAGCGGAAGCTGAGGCCGACATTCTCGCCCGTCTCGACCGGCAGGTCGGCTGGAAGCCGCGCCTTGAGCGGGCCATGCGCCGTCTCGATCGCCACGATCTGCGTCGTGCCGAGATATTCGGTTCCGAACACCGTGCCGCGCAGCGGCGCGCCGTCGTCGAGGCGGACATGCTCCGGCCGGATGCCGAGCGCGAGGTCTGCTGGCGCGCGCTCCTCACGCAGTTCGGGCACGGCGATCTCCGCCTCGTCGAGCCGCACCAAGCGGTCGCCGGAGCGGATGCCGCCATGGAAGGAGAGGAAGTTCATCGGC
>CAWZZK010000027.1:0-13324 GCA_963966455.1 Kaistia sp. | reverse complement strand
GCTTGAGTTCCTTCCGGGATGCACCACAGCGATGACTATCCGCCTGCATCGTGGCGACCTGCCCGACCTGTCGCGCTATGGCGACAGCGTGGCGATCGACACCGAGACCCTCGGCCTCAACCCCCACCGTGACCGCCTCTGCGTCGTCCAGCTCTCGCCTGGCGACGGCACGGCCGACGTGGTCCAGATCGCCGCGGGCCAGACTGAGGCGCCCAACCTGGTGCGCCTCCTCGCCGATCCGGCGGTGGCGAAGATCTTCCATTTCGCCCGTTTCGACGTGGCGGTGCTCGGCCACACCTTCGGCATCACCGTGGCGCCCGTCTTCTGCACGAAGATCGCCTCCCGGCTGACGCGGACCTATACCGACCGCCACGGGCTCAAGGACCTCGTGAAGGAGATGCTCGACATCGACCTTTCCAAGCAGCAGCAGAGTTCGGACTGGGGCGCGGAGGTGTTGACCGACGCACAGCTCGCCTATGCCGCCTCTGACGTGCTGCATCTCCACGCCCTGAGGGACCGGCTGACCGAGCGGCTCGCCCGCGAGGACCGCACGGCGCTGGCGGCGGCCTGCTTCGACTTTCTGCCGACCCGCGCGGCGCTCGACCTCGCCGGCTGGGCGGAAGAGGATATATTTTCGCATTCGTGATCGGCTGTGGGATGCAGGATCGCCCCGGCCGGTCCACATAGGCGGGAGCCTTTACGGCCGAACGCCGATGATGGCGAAGCCCTCGGGACGAGGACGAGCAATGGAGCGGGCATGAACACGGCGCCAGCCGGAGAGGACGACGACTACGGCTGGTTCGACCAGACCCGCGCCGAGATCGATGCCCGCTACCGCGCGGCGCAGCGTCACAGCGCCCGCGTGCGCATGCTCAAGATCCTGCTGCCGACGATCAGCGTTCTCGCCGTCGTCGCCTTCGTCGCCTATTTCTACATCGTCCCTCGGCTGCCGGCCAATTTCGGCGCCGCCTCGATCGACGTCTCCAACAACGCCATTGTGATGCAGGACCCGCATGTCTCGGGCTATCTGTCCGGCGGGCGGTCCTACGAGCTGAAGGCGGACCGCGCCGAGCAGTCGCTGGCCAATACCAAGGTCGTCACGCTGCACAATATCGGCGCCACGATCGGCATGGGAAAAGGCGAGACGGCGCGCATCAAGGCCGAAGCCGGAACCTATTATTCCGACGCCGAGCGCATCGTGCTCGACAAGCAGATTTCCTTCAACACGACGACCGGCATCGAGGGCACGCTCGAGAACGCCGACATCGACCTCAAATCCGGCACGATGACCTCGAACAAGCCTCTGGCCTTCCGCTCGCAGGGCAGCGAGATCAGGGCCAACGGCGTGTCTGTCCATGATCGCGGCCAGAGCATATCCTTCTCGAATGGGGTAAAGGTAACCTATTCAATTCCGGACGAATCGACCCCGCCCCGCCCCGGCGCAGCCCCCTCGGTGACCGAATGACATCCAAGACCATGCGGTTCTGCCTTGCCACCGCCCTCGTCGCCCCGCTCGCCGTCACGGCGCCCGCGGCCTATGCGCAGACGACCGGCGAGATGTTCAAGGGCTTCCAGTCCGACGAGAAGGGACCGGTCAATGTCGAGGCCGATGCCCTCGACGTCGTGGAGAAGAACGGCCAGCGGGTCTCGACCTTCTCCGGCAACGTCACCGTCACCCGCGGCGACTCGGTGCTGAAGGCGAGCAAGATCGCCATCTTCTCGAACAATGACGCGCCGGCCGACGGCGCGGCCAAGCCGGCCGGCAACGACGTCATGCCCGGCGCCGGCAGCTTCACGCGCATCGAGGCGAGCGGCAAGGTCTATGTGAATTCGGGCGACCAGACCGCCACCGGCGACAACGGCGTCGTCGACATGCTCGCCAAGCAAGTGACGCTCTCGGGCAATGTCGTGCTCAGCCAGGGGCCGAACGTCATCACCGGCGACCGCCTCGTCTGGGACATGGAGACCGGCAAGGCCCGCGTCGACCAGAAGCCCGGCGGCCGCATCCGCGGCGTGTTCACCCCCGGCGCCACGCCGGGCGCGCCGGGTGCCGCTCCGGCCCAACCGGCGCCGCAGAATTGAGCTTGCGCGCGATGACGGACGGCTTCCGCCGCCGCGATGGTCGGACGGGGCGGCGCTGATCGTGGCTGACAGGGACCGCGGCCGCGAGGCCGAACAGGATGCCTATGGCGAGGCGATCGCCGAGAATCGCCCGGTCACGCGTTTCGCCGAGGACGCGGGCGGGCCCGGCTGGCTGGTGGCACGCGGCCTCGGCAAGAGCTACCGCCGCCGCCGCGTCGTGCATTCGGCGAGCCTCGCCGTGGCGCGGGGCGAGTCGGTCGGCCTGCTCGGCCCCAACGGCGCCGGCAAGACGACGATCTTCTACATGATCACCGGCCTCGTTCAGGCCGACCAGGGCACGATCGAGCTCGACGGCCACGACGTCACGCATCTGCCGATGTATCGCCGTGCCCGGCTCGGCGTCGGCTACCTGCCGCAGGAGACGTCGATCTTCCGCGGACTTACGGTCGAGCAGAACATCCGCGCCGTGCTTGAGGTGGTCGAGCCCGACCGCCGCCGCCGCGAGGAGGAACTCGACTCGCTGCTCGACGAGTTCCGCATCGCGCATCTGCGCAAGTCGCCGGCCATCGCGCTGTCGGGCGGCGAGCGCCGGCGCTGCGAGATCGCGCGCGCGCTCGCCAGCCGGCCGGCCTTCATGCTGCTCGACGAGCCCTTCGCCGGCATCGATCCGATTGCGGTCGGCGACATCCAGGCGCTCGTTCGTCATCTGACGGCGCGCGGCATCGGCGTGCTCATCACCGACCACAATGTGCGCGAAACGCTCGGCCTCATTGACCGCGCCTATATCATCCATTCCGGCGAAGTGCTGATGGAAGGCCGCCCAAGCGACATCGTCGCTAGCCCGGACGTCCGCCGTCTTTACCTTGGCGAGCAATTTACGCTTTGATGACGACGCGGCTTGCGCTACCAAAAGGGATAGGCAAGCAAGAGTTGGACCAGTTCCCGAGGTCGCCGCGTTTTCATGTCGCTTTCCCCGAAGCTGGAGTTCCGGCAGACCCAGTCGCTGGTGATGACGCCGCAGCTGATGCAGGCCATCAAGCTGCTCCAGCTCTCCAATCTCGATCTCATCAGCTATGTCGAGGCCGAACTCGAACGCAATCCGCTGCTGGAGCGTGACGAGCGCGAGGACGGCGACGACATCGTCGCCGGGCCGGGCAAGGCCTCGATCGAGAGTGACGGTTTCCCGGGCGAGGATGGCCGTGGCTCGCAGGACGCCTTTACCGGCGAGCGCGACGGCGACGGAGCCGACGCCGGGGAGTGGAGCGAGGCGGGCGGCGGCAGCGACTGGCTGGAGACGCGGCTCGAAACCTCCGCCGATGCGATCGGCGACCGGCTCGACGCCGACCTTTCCAACGTATTTCCGGACGATCACGGCCATGCCGGCGGTGATCCCTCGCCGCAGCCGGCCTTCGATCCCTGGGCCAGCCAGCCAGGCCGCCAGCAGGCGAGCAGCGAGGACTACAATCTCGAGGCATTCGTCGCCGGGGAGAAATCGCTCGCCGACCATCTCGCGGACCAGCTCGGCCTCGCGGTCACCGATCCGACCCGCCTCATCATCGGCCATGCGCTGATCGACGAGGTCGACGAGGCCGGCTATATCCGCGCCGACCTCGCCTCGCTCGCCGAGCGGCTCGGCGCGCCGATGGCGCTCGTCGAGGAGGTGCTGGCGACGCTGCAGGGCTTCGAACCGACCGGCATCTGCGCCCGCGACCTTTCCGAATGCCTGGCGCTGCAGCTCGCCGAGAAGAACCGGCTCGATCCGGCGATCAAGGCGCTGCTCGATCATCTCGACCTCGTCGCCCGCCGCGATTTCGCGGCGCTGAAGCGCGTCTGCGGCTGCAACGAGGACGACATCGTCGACATGCTCGCCGAATTGCGCGCGCTCGATCCCAAGCCCGGCGCGTCCTTCGGCTCGGCGCCGGTGCAGCCGATCGTGCCGGATGTGATGGTGCGGGCGGCGCCCGACGGCAGCTGGCTCATCGAGCTCAACACCGAGACGCTGCCACGGGTGCTGGTCAACAACAGCTATCTCGCCAGCGTGCCGCGCGGCAGCCGGCCGGACACGGAGCGCGCCTATCTCGCCGAGTGCCTGCAGACCGCCAACTGGCTGGTGAAGAGCCTCGACCAGCGTGCCAAGACGATCCTGAAGGTCGCCACCGAGATCGTTCGCCAGCAGGACGGCTTCCTGACGCATGGCGTGCGCCATCTCCGGCCGCTCAATCTGAAGACCGTCGCCGAGGCGATCGGCATGCACGAGTCGACGGTTTCGCGCGTCACCTCGAACAAGTACATGGCGACCTCGCGTGGCATCTTCGAGCTGAAATACTTCTTCACCTCGGCCATCGCCTCGTCCGAAGGCGGCGAAGCGCATTCGGCCGAATCCGTCCGTCACCGCATCCGCACCCTGATCGATGCCGAAAGCGCCGACGACGTGCTGAGCGACGATACGCTGGTGAAGCTCCTGCGCGACGCCGGCATCGACATCGCCCGCCGGACGGTCGCCAAGTACCGGGAAGCGCTGCGCATTCCCTCCTCGGTCCAGCGCCGCCGCGAGAAGCAGGCCGATCTTTCCGCGAACCGCTGAGCGGCCCCGCCGCCGCCCTTCATTCACCGTCCCCTTGCCGGGCCCTCGACGGATGCCCAGCTTGAGAGGATGATGGCCGGGACCGCCGTTCCTTGACTTCGGAACCGGCCGTCACTAGAAGGGCGCGGCGCCAGACGGCGTCCTGGACCTTGCGACCGGAGCGGAACTCCGGCGACCGAAGGGAAGGCCCAGGATCCGTGACCGGCGACGTGCCCGACGGGGCTTTGGCTCGACCAGCGAACCGGGTCCCGGATCGCAACGTCGTCGAAAGGGTACGTTCTCCATGTCTCTGCGCATTTCCGGCAAGCATATCGAGATCAGCGATTCCTATCGCTCGCATGTCGAGGACCGGGTCAACGCCGTCGTGGCCAAATATTTCGATGGCGGGCATTCGGGACGGGTCGTGCTGGAGCGTGACGGCGCCGGCTATCGCGTCGATTGCGCGCTGCATCTCGACAGCGGCCTCATCCTGAAGGCGGAGGGTCGGGGACACGAGGTCTATCCGACCTTCGAGCAGGCGGCAGACCGCATGGAGAAGCAGCTGCGCCGCTACAAGCGCCGGCTGAAGGAACACCACCACGAGAGCCGCGTCGCCGAACCGGATGCGAACTATGTCGTGCTTCAGGCGACGCCCGATTCCGAAGAGGAACTCGCGGTCGACTACAGCCCGATGGTCATCGCCGAGGAGACGCAGGCGCTGCGCACGATGTCGGTCTCCGGCGCCGTGATGGCGATGGACCTCGCCGATGCGCCGGTCGTCGTCTTCCGCCATGCCGGCCATGGCGGCGTCAACATCGTCTATCGCCGCCGCGACGGCAATATCGGGTGGATCGATCCGGCCCAGGCCGGCAAGGGGGATTCCGTCCGTCAGTAATTCCGCCTAGACTGCCAACCACTGCCCGGCGCGCTCCTGGCAGCGCGCCGGCAAGGCGGGTTTCGGACTGGCTCGAACGAGGCAATTTGAACCAAGCCATGGACCTTAGCGATCTCATCAGCCCGGACTCGATCATTCCGGCGCTGAAAGCGAACGGCAAGAAGCAGGCTCTGCAGGAGCTTGCGGAGCGTGCCGCCCGCCAGACGGGGCTGGACGAACGCCAGATCTTCGACACGCTGCTGCAGCGCGAGCGCCTCGGCTCGACCGGAGTCGGCAACGGCATCGCCATCCCGCACGGCAAGATCCGCGCGCTGAAGCGCATCCATGGCGTGTTCGCGCGCCTCGCCAAGCCGATCGACTTCGAATCGCTGGACGACCAGCCCGTCGATCTCGTCTTCCTGCTGCTGGCGCCCGAAAGCGCCGGCGCCGATCATCTGAAGGCGCTGGCCCGCATCGCGCGGCTGCTGCGCGAGCCGGGCCTCGCCGCCAAGCTCCGGGCCTCGGCCGACCAGACCGCGCTCTATGCGGTGCTGACCGGCGGCGCCACGGCGTCCAACGCCGCCTGAGCCGCGCGCTCCGGGTCTCGCGCTGCGGCTGTCGGCCATCGGCAGAGGTGACGCCGGCATGATCGATCGCAGGGGATTTCTTCTCGGCATCGCGGCCAGCGCGCCCGCCGCCTTGGCCGGCGCCGCGCCGCTGCCCACTGCAAAGCCGGACTTCTTCGAGACCGTCTTCGAGGGATTGGCGATCGGGCGCGGCCGCATCAAGAGCGGCGTCGTCGGGCTTGATCGCGGCTTTCTCGTCTGGACGACCGGCCGCCATCGCGGCCGCGATTTCGAGCTCGACCAGCTCTTCCGTTTCGACGACGGCAAGACCGACCGCCGCACCTGGCGTTTTCACCGTGTCGCGCCCGGCCGCTGGCTGGGCGAGCGACAGGATCTCGCGGCGCCCGCGACGGTCTGGACCGAAGGCGGGGCCGTGCGTCTTTCCTACGACATCTGGATGCGGCCGGCGCGGCGGCTGACCGCGCTGCGCCTCCATTGCGAGGATCGCGTCACGCGCCTCGCCAGCGGAGCGCTGCTCTCGCGCGGCACCATCCATCGTCTCGGCCTGCCCGTGGGCACGGTCGAGACGATCCTGGTGCCGCGCATCGAGCGGCCTCGTCCCTGACGCTGCCGTCAGCGGTAACGGACCTGATTCCAGCGGTGTCCGAGCAGCGACAGGATGATGATCAGCCCGTTGAAGAACTGGACATAGAAGCCCGACAACCCGCCGGCGACGATGCCCGTCTGGATGAACGAGACGATGACCGCGCCGATCGCGCCGCCCGCCACAGTGCCGACACCGCCCCAGGTCGGCGTGCCGCCGACGAACACCGCCGCAAGGGTCGGCAGCAGATAGGCGTCACCGGAGGATGGCCACCAGGTGAAGTTGATCATGGTCGAGAAGACGCCGGCGAGCGCGGAGCCGAGACCCATGAACACGAAGGTCGCGACGCGGACGCGCCGCGTATCGATGCCCATCTGCGCGGCGCTGTCGGGATTGTCGCCCACCACCCGCACCCGCACGCCGAAGCGGTGACGGTTGTAGAGGAAGATAGACACGATCACGAACAGCAGCGCCCAGACGATCTGGATGGGGAAGCCGCCGACGGAGCTCGACAGGAGCTTGTAGGCGAGGGTCTCGTTCAGGCCGAGCAGCGAGATCGACTTGCCCTCGGTCGGTATCATGATCAGCCCGCGCAGCAGGAAATTCATGCCGAGCGTCGCGACGAGCGAGGACAGGCCGGCATAGACGACGATCGCCCCGACACCGAAGCCGAGGCTCATGCCCGCGATCACCGCGCCGATGATGCCGAGGAAGGGATCGTAGCCGGCCTGCACGACCAGCGCGAAGATCCAGGCGGAGAAGCCCATGGTCGCCGGGAATGAGAGGTCGATCTCGCCGACCGTCACGATGAAGACGAGCGGCACGACGAGGAACAGCGCGACCGGCAGAGTCAGCAGCACGGAGTTATAGATCGGCCAGCGCGAGAAGATGCCGGGCGCGAAGGCGAAGAAGATCAGCATCATCACCACGAACACGGCGAGCGTGCCGAGCGAGGCGCGGTTGCCGAGGACGAATTTCCGCAAGGGGCTGACCTGGATCGAGGCGTTGTTGGGTTGGCTGAGGCTGCTCATGCTCGTGCTCCCTGCCGGCGCGCCGCCCGTTCGGCGAGGATGGCCTCCAGCGGGTTGGGTCCGCTCGGATGGGCCACATGCTCCATGAAATCGATGAGGTTTTCGGCGCTTTTCGCCTCGTCCTTGGTGATCTCCAGCGCTACGCGGCCACGGTCGAGCACGATGAAGCGCTCGGCGATGTCGAAGACGTGGTGGATGTTGTGGCCGATGAAGAGGATCGAGCGGCCGCTCTCGCGGACGGTGCGGACGAAGCGGAAGACCTTCTCCGTCTCGGTGAGGGAGAGCGCCGTCGTCGGTTCGTCGAGGATGATGAGATCGGCCTTGTTGTAGATGGCGCGCGCGATGGCGACGCCCTGCCGCTCGCCGCCGGACAATTGGCCGACGATCGAATCCGGCGAGAAGACCTTGGAGGTAAAGCCGATCTCGCGCATCAGCCGCTCGGCCTCGGAGCGCTCCCTGGCGACGTCGAGGAAGCCGAGCCCCGTGGTGATCTCGCGGCCCATGAAGATGTTGCGCACGATGGTCTGCTGCACGGCGAGCGCGCGGTCCTGGAACACCGTCTCGATGCCGGCGTCGCGGGACTTCGCCGGGCTCCAGCCGGGCACGACCTTGCCGCGCACGAGGATTTCGCCTTCGCTCGGACGCACCGCGCCGGCAAGGATCTTGATCAGCGTCGATTTGCCGGCGCCGTTGTCGCCGAGCAGTCCCACCACCTCGCCGCGGTCGACATGCATCGACACGCCGCCGACCGCGAAGACGTTGCCATATGATTTCTTGATGTCGCGAAGCTCGATCAGCCGTTCGCCCATGTCACGCTCCCCTGTCACGCTCCGTTCGCCCCTGTCACGTCTTTCCCCGAGAGCCGCGCCCGGCCGGGGAGGGGGCGAGGCGGCGATGCCGCCCCGCCCGTTCGGTGGGCGCGATCAGCGCAGGCCTTCGGTCGCGAGGTCGGCGACGGTCTTGTAGTTCTCCGGCGTCACGAAGCCGGCGCCGGTATCGACGCTGAGCGGGCCGAGGCCGTAGACGATCTGGCCGCAGAGGCTGACGATCGGGATATAGCCCTGCAGGAAGGGCTGCTGGTCCGAGGTCAGCTGCACCCAGCCGTCCTTGAACGCCGAGACGATCTGCGGCGAGGTGTCGAACCCGATATTGGCGATCTCGCCGGGCTTCTTGCCGACCGTCTGCATGTAGACCGGCGCGTTGCCGAGCATCTGGCCGCCGGGATAGCCGATCAGCTTGGTGTCCGGATTGGCGAGAAGGCCGGCGCTGATCACCGGGATGGCGAGGTTGGGATCGGACGCCATGTCCGGCGTGCCGTTCAGCTTCACCACCTTGACGCCGGCATCCTCGAGCGCCTTCACGGTCGACGCCTCGCGCACGACGCGCGTCTCCTGCGACCAGTCGGCGATGACGATCGCCGTGTCGCCGGCCTTGAGGCCGAACTGGCGGACCGCCTGCTCGCCGAGCGCACGGCCCTGCGGCTCCAGATTGGCGCCGACATAGCCGCCGCCGAACTTGGCGCGCACTTCCGGCACGTCGACGTTCTGGTATTCCATCTTGATGCCGGCCGCCGCGGCCTCTTCGGCGAGCGGCATGATCGCCGCCGGGCCGGGATGGCCCATCATGGCGATGCCGGCCGGCTTGGAGGCGACCGCCTCGCGCAGCTGCTGCACCATCTTCTCGAGCTGCCAGCCGGAGAAGACATATTCGACGTCCGCGCCGGTATCGAGCGCCGCCTGCTTGGCGCCGTTATAGACGATGGAGCCGAAGGCATCGCCCTCGGCGCCGCCGACGAAGAAGCGGATCTTCGTGCCCTTGCACCACTTGTCGCGCAGCGCCTCGGCATGAGCCGCGGTTCCCGTCGCGACGAAGACCGCGCCGATCGACGCGGCGGCCAGAAGAAGACCGCGGATGCGAGTCTTGAAAAGCCTCATGAAATCCTCCCGATGTCGAGTTCACCGGCCGCTGTCGGCACGGTGCCGTCCCTGCTCCCGGACATCGCGTCCGGGCCTTCTCTATCGGAACCGCCGCGGTGGTCTCCTCCCGCCGCGCCGCCTCCGCAGTCACCGCCGCCCGGCCTCCCTTCGGGACCTGGCCGTCAGGCGGGATTGGGAACGAAGACGGCGCCGCCCCGCGCCGCCTTCAGATGGGCGAGGGCATGGACCTGGCCCGTCATTTCGAGTTCGTCACGATAGACCGGATCGTGCCAGCCTTCGATATCGATCGTGCCCTTGTAGCCGGCGAGGCGCAGCTCGCTGATGATGCGCGTCCAGTCGCTGTCGCCGAAGCCGGGCGAGCGCATCTGCACGAAGGGATATTTGCCGAAGATGCCGTTCTCGCGGATCACGTCCCAGCGGATGGTCGCGTCCTTGCCGTGGATGTGGAAGAACTTCGGCGCCCATTTGCGGATCTGCGGGATCGGGTCGATCAGATAGACCATCTGATGGCACGGCTCCCATTCGAGGCCGATATTGTCGTCCGGCGTCTCGTTGAACATCAGTTCCCAGGCGTCGGGATTGTGGGCGATGTTCCAGTCGCCGCTCGCCCAGTTGCCGTCCATCGCGCAGTTTTCGAAGGCGAGGCGGACGCCCTTGTCGGCGGCGCGCTTCGCGAGTTCCCCGAAGACTTCTTTGTAGCGGGGCAGGCTCTCCTCGATGGGACGGCCGCGCACGCGGCCGGTGAAGCCGGCGATCGTCTTCGCACCGAAGAGATGGGCGTTGTCGATCAGCGTCTTCCAGCCCTCGAGCGTCTGGCGGTCGAGATCGGTATCCTCGAGCGGGTTGCCGAACATGCCGAGTGTGTCGATCACGACGTCGTGGTCGCCGATCGCGTCCTTCAGTTCGCCGGCGAGGCGCGGAATGTCCTTGCCGCCGATCGTCTGCCAGAAGAAGGGCTCGATGGACTCGAAGCCGAGCGGCAGGATCTGGCGGACATAGGCCGCCGGATCGGAAGCATTGCCCTTCACCATGGTGCCGATGCGGATATCGAGGGCGGGATTGCTCACCATTCTCTCCTTGGAAATGTAACGCGGCGAGGCGGGGCCTCAGACGCTGATCTCGACGCGACGGCCGGTGGTGGCGCTCTCGATGGCGCCGAACACCATGGCGAGGCTCCTGATGTTCTGCGCGCCGACCGTCTCCGGCACCGGGCCGCCGCGCGTCGCGGCGATGAAATCCTGAACGAGGCCGAGGTGGCCGCCTGTCCTGTCGGACGGGTCGAGCGGAGGGATATCGACGGCGGCCACCTCGGAGAACAGGCCCTTGATCGCGCCGGTGGCGATCTCAGCCCGGATATCGTCATGCCCGTCCCAGACGAGCGAACCCTTGGTCCCGGTGATGCGCCAGGCGCTCTCCCAGCTCGTGCCGAGACCGTCCGCGCACCAGGACCCCCGATAGTTGAAGATCACGCCGTCGCCGAGCTCGAAGATCGCCGCGGCGGAGGAGCCCTGCTTGTACCAGGAGTTCTTCGGCTCCCACTCGCGGCAATAGACGCCTTCCGGCTCGGCACCGGCCAGGAAGCGCGCGGCGTCGAAGGTGTGGATCGCCATGTCGAGCAGCAGCACGTGCTCCATCTCCTCGCGGAAACCGCCGAAATGCGGCCCGAGGAAGAAATCGCAGTGGATCGAGGTCACCTCGCCGATGGCGCCGCTGGCGATCAGGCGGCGGATGCGGCGCGGAGCGGCGAGATAGCGGCGGTTCTGGATGACGACATGCAGCCGGTCGGCGGCGCGGGCGCAGGCGACGAGGTCGCGCGCCTGATCGAGCGATTCCGCCATCGGCTTTTCGGAAAGGACGTGGCAGCCGGCGGCGAGCGCCGTGGAGACGACATGATGCCGGGCGCCGGGCACGACGACGTCGAAGAGGATGTCCGGCTCGGCCCTTGCGAGCAAATCCTCGATGCTGGCGGCGACCACGACCTCGCCGAGGCCGAATTCCGCGGCACGCGCAGCGGCGCGATCGGTGTCGATATCCGCGACGCCGACGATGTCGAGACCGTCGATCGTCTTCGCGGCCTCGAACCAGGCGCGACTCATGGCTCCGCAGCCGACAAGCGCGGCACGCTGCATCATCAGGGCTCCCCTCCCTCGACATCATTGCTGCATCGCAAACGTTTTCGGTGCGCTGCATCGATGTCGTAAACGTTTACGATCACACAACGGCATTCGCCTCTTGTCAAGAGCGCCGATGTGGCCGACCAATGGGCAAGCCTTGCCGTGCATGTCGGGAGGAGGGCAGCACGGGCGCCCCGCGGCGGCTCGACCGGGAAGGAGACCAGGCCGCGTGAGCATCCGCGAACTCGCCAATCATCTGAACATTTCCATCGGGACGGTCTCGCGCGCCCTCAACGGGCGGTCGGACGTCAATGCCGAGACGAGGCGGCGCGTGCTCGAGGCGGCGGAAGAGTTCGGCTATGTGCCCAACCAGTCCGGCCGCAGTCTGCGCCAAGGCACGACCAACGCCATCGGCTTCATGGTCGAGACCAACAGCGAGACCAGCACCCACGGCGACACGTTCTTCTCCAGCATCTATGTCGGGGTGCAGAAGGAATTCGCCGCCCATCACCTCGATCTGGTCGTGCTGCTCTGTCCCTCGGACGACGATCCCTATGATCATGTCCGCCGCGTCGTCGCGCGCCGTTTCGTCGATGCCCTGTTCATCTCGGCGATCCAGCGCCATGATCCGCGCATCGACTTCCTGATCGAACGCGACATTCCGTTCATCGCGCTCGGCCGCAGCCTCTCGGGCGGCAGCCATCCCTGGATCGATCTCGATTTCGAGGGCGTCGCGACCAAGGCGGTCAACCGGCTGGTCGCGCGCGGCCATCGCAGGATCGGGCTCGTGACGCCGGGCACCGAGCTCAATCTCGGCTATGTCTTCGCCGACGCCTATCGCGCCGCGCTCGCCGCCAATGGCATCGCCTATGACCCGCGCCTGCTCGTGCGTTCCGAGCAGACCAGCGAGGAAGGCGGCTATCACGCGACCGACGCCCTGCTGGCGCTCGATACGCGGCCGACCGCGATGCTGCTCGTCAACGAGATCATGGCGATCGGCGTCTACCGGCGGCTGCACGAGGCGGGCCTGACGCCCGGCCGCGACATGGCGGTGATCGGGCTGCGCCAGTCGCCGCAGGCGCGATTCCTGTCGCCGGCGCTCACCTGCTTCGACATCTCCCTTGTCGATCTCGGTCGCCGTCTCGCACAGGGTCTCCTCGCCTCGATGCCGGCCTATCGCGACAGCCACCCGATCGGTCTCGTCCAGGAGATCTGGCCGATGGAACTGGTGGCCGGAGAAAGCGACCCGCCGCCGCGCTGAAGCTTGGTGTCACCGTGAACCTTCGCGTCTCCCAGGCGTTGACGGACGTCTTCACCATGCAAGAGGGGTGCGTCATGTCACGGCAGGACGATATCGAACAGGCGGCGGCCCGGATCACCGCTACGGCGAGCGCCATGAGCTCGCAGGCCCGGCGCGCCGCCCGCGCCGCGACCTCGGAGGCCGCCCGCGCGGTGCGGGACCAGCGCGAGACCGTCCGCAACGTCTTCCACGACCTCGCCGACGAGGCCGAGGCGCGTGCGAGGACGGCCGAGCGCAAGGGCTCGGCGATCGC
>CAWZZK010000026.1:0-9704 GCA_963966455.1 Kaistia sp. | reverse complement strand
AAGAGATCCGGGAAGCCGCCGTCCAGCGCCTTGATCGCCGGCGGCACCGGCGGCGTCAGGTCGGCGACGGCCGAGCGTTCGGGGCTCTCGGGAGGCGGCTCCTTCGGCGCAGCCACGGGCAGCGGCGGCGCCGGACGCCCGGGCATGCCGAGGAAGATGCGGCCGTCATCGCCGCGCACGAGCGAGATGTCGGGCTCGCTGATCTCGATCTCGGAAATATCGAGCCTGAGGCGGAACAGCGAGAGAGGGTCGATGCCGAATCGCGCCGTCGGCACATGCGCCACCGAGGCGCCGCCCGCGTCCCGCACCCGGACCTCGTCGATCCGCGCCATCAGGCCCATCACGGGATCGACGTCGATCGAGGCGCCGCCGACGCTGACCTCGTAGCCTGGGCCGACCTGGATGCGGATCGCCTGTTCGACGCGTTCGCGCAGGATTCCGAGATCGACCGGCCCCACCGCGAGGATCGCCGCGGCCGCCACGACCAGCACGACCACCAGCACGACCGCCGCGCTCGCCAGCCGGACCACGGCGCCGAACCAGCCGCGCCGACGCCTCGGCGCCCTCGCGACCAGGGGGCGATGCGCCCGCGCCGAAGGAAACTGGTCTAGCCTCATTGTCAGGGATTGTCGCTCCTCGTCGGTCGCCCCTCGGGCGGACGGCTCAGGCG
The DNA here is from genome assembly GCA_963966455.1 of Kaistia sp. GTDB lineage: Bacteria > Pseudomonadota > Alphaproteobacteria > Rhizobiales > Kaistiaceae > Kaistia > Kaistia cartagenensis. The sequence continues at coordinate 9,034 of CAWZZK010000026.1, read as the reverse complement.
GGGCCGTTGTCTGTCCTTGGTTAACGGACGCGGTCTCCCGCCGCAATCAGGCGCGACGCGCCTTGAAAGCTATCCATGATTTCTATTTCTGACGCCAGACAAACCAGACGAAAGGATGGCAGATGACCGCTCCGGCCGCCGGCGCCCCCGCGCCCGAGTTCCAGCTTCCGACCACAGGCGGCGGCACCGCCGCGCTCAAAGACTATGCCGGGCGGAAGCTCGTCCTCTATTTCTACCCGGGCGACGACGGCTCGACCTGCACCACCGAGGCGCTTGATTTCACGGCGGCTCTGGCGGATTTCGAGGCGGCGGGAACGGCGGTGCTGGGCGTGTCGCCCGATTCGGTCGCTTCGCATGAGAAATTTGCGAAGAAGCGCGGCCTCGGCGTGACACTCGCCGCGGACGAAGACACCTCGGTCTGCCAAGCCTATGGTGTCTGGCAGCAGAAGCAGATGTATGGGCGGACCTATATGGGCGTCGTGCGCACCACCTTCCTGATCGATGCCGGAGGCCGCATCGCTCGCGCCTGGACGGTCTCGCGCGTGAAGGGCCATGTCGCCGAGGTCCTCGAAGCCGCCAAGGCGCTCTGAGCATGGCCACGCCGGCTTTCTCCTCGCTGGCCGATGCGGCGGCGCTCATTGTCGCGACGGCCGATCTCGAGGAGAAGGTCGCGGTCGCCTATGATGCGGCCAAGGGCTGGTTCGGCCGGCGGCTGTCGCTGCGCGGTGCGATGGACCGGCCGATGCCCGATCGGCCCGGTCGGCCCGAGCGGCCGATCCTCGTGCCGCCGCGGGACCTTCCCAAGCGCTCGCCGGTCTCGGCGCATGGCCGCCTCGCCCTCATCCACTCGCTCGCCCATATCGAGCTCAACGCGGTCGATCTCACCTGGGACCTCGTCGGCCGTTTCGCACGCGTGCCGATGCCCCGCTCCTTCTTCGACAACTGGGTGCAGGTCGGGCTCGAAGAGGCGAAGCACTTCTCGCTGCTCTCTGATCACCTGAAGGCGATGGGCGGCGCTTATGGCGACCTGCCGGCCCATGACGGGCTCTGGCAAGCGACGCAGGAGACCGGGCACGACCTCATGGCGCGGCTCGCCGTGCTGCCGCTCGTGCTGGAGGCGCGGGGGCTCGACGTCACGCCGCCGCTCGTCGAGAAGCTCGCCGAGCAGGGCGACGAGGCTGGTTCCGGCATTCTCGCCATCATCTATCGCGACGAGCGGCGCCATGTCGCCTTCGGCTGCAAGTGGTTCCGCTTCCTGTGCGACCGCCATGGTCTCGCGCCGGAGCCGACCTTCCGCAAGCTCGTGATCAAGCATTTCCGCGGGCCGCTGAAACCACCCTTCAACGATGCGGCGCGGGCCGAGGCCGGCATGACTCCGGGCTTCTATCGCCCCCTCGTTCGGCCGCTCGAAACCTCGATTTCAACCAAGACTTAACCTTAACGCTTTCTAATCGTCGCTGAACCGGCGAGCCTTCGAGAACGCCGGACCTGCCGTCAGCGCAAGGTTGGAGCGTCCATGCCGTCACCCCGTGCTTCGCGTGCCCCCTCCGAGCCCCTGGATGGTCGCGGCGTGGCCGCCGGACAGCGACGCGCACGGGCGGCGAAGCCCGAGACGAAAGTGATCATCGCGCGGGGCGACCACCTGCAGGCGGTCCATATCAGCCCCAGCCTGATGATCCTCGCCGGCGTCTGCTTCGTGCTCTTCTCGGCGCTTTATTTCGGCTCGACGGCCTATCTGGTCTTTCGCGACGACTGGGCGCGGCAGGATCGCGGCGAGGAAGCGACGCTCCGCGAGGGCTACGAGGACCGCATCACGGCGCTCCGCAACGAGATCGAGCGCATCCGCTCGCGCCGCGCCGTTGACCATGCGACGGTCGAGCAGAAGGTCGAACAGCTCCTCGACCGGCAGGACGAGATCGGCCAGCGCCAGGAGATGCTGGACAAGCTCACCGAGGCCGCCCGCAAGGCCGGCTTCGACGTGCCCCCGCCCCTGCCGCCGCGCAAGGATGCGAGCCGTGACGCCAAGGACGCCGGCAAGCAGGCGAGCGCCGACGGCATCGCCCGGCCTCTGGTGACGCTTGCGAGCGTCACCGGCGCGAATGGCCGCGACCCGTTCGCTCCCCTCCCCGGTGCCGACCGCATCGATGGCATTGCGAGCCAGCTCGACGCAGTTGAAAGCGCGCAGGACGTGGCGGTCGCGACGATGCGTTCCAGCGTCGCCTCGCGCGCCGACCGCATCGCGACGCTTCTGAAGCGGGTCGGTCGCAAGTTGCCGCGCACAGCCGAGGCCGAGGATGTCGGCGGGCCGTTCGTTCCGCTGCCCGAAGGCACCGAGGACGAGCGCTTCGCCACCGACGTGTCGCTGCTTTCATCCGAACTCGCGCGCTTCGCGAGCCTCCGGCAGGTCGCGCTGGCGCTGCCCTGGAGCCAGCCCATCGTCGGCGCCCCGATCAGCAGCGGCTTCGGCCCGCGGCTCGATCCGTTTCTTGGCCGCCCGGCCATGCATACCGGCATCGATTTCCGCGCGCCGCGCGGCATGCCGGCCCGCAGCGTCGCCGCCGGCACGGTCATCGCGGCCGAATGGAACGGCGGCTATGGCAACATGGTCGATGTCGATCACGGCAACGGAGTTGTGACCCGCTATGGCCATCTCTCGGCGATCACGGTGCGCGTTGGAGACCATGTCGAGGCCGGCGGCAAGATCGGCCGCGTCGGCTCGACGGGTCGCTCGACCGGCCCCCATCTCCATTACGAGATCCGCCTAGACGGCGACGCGATCGACCCGATGCGCTTCATCAAGGCCGGCCGCGAAATGGCGGCGCTTCTGTAGGCGCGACGCTGAAACCCCGCATCGTCCCCATGATTCACCGGAACCATTTCGGATACCTGCGGCCGGGTGCCGCGAGCCCGAAACCTTCGGCATTTTATGCTCCGAGGTAACAGAGGGTTTACCCTGTCCGGGCTGTAGTGATCTGCGGGCCTGCGCCTTCGGCTGCCCCCCTCTTCCTATGACGCCAGGTTGAACCGACGCCATGCAGACTGCCCACCGCCAGCCATCGCAACCCCATGCCGCGTCCTCCGGACACAAGGCAGCGACGCGGCGCCCGGCTCCCCGCCAGAAGCCGGCCAGAAGCGGAACCCGAGTCATAGTCGCCCATGGCGACATGCTGCACGCGGTGCATGTCAGCCGCCGCCTGATCGCACTGATCCTCGTCGGCGTCCTTCTGCTGGCCGGTCTCTCCGCCGGCGGCGTCGCGCTCTATCTCGGCGGCGAGACGACGAAGTCCTTCACCGAAGCCGATGAAGCCGTGCTGCGGCAGGCGATGGAGACAGTGATCCGCCAGCGTCGAGAGGCGGAGCTGAAGGCCCAGCTTTCCGAAGACTATGAGAACAAGCTCGCCGATCTCAAAGGCGAGATGGACCGCCTGACCGAGCGGCAGCAGCTCGACAAGTCGAGCGTCGAGCAGGCGCTCGGGCGCGTGCTCGACCGCCAGGAACAGCTCGCCAAGCGGCAGGAACTGCTGACGCGGATCGCCGACGCCGCGAAGCGCGCCGGCTTCGACGTCAAGATGCCCGTCGCGGCGCCGCGGCCGAAGAAGGGCAGCAAGTCTGGTAGCCCGAGCGCCAGCGCGGCGCCGGTCGCGAAGCCGAGCGTGCAGCTTGCCAGCGTCGCCGGCAGTGGGGATGCCCCGCATCTGACGCCGGCCGACACGGCCCGCATCGCCAAGGTGGAGGCCGATGTCGCCGCGATGGAGCATGCGCAGGAGGCGACGATCGCCGGGCTCACCCGCTCGGTCGCCACGCGCGCCGATCGCATCGCCGCGGTGCTGCAGAAGGTCGGGCGCAAGGCGCCGGGCGGACGCAGCAACAACGATGCCGTCGGCGGACCCTTCGTGCCGCTGCCGGACGATCCGAGTCCGGCGCGTTTCGCCGTCGGCGTGAAGACACTGAGCGCGGAGCTCGACCGTCTGGCCGCCACCCGCCGCATCGCGCTCTCGCTGCCCTGGAGCGCGCCGCTCGGCAATGCGCCGATTTCGAGCGGGTTCGGTGCGCGCAGCGATCCGTTCCTCGGCCGGCCGGCGATGCATACCGGCGTCGATTTCCGCGCGCCCATGGGCTACCCCGTGCCGGCCTCGCTCGGCGGCACGATCGTCGCGGCAGGCTGGGAAGGCGGCTACGGCAAGATGGTCGACATCGACGCCGGCAACGGCATCGTGACGCGCTACGGCCATCTCTCGGCGATCAAGGTCAAGGTCGGCCAGAAGGTGACGACCGGTCAGATCATCGGCCAGGTCGGATCGACCGGCCGTTCGACCGGCACCCATCTCCACTACGAGATCCGGGTCAACGACCGCGCCATCGACCCGATGACCTATATCGTGCCGGGCCGGCAGATCCAGCAATTGCTGTAGGCCAGAAAGGAGCGGGCCGAGCCCGCTCCCGCTGGTCAGTCGATATCCGCGACCTCGACATCGGAACCGCCGAGGCGCTGCGCCAGCGCGGCTTCCATGAACTCGTTGAGATCGCCATTGAGGACGGTCTGCGGATCGGTGCTCTCGACGCCGGTCCGAAGGTCCTTCACCAGCTGATAGGGCTGCAGGACATAGGAGCGGATCTGGTGGCCCCAGCCGATGTCCTTCTTCGAGGATTCGGTGGCCATCGCGGCCGCCTCGCGGCGCTCCAGCTCGGCCTCGTAGAGGCGCGAGCGCAGCATGTCCCAGGCCGCGGCCCGGTTCTTGTGCTGCGAGCGCTCGTTCTGGCACTGCACGACGATGCCCGACGGGATATGCGTGATGCGCACCGCCGAGTCGGTCGTGTTGATGTGCTGGCCGCCGGCGCCCTGGGCGCGGTAGGTGTCGATGCGGCAGTCGCTTTCGTTTATCTCGATCTCGATCGAGTCGTCGATTACCGGATAGACCCAGACGCTGGCGAAGGACGTGTGCCGGCGCGCGCTCGAATCATAGGGCGAGATGCGCACGAGACGGTGCACGCCCGACTCGGTCTTCAGCCAGCCATAGGACTGCTCGCCCTTGACGAGCAGCGTCGCCGACTTGATGCCCGCCTCTTCGCCGTCATGGATTTCGAGCAGTTCCACCTTCTTGCCGGTGCGCTCCGACCAGCGGGTATACATGCGCAAGAGCATGTTGGCCCAGTCCTGGCTCTCGGTGCCGCCGGCGCCGGCATGGATTTCGACATAGGTGTCGTTGCCGTCGGCCTCGCCGGACAGCATCGAATTGATCTGGCGGCGGCGAACGACGTCCTTGAGCGCGATGATCGCGTTCTCGGCCTCGGTCACGATCGACGCGTCACCCTCGGCCTCGCCGAGTTCAATGAGCTCGAGATTGTCGGCCAGTTCGCGCTCGGAGGCTTCGACGGCGCGGATGCCGTCTTCGAGGCCCTGGCGCTCGCGCATCAGCTTCTGCGCCTTCTGCGGATCGTCCCAGAAGGTCGGCGTCTCGGAAAGGGCGTTCAGTTCGGAAAGTCGACGCTGGGCACGATCCCAGTCAAAGATGCCTCCTCAGCAGGGTTACGCCCTGCTTGATTTCGTCGACGATCGTCTCGATCTCGGCTCGCATATACTCGTTCCGCTTGGAGATGGCTGTGGCGGCGGCAACTGGCGTCGCCCCGCGGCGTTGCGCGAACATAGTGACGCCCCCTCCGCCTGTAAACCGATGAGAGGCCTGATGAACCGCCCTGCCCGCCGCTTCGCCGCCTTCGCGCTTCTGGTCTTCGCCGTCGCGCCCGCCGCCCGTGCCGACGCGACGATGGCGGCCCGAACCCTCACCGCTTCGGACAAGACGCGGATCGCGGACTTCGACGCGACCCGCGCGAAGGCGATCGCCGAGGCCAAGGCCGGCGGCAGCGCGGCCGATCTCGAAATCCTCGACACGGTCCTCGCAGGAGCGCCGCAGCCGATCCTCGGCACCGACATCCGCGGCGACTATCGCTGCCGGACCATCAAGCTCGGCGGCACGCTGCCGCTGACGGTCTATGGCTGGTTCAAGTGCCGCATCGACGAGGACGATCTCGGCTACCGCCTGGTGAAGACGACCGGCTCGCAACGCTTCACCGGCCATTTCATCGACGATTCGGAGAAGCGCCTGCTCTTCTACGGCGCCGGCCACTATGGCGACGAGCAGCCCCGCCGCTACAAGGCCGACGCCGACCGCGACATGGTCGGCTATCTCGTCAAGGCCGGCCCCAAGCGCTACCGCCTGGAACTGCCGGCGCCAAAGTTCGAATCGACGTTCGACATCATCGAGCTGGAGCGGAGATAGTGCGTTTTCGCATTTGCTGATTCTTCGCCATCCCGAGGCAGCCGAGATTACTGATCTTGCAATGCAAATGTTTTATTTGGATATAAGCCAATATCCTTTTGTGTTATAATTTGCGTACGGCGGGACGGCTCCGATGACCAAGATGCATGAGTGGATTTTGGTTTCGTTATTTTTTGAATGGGAGACTGCATCCTTGACTGTCGTTTTCGATAGTCATGAGCATGGCTTTGTATCACTCATCGCCGAAGGCGTTTGCGAGCTGTTCGTTCCCCGACTGAATAGCTGGGGGCCCAGCGTGAGCGTTAATAGCGTCGAGGGCCCGTTCAATATCGCCGACGGGCGTCAGAGGCTGGAGATCGAAATGCAATCGGGCGATACTATCAAGATCGAAGCAAAATCCTTCGACCTTTCAGCCTCGGCGCCTGCGGACTCCTCGGCGCTATTGTAAGCAGAGCAGAGCGTGTATCCCGGCTACAGCAGCGTCCCCGCCAGGATGACCGACGCGATCGAGAAATAGATCACGAGGCCGGTGACGTCGACGAGCGTCGCGACGAAGGGCGCCGACGCGCTGGCCGGGTCGAAGTTCAGCCGCTTCAAGACGAAGGGCAGCATCGAGCCGGTCATCGAGCCGAAGGTGACGATGCCGACGAGACCGCAGCCGACGGTGAGCGCCACCAGGAACCAGTGCGCGCCGTAATCGTGCAGGCCGAGAAGTTGCCAGGCGACGATGCGGGTGAGGCCCATCGCACCGAGGATCAGGCCGAGGGTGAGGCCGCTGGGGAGCTCGCGCAGCGCCACGCGCCACCAATCGCGCAGGCGGACTTCGCCGAGCGCCAGCGCGCGGATGATCAGCGAGGTCGCCTGCGACCCGGAATTGCCGCCCGAGCTCATGATCAGCGGGATGAAGAGCGTCAGCACGATCGCCTTCTGCAATTCGTCCTCGAAATGCTGCATGGCCGTCGCCGTCAGCATTTCGCCTATGAACAGCGCGGCGAGCCAGCCGGCGCGCTTGTGGATCATCTTGCCGAAGCTGATCTCCATGTAAGGCTCGTCGAGAGCCTCCATGCCGCCGAACTTTTGCACGTCCTCCGTGCTCTCCTCGACGATCGCGTCGATGATGTCGTCGACCGTGACGATGCCGATGAGATGGCGCCGCTCGTCGATGACGGGGACGGCGAGGAGATCGTACTTGGTGAAGAGCCGCGCCGCCTCTTCCTGGTCGAGCGTCGGCGTCACGGTGATGGGGCGGTTGTGGCGGGCAGCGGCGAGGACGGGCGCCGCCGGGTCGGCGGTGATGAGCCGGCGCAGCGTCGCCGTCTGCAGCAGCGCGCCCGTCTCGGGATGCAGCAGGCAGATCGTGTAGATCGTCTCGCGGCTCTTCTCGACCTTGCGGATATAGTCGAGCGTCGCGGCCACGGTCCAGTCGGCAGGCACGCTGACCACCTCGGTCGTCATGATGGCGCCGACGCTGCCCTCGGGATAACGGGCGAGATGCGAGACGGCGGAGCGCGTCTCGTGGTCGAGCTTCGCGATGATCCGCGAACGCTGCGGTTCCTCCATCTCGCTCAGGAGATCGGTGGCGCGGTCGGCTGAGACGCCGGCCAGAAGCGAGGCTGCGCGGTCCACCGGCAGCGTCGCGACGATCTCGGCGGCGTCCTCGAATTCGGGATGGTCGAGCAGTTCGACCGCCCGCTCTTCGGTGAGCTTGGCGATCACGCCGGCCGCATCGCCCGCGTCCTGCTCGTTCAGATGCTCGACGACATCGGCAACATGGGCGTGCTCGAGATCGAGCGCGACGGCAGGCGCACCCGCGCCCTCACGGAGGTCGGTATCTTCCATGGCTCACCTCTTTTCCACCAGCCGACACGGCTGCGTGCGGTGAGCCGTCCCCCTCGGGCGAACGGTCAGCAGGCAGGCACGGTCGGCCGGCTCATTCGACTTCGACTGTCGTTCGACATTGCAGTCCAGGGGGGTAACGGATCGGGACGAGCGGTCCCGGGCACAGCCTTTGGGTGCGCCAAACGCCTGATCCGGTCAAGTGAATTCGGGTTCATGCGCTGCGGCATCGTTGCGGCGCACAACGCAAAAAGCGCGGGCAAAGAAAAAGGCCGCCGGAACCGGCGGCCTCGCTTCTTCGGCAATCGCGGCGGTAGGCTCAGTAGAGCCCGCCCGTGCCGCCCAACACGGCGCGGTCGGATTCGGAGGAGACCGTGCCGCCGTCGGACGAGCCGATGACCGAATAGGTATCGGCGGGGCCGGTGCCCGGCTTGAAGGCTTCCATGATCGTGTTCGGCGCGCCGGGATCGGCACGCATGCCGGTGCGGCGGTCGATCGGGATCAGCGTCAAGCCCTCGGGCATGCGGAACGGCACGGCCGGCTTGTCGGCGAGCGCCAGCTTGAAGAACTCGGCCGCGACTGGCGCGGCGATCTCGCCGCCGGTCATGCCGCGACCCATCGGGCGCGGTTGGTCGTAGCCGAAGAACACGCCGACCACGAGATCGGGCGAATAGCCGATGAACCAGGCGTCCTTGTAGTCGTTCGACGTGCCGGTCTTGCCGGCGATGGGCTTGCCGACCTGCTTGACGATGGTCGCGGTGCCGCGCTGAACGACGCCTTCCATCATCGAGGTGATCTGGTAGGCGGTCATCGGGTCGAGCACCTGCTCGCGGTTGTCGGTGATGACCGGCTCGTCCTGGTTGTTCCAGCTGTCGGCGTCGCAGCCCTCGCAGACGCGTTCCTCATGCTTGAAGATCGTT
>CAWZZK010000025.1:0-5194 GCA_963966455.1 Kaistia sp. | reverse complement strand
TTCTCGGCCCGGCCGATCGCCGAGGCCATGGTCCACATCAGCTTTTCGTTGTCCTCGTCCGGTCCCGAGGCGATGCCGCGCGCCGGAATGTCGCCGGCGGCGCTGATCTCGCCGAACCAGAGCGCGCCGGTCAGCCGCTCGCCGGTCGTAAAGGCCCAGTCCTCGGCGAAAGTCTCCATGAGATGGGCGACCACCGGCCCTTCGACGCGGAAATGCAGGTCCTGCACCGCCCGCTTGGCCGGGATCTCCATGACGCGGAAGAGATTGTCGGAGGCGATGTTCATGCCGCCGGTGAAGCCGAGGCGGCCGTCGATCACCAACACCTTCTTGTGGGTCCTGAGGTTGATGAACGACATCTTCCAGGGCGCGATCTCGTGCATGAAGCGCGCGGCGGGCACGCCGGCGGCGTGGAGGCGCTGGAAGGCGGGGCTGCGCAGATAGCCCGAGCCGAGGCCGTCGACCAGCGCGCGCACCGCGACGCCGCGCCGGTGGGCGGCGATGAGGGAATCGATGATCGGCCCGCCGCCGGCATCGTCATGGAAGATGAAGCTGCAGATCGCGACCGAACGCTCGGCGGCGTCGATCGCCGCGCACATTTCGGGATAGGCCTCGTCGCCGCAGACGAGCGGATGCAGCGCATTGCCGGCGAGAAGCGGGCGCCCGGTGAGGCGGAGGCCGAACTCGGCCAGCGGCTCCAGATGCTCGTCGCCCCCTTCCGGCTCGATGTCTTCCGGCGCCAGCGCATAGCGCGAGGTCGGTGCGTCGATGTCCGAGCCGGGACCGGAGAGCTTGATCGCCTTGCGGCGCACGCGGTTGACGCCGAACAGGAAATAGAGGATCGGCCCGATATAGGGCGACAGCCAGGCGAGGCCGATCCACGCAATGGTCGATTGCGGCGCGAGGCGGGTCAGAAGGGCATGGACCGTGACGGCCGCGGCCATCGCGATATGGAGAAGCGACAGGAAAAGCGCGAAGCTGCTGCTGTCGAGGACCGTCCCGATCATCGCTGCCGTTCAGTTGGTCGGAGGCTGAAAGAGCGGCGGCTGATGGGCCGGCGCGCCGTTGACCTCGATGATGTTGTTGTCGGGATCGATGAAATAGAGCTGCGGGAAGCCCGCGACGCCGGTGCGGCGCACCACGACCAGCCGCGGATCGCCTTCCTCGACGTCCTCGCGAAAGCCGAGCGAAATAAGATGGTTGAGCATGCCGTCGAAATCGTCGGTGCGGAACGCGAAATGCCAGTCGTTCACGTCGGGGAACGGGCGGCGGCGGAAGCAGCCCTCGTCATATTTGATGAGGTGGAGCTGCAACTCGCCGCAGGCCAGCCAGACGCCCGCCGTCGAGAAGGGCGGACGCTGCAGCCGGTCGAAGCCGAACAGGCGCTGGTAGAATTCGATCGAGCGATCGAGATCCGTGACCACCAGAGCAACGTGGTGGATCGACAAGCCGGCCATGATTCCCTCCCCGCCATCCCGACGAAAGCGACGGGGCAGGATACGGTCCCGCCCCGCGGCTGTCGTCAGGAATCGCGGCGGCGGCGCGGCGTCAGCGCAGATTGCCGCAGAAGCGCTGGATGCGGGTGCAGGCCTCTTCCAGCGCCTCGGTCGAGGTCGCGTAGGAGATGCGGAAATGCGGGGCGAGGCCGAAGGCCGAACCCTGCACGACCGCGACGCCCTCCTCTTCGAGGAGTGCCGTGACGAAGCTCTCGTCGTCGGTGATCGCGGCGCCGCCGGGCGAGGTGAGGCCGATCGTGCCGGCGCAGGACGGGAAGACGTAGAAGGCGCCTTCCGGGTTCGGGCAGACGATGCCCTTGGCCTGGTTCAGCATCGACACGACGAGGTCGCGCCGCTTGCGGAACACCTCGCGATTGGTGGCGATGAAGTCCTGCGGACCGTTCAGCGCCTCGACCGCCGCCCATTGCGAGATCGACGACGGGTTGGAGGTAGACTGCGACTGGATGGTGCCGATCGCCTTGATGAGATGGGCCGGGCCGCCGGCATAGCCGATGCGCCAGCCGGTCATCGCATAGGCCTTCGAGACGCCGTTCACGGTGAGCGTCCGGTCATAGAGGCGCGGCTCGACCTCGGCGATGGTCGAGAACTCGAACGCGTCGAAGACGAGATGCTCATACATGTCGTCCGTCATGATCCACACATGCGGATGGCGGAGCAGCACGTCGGCGATCGCCCGGAGCTCGGCACGGGTATAGCCGGCGCCGGTCGGGTTCGACGGCGAGTTCAGGATCAGCCACTTGGTCTTCGGCGTGATCGCGGCCTCGAGTGCCGAGGGGGCGATCTTGTAGCCGCTCTCCTGCGGGCCGACGACCTCGACCGGCGTCGCGCCGGCGAGCGCCACGATCTCCGGATAGGACACCCAGTAGGGCGCCGGGATGATGACCTCGTCGCCCGGGTTCAGCGTCGCCATCAGGGCGTTGTAGAGCACCTGCTTGCCGCCGGTGCCGACCGTGATCTGGTTCGGCGCGTAGGTGAGGTTGTTCTCGCGCTTGAACTTGGCGGCGATGGCGGCCTTGAGCTCGGGGATGCCGTCGACGGCGGTATACTTCGTCTTGCCCTCGCGGATGGCGCGGATGCCGGCTTCCTTGATGTTCTCGGGCGTGTCGAAATCCGGCTCGCCGGCGCCGAGGCCGATCACGTCGCGGCCGGCCGCTTTCAGCTCGCGCGCCTTGTTGGTGACCGCGATGGTCGCGGACGGCTTGATGCGGGCGAGGCTGTCGGCGAGGAAGGCCATTTTCAAGGCTCCGGAGGGAGGGATTGTGCGGCGCGGAACCTAGTCGCGCCGCCCGGCCAAGGCAAGCCGAAGCTTAGGGCGCGAACCTCGGGCGAGCCTGCGCGGCACGCCAACGTGATTTGACGGCGGCTCGGCGCGCCCTAGCTGTTGAGCGATCCATCGAAGGGACGGAGAGCGTCATGCTGATCAGGCGTCGTCGGGGCTGGGAAATCGCCGAGCGGGAGGCGACGCCGGAGGCGGTGTTCCTCGACAGGCGCGCGATCCTCGCGGCCGGCGGCTTCGGACTCGCCGCGCTGGCGCTGCCGCGCGGGGCGAAGGCGCAGGAGGCCGATCCGAGCGCGTCGCTCTTTCCGGCCAAGCCCAACCCGAAATACACGATCGAGCGCCCGGTCACGCCCGAGGAGATCAATCTCCACTACAACAATTTCTACGAATACAGCACCGGCAAAGACCTCGCCGCCGAGGCGGAGGCGCTGAAGACCCGGCCTTGGACGATCGCCATCGACGGGCTGGTCGAGGCGCCGAAGACGGTCGCCATCGACGATCTCTTCAAAGCGATGGCGTTCGAGGAGCGGCTCTACCGCCATCGCTGCGTCGAGGCCTGGTCGATGACGGTTCCCTGGACGGGCTTCCCGCTGGCGGCGCTCGTCGCCTATGCGAAGCCGCTGTCGGGGGCGAAATATGTGCGCTTCGAGACCTTCATGGACCCGGCCATGGCGCCGGGCCAGAACGAGCCCTTCTATCCCTGGCCCTATGTCGAGGGGCTGACCATGGCCGAGGCGACCAACGAACTCGCCTTCATGGTGACCGGCGCCTATGGCAAGCCGCTTCCCAAACAGATGGGCGCGCCGATCCGCCTGCACACGCCGTGGAAATATGGCTTCAAGAGCATCAAGTCGATCGTGAAGGTTTCGTTCGTCGAGGAGCAGCCGCTGAATTTCTGGCAGCAGCTGCAGTCCTCCGAATACGGCTTCTGGGCGAACGTGAACCCCGAGGTGCCGCATCCGCGCTGGAGCCAGGCGACCGAAACCTTGCTCGGCACCAATCAGCGCATCCCGACGCAGCTCTTCAACGGCTACGGCCCGTTCGTCGCCGACCTCTACAAGGACCTGCAGGACCAGCCGCTCTATATGTGAGCGGCGCCTGCCGCGGCGCATCAGCCAAGCTGCATCGCAAAAAGAAAAGGCCGGGCGCTCTTGCGAGGCCCGGCTAAGTCTTTGTTGCTGCGGCAGGGAAGACGCAGCAAACACCTTCCAGAGGGAACAGTTGAGGTCCACGGGCGGCAGGGAGGAGAAAGCCGCCGGCAACGCATCAACTGAGGAGAGATATGGAACGATCGCTCTGCACAAACAACTGGCATCAGTGCATTGCAGCTATGCATTTCCGGTGGATCAGAACAATAATTCGTGAGCAGCTCAATTTCGGAATGTGATCGCCACAGGAGCAGTCAATCAGGAAAGATTTTGCGCCAATTCGCCGAAAAATCGCTATGGCGGCCATAGCGCCTTTCGCACTGCAGCGAAATGCATGCAGCGCTGGCGCGGGAATGTGCAGTGTCGGTGACTGCCTTCAGAATTGCCAGTTCTGCGCCTTGGCGAGCATGAAGTCGCGGAAGGCGGTGACGCGGGCCGAATTCTTGAGTTCGGCGGGGTAGCAGAAATAGGTCGGGAAGCTCGGCACCTGCGCTTCCGGCATCAGCTTCACCAGCGGCGAGCCTTCCTCGATCATGTAGTCGGGGAGGATGGCGATGCCGGTCCCACGCTCCACGGCGGCCTTGATCGCGTAGATATTGTTGATGCGCACGATCGGCTCGCGCGGATTGTCCGTCGAGCGGCCGGCGATCTCCAGCCAGTTCACGTCGCGGATATTGGGCGGCACCGGCACGCCGAAGGTGACGATGCGGTGGTGGTCGAGGTCTTCCAGCGTCTCCGGCTTGCCGAAGCGCGCGACATAGTCCGGCGAGGCATAGACATGGTAATGCGTCGTGAACAGGCGGCGCTGGATGAGGTCGGGCTGCACCGGCTGGCGGAGGCGAATCGCGACATCGGCCTGCCGCATGGTGAGGTCGAGCTCCTGGTCGTCGAGGATCAGGTGCAGGTTCACCTGCGGATGCAGGTCGACGAATTCGTTGAGTCGCTCGGTGAGCCAGGTCGAGCCGAGCGCGACGGTGGTCGTGATGCGCAGCGTGCCGGTCGGCTTCTCGCGCGAATCCGTCAGGCGGATCTTCACGCCTTCGAGCTTCATCATCACGTCCTGCGAGGCGCGGAAGAGAAGCTCGCCCTGCTCGGACAGGATCAGCCCGCGGGCATGGCGGTGGAAGAGGGGAACGCCGAGATCCTGCTCGAGCGCGCTGACCTGCCGTGAGACGGCCGACTGGCTCATGCCGAGCTGCTCGCCGGCATGGGTGAACGATCCGGCCTGCGCCGCCGCGTGGAAGATCCTGAGC
>CAWZZK010000024.1:0-7666 GCA_963966455.1 Kaistia sp. | reverse complement strand
AGGAAGAGGGCGTCGAGCTCGTGCTGGTGGCTCCGGGCGAAGCCATCCCCGTCGCCGATTGCGTGTTGCTGCCGGGTTCGAAATCGACCATCGCCGATCTCGCCTTCCTGCGTCTTCAGGGATGGGACATCGACATCCTTGCCCACCGGCGGCGCGGCGGATGGGTGATCGGACTTTGCGGCGGCTACCAGATGCTCGGCCGCAGCATCGCCGACCCAGATGGGGTCGAGGGTCCGGCAGGACGCGTCGACGGCCTCGGCCTTCTCGACATCGAGACTGTTCTGACGCCCGACAAGGCCGTGCGCCCCTTCAACGGGCGCGACGCCGGGGCGGGTCATGCCGTCACAGGCTACGAAATCCATCTCGGCCGCAGCGACGGGCCGGACCGTCGCCGGCCGTGGCTGCTGAAGAGCGATGGCGCTGAGGGCGCGATCTCGGCCGATGGGCGCGTCAGGGGCTCCTATGTCCATGGCCTCTTCGCCGCCGATGGTTTTCGGCGCGCCTTCCTCGCCGGGTTCGGTGCCCCCGCCTCGGCATTCGGCTACGAGGATGGCGTCGAGGCGGCGCTGGACGCGCTTGCTGACCATCTGGAGGCGCATCTCGACATCGAGACGATCATGAGGATCGCAGCCAGAGGGCGATGATCAGCACCAGAACGCCGGTGAGCGCCGTCGCGACCTTGAGCACCTTCAGCGCCCTGGCGATGTCGCCCGGCGCGGCGTCGAGCCGCCCGCGAGGATTGAGGAACGGATCTTCGACCACATGGCCCGCATAGCGGCGCGGGCCTGCGAGGGCGAGGCCGAGCGCGCCGGCCATCGCCGCCTCCGGCCAGCCCGCATTGGGTGAGCGATGCTTGCGCGCATCGTCCAGCATGACGACGAAGCTCTCCCGGATCGAGGTGCCGACAAAGGGCGCCGCCATCACGATCAAGCCGCCGGCAAGCCGGCTGGCCGGCAGGTTGACGAGATCGTCGAGCCGCGCCGAGGCCCAGCCGAAGGCGCCGTGCCGCTCGGAGAGATGGCCGATCATGGAGTCGGCAGTGTTGATCATCTTGTAGGCGAAGAGGCCCGGCAGTCCGAGCAGGGCGAACCAGAGCGCCGGCGCCACGAAGCCGTCGGAGAAGTTCTCGGCCGTCGACTCGATCGCGGCCCGGCAGACGCCAGCCTCGTCCAGGCTTTCCGGGTCGCGACCGACGATCATGGCGACCGACCGCCGCGCGGCGGGCAGGCCGCCCTCGTCGAAGGCGTCGAACACGGCTCGGACATGGTCGTAGAGACTACGGCTCGCCAGGAAGACCGACGCGATCACCGGCACCAGCAGGAAGCCCCATTCGAAGCCGGCGAGCAGCCGTTCAGTGAGAATGCCGGCTGCGAAGGCGAGGGCGGTGAGGACGATGATCGTGGCCGCGCCAGCCACGCGGCGCAGGAGGTCGGAGCCAGCCGGTGGGACGGCGTTCAGCGTTCGGTCGGCCCAGCCGATCAGCGCCCCGAACCACGCGACCGGATGCGGGACGCGGCGCCATATGAAATCGGGATCGCCCGCGATGGCGTCGATCGCGATCGCTGCCAGAAGCAGCCAGAGCCGCGCTTCCAGATGAAACGGCATCACGGCGCGCCGGCCTGCCCGACCAGCTTGGTTGCAACGCAACATGCCGATTGCCGCGCGGCAACCTTTTGTAACAATTCGATCATCGGATGTTCACGATCCCCGACTTAACATGGCTCCCCACAGGCGGCACGGGGGCCGACCTTTGTATCACCGGAGCGTAGCATGGGCGACTTGCGGCCGTTTGATCCCGCTGTGAGCCAGTACCCGTTGCCGATGAGCGCCAAGCGCGCGCAGTTCGAGGCTCGAAACGCGCGACGCCAAAGGCTGGCGCTGCCGAAAGGGCATCCCTACCGGCGTCTGCCGCCTTGGCTGCCCTATGGCGTCGCCAAGATGCTGTCGCGCGTGGTCGGCTGAGGCGGCACACTCACGCGGCGGTTCCGTAGTAGGACCGATACCACTCGACGAAAGCGCTGACGCCGCTGGTGATCGGCGTGAACTGCATCGGCCCGATCAGCGCCGCCAGCAGTGAGGCGTCGGCATGTGTCGAGCGCATGTCGCCTGGCTGCATCGCCATGGGCGTCATGCTGATATCGACCTTCAGTGTCTCCGCGATCACGCGCACGAAATCGAGAAGATGCACCGGCTTGCCGCCGCCGATATTCACCGTGCGCCACGGGGCGACGGGCGAAAGCGAATCATGGGCTCCAAGTCGCTCGCCCTTCGCCGGCGGCTTCTCGGACAAGAGCGTGATGGCCGAGACGAGATCCTCGACATAGGTGAAGTCGCGCTGCATCTCGCCATTGCCGAAGAGCTTGATCGGCTCGCCCGCAAGCGCGGCAGCGACGAACTTGAAGAGCGCCATGTCCGGACGGCCCCACGGACCGTAGACCGTGAAGAAGCGGAAGCAGGTGGTCGGCAGGTCGAAGAGATGCGCATAGGAATGCGACATCGCCTCCATGGATTTCTTCGTCGCGGCGTAGAGGGACAGCGGGTGGTCGGCGGGATCGTCCTCGCGGAAGGGCTGGTGCTCGTTCCCGCCATAGACCGACGAGGTCGAGGCGAGCATCAGATGCCGCGGCCGCGCGGCGCGGGCCAGTTCGAGGAGATTGTGCGAGCCGACGACGTTGGAACTGACATAGGCTTGCGGATCTTCGAGTGCGTAGCGCACCCCGGCCTGCGCCGCGAGGTGGATCACGATCTCGGGCTCGGCAATCTCGAAGGCGCCGGCGAGGGCGTCCCGGTTCTCGAGTTGCGCTTCCACCGAGGTGAAGAGCGACGACTGTTCGAGGATCCGGTTGCGGGCGCGCTTGAGGGCCGGATCGTAATAGGGCGTGAAGGCGTCGAGGCCCGTGACCTCGTGACCCTCGGCGAGCAGCCGCCGCGCGACATGAAACCCGATGAAGCCCGCGGTGCCTGTGATCAAAACCCTCATGCAAACTCCGGTCCGAGCGACGTGGCAGAGCGGGATCGCTGGATCGGCCGACGCGCGTGCGCGCCTCTTACCGCAACTGCCTCCACCGTTGAAGGGAGTGTCGCTGTTTGGACATGACGCTGACTTCGGCTGGATCGGGCGCGCGGGGCACAGTCTGCGGAAAAAGCGGGAGCCGGAACGGCAGCCGGCGATTGGAGGTTGCGAAACCTTTCCCGCATTGCAATAGGTTCAGTGGGCAGGTCGGGTACTCGAAGTGATGGTGGCGGCGCGGATCGGGGGATTCGTGGCGGTCGCCGAGAGTGCATGAGCCTGTCCGTCCGGAGTCGCCACCCAAGTGTCAGACCTGAAAGTCTCCGAAGCGCATCTCCAGGAATTGCGGAAAGTCCATTCGATGCTGCATGCGTCGATGGATGCGCTGATCCGGGACATGAATGCCAACGAGGCGGCGCGGCTCCTGATTCTGCTCGATGACCGTCTGACATCGCTGATCAACGCGGCTGCCGAGCTTGAGCCCAAGCCGGATCGCAAGCGCCCCGATCGGCCCTTCGCAGGCGTCCCGCCGACGATGGGCGACATACGCCCCGCCGATGCGGCGGCGGAGCGTCCGCCGGCGCGGCCTGCCGCTCCCGTCGCGATGCCGGCGGCCAGCGCATCCGCTCCCGGCGAGGCCGTTTCCGACGAGACCGCGGCGCCCGTGGCCGAGGTCTCGGTCGATGCCAAGGGAGGCGCGCCGGCCGCCGCTGGTGCCGCTCCTTCGGACCAGCTTCGCGAGAGCCAGACGACACCGT
This sequence comes from Kaistia sp., assembly GCA_963966455.1. Classification (GTDB taxonomy): domain Bacteria; phylum Pseudomonadota; class Alphaproteobacteria; order Rhizobiales; family Kaistiaceae; genus Kaistia; species Kaistia cartagenensis. The sequence goes on along the minus strand of CAWZZK010000024.1, from coordinate 3,898 downwards.
CGGCCCAGCCATCCACCGCACCCAAGCCGCCGGCTTTCGAGCCGCTTTCCGCTAAACCGGTCCCTCCGAGGGCGACGACCCTGGCAAACCCGCCGCCGGTCGGCAAGCCCGCGCCGAAAGCGGCTGAGCCTTCGGGACCCGAAGGCCTGGTCGAGAGCGGGCCGATCCTGTTCGTGCCGCCGCCTCCGTCGCCGAAGCCAGTCCCTTCCGCCGCACGATCGTTTGCGTCAGCGGGTCCGAGCGAGCCTGCCAAGCCCACGACGGCAGAGACGCGACCTGCTTCCGACGCGCCGCCGGTTTCCGTGAAGCCCGAGGCTGTGCCACCGGCGCCTCCGGCCTCGTCGAAGGCAATGCCCTCATCCCCACTCTCCGCTCCGCCCATCGCGGCCCCGGCGGCTGTCGCATCCTCGACGCCGGAGACCGCGCGTCCCTTGCCGCCGATCGCGCCCCCGACCGAGCCGCCGGAGACGCTCGAGGAGGAGGGCGAGGCTTCCGACGAGGAGGATTGGGTCGAGGAGGATTTCGAGGACGGCGAGGATCTCGAGGAGGAGGCAGAGGCCGCGAAGGCCAATGATCCATTCGAGGACGAGGCGGTGGATGTCGCGGAGCCGCCTGTCGACGAGGCTTCGGCCAAGCCGGCGTCGGGTGGCGGCCTTTTCGGCGGCGGCCTTTTCTCGAAGCTGAAGCTGCCCGGATTCGGCAGGCGGAAGGCCGAGGAGAAGGCGCCGCAGCGCGCCGCCGCAGACGGCGAGCCCCATGATCTTCAGGACGACCTCGATGACGAGTTCGAGGACGATCTCGAGGAGGATCGGATCGAGGACGAGGACGAGGACGAGCCTGCCGCGCCCGACCACGCGATCGGGATTGGCCGCCTGCATGCCGTCGTCGACCAACTCGCAGCCGACAACCTGCTCGACGAGGCTCTCCGCCGGACCGGCAACCGCATCGAACTGCGCAAGGTCGAGGAAGGGCTCGACATCGTCGTGAAGGGCCTGCCAGCGGCGCTCGGCACGGTCCGGCTCGACGAGACGGACGGCCATGTCCTCTATCAGCCGCGTTTCGGTCTCGACCTCCCCGAGCGCGAGCCCAACAGGGCCGATCTCGAACTCTGGCTGAAGGCGATGGGTGACGTGGTTGTCCACGTGCTGGCCGATATCGCGCAGCGGCGATCAAAGCCCAGCGCGTCGGACACCGAGCCGGCGGCCTGAGCAGTCGCGGACGAGCCGCTCGCCCGAGGCCGGCATCAGCCCATCAAAAAGACCTCAAGGACAGGAAACGCATCATCCAATGAAGACAGCCAAGCTCCGACCGCACGACCCGATCGTCAGCGTCTATCCTCTGCCGCTCGCCGCCGACGAGGCGCGCGACGAGGCACGCAAGGCGCGCCGGCTGCGCAAGCGCCTGCCGCCGGGCCATCCCTATCGACGGCTGCCCTTGTGGATGCCCTACGCCCTCGCGCGACTGATCTCCGGATCCGACCCGAGTTCGCGGCCCAACCGCTGACGGCCCGGCGACCGCTCAGGTGCGGATCGGATTCTCAAGATACCAGTGATAGGCCTTCTCAAGGCCGACCGGGAACGGCGTCGTCGCCTTCCACCCGAGGTCGTTGATCCGCGAGACGTCCATCCGCTTCAGCATGGTGCCGTCCGGCTTCGACGTGTCCCAGGCGATGTCGCCCTTGAAGCCGGTCACCGACTTCACGGTTTCGGCCAGCTCCTTGATGGTGATGTCGTAGCCGGTGCCGACATTCACATGCTCGTAGCCCGAATAGGACTTGAGCAGGAAGGCGCAAGCATCGGCGAGGTCGTCGACATAGAGGAACTCGCGGCGCGGCGTTCCCGTGCCCCAGCAGGTGACCGTGCCGTCGCCGCGCTGCTCCGCCTCGTGGAAGCGGCGCAGGAGGGCCGGGATCACATGGCTCTTCTCCGGGTCGAAATAGTCGTTCGGCCCATAGAGGTTGGAGGGCATGGCCGAGATGTAGTCGACGCCATGCTGCTTGCGATAGGCTTGGCAGAGCTTGATGCCGGCGATCTTGGCGATCGCGTACCACTCGTTGGTGCTTTCCAGCGGTCCGGTCAGCAGCGCATCCTCGGGGATCGGCTGCGGCGAGACCTTGGGATATATGCACGACGAGCCGAGGAACAGCAGCTTCTCGGCTCCCGACTTGAAGGCGCCGTGAATGAGGTTCGCCTCGATCATGAGGTTTTCGTAGAGGAAGTCGGCCGGGTAAGTGTCGTTGGCGAGGATGCCGCCGACCTTGGCCGCGGCGACGACGACGACGTCGGGCTTTGTATCCTCGAGGAAAGCCGTCACTGCGGCCGGATCGCGCAGGTCCGCCTGCTGGCGCGTGGCGGTCACCACCTCGACGCCATCGCTCTCGAGCCGGCGGACGACCGCCGAGCCGACCATGCCGCGATGCCCAGCGACATAGACCCGGCGGCCAGCGAGCGAGAACTCGGTCATCGGACGAAATCCTTCAGTGCAATGAAACTTGTGCGGCGCAGCATTGCCCGAAACCGGCAATCCTGTCGAGAGGCGAGGGGCCGGCCCCGCCTGAACGCTCTGTCTCTGCAAACGATCCTTGCGGAGATGGTGAGCCCGATGGGATTCGAACCCATGACCCCATGATTAAAAGTCACGTGCTCTACCGGCTGAGCTACGGGCTCGTCGCTGCGCCTTGCGAAAGTGCGCGGAACCTAGTCGTCACATGGCGAGGGGTCAATAGCAGGCCGCGCTCGCTTGACGCTTCGGAGCCGGCCACCCGATAAACGCCTGTCCCCTCGCAGATGGAGCCGCGTGTTGGCCGAAGACGCCCTTAGCAACAGCCCTGCTTGGCCATCGGCCGGCGTCGCCTCGGCCTTGGCGGCGCTAATGGCCCTGTTTCTCGTGGTCGTCGACCTTAATCCAGCGAAAGCCGCGCCTCCGGCGCCGCCTGCCGACTTCACCGACAGCCAGATCGCGCGCGGGTTCATGCTCACCGTCTTCGGACGCGAGGGTCCGGCTTCGAGCCAGGCTGCCGGGCACTATGTCAACAAGTTCGTCGATCCGGTGGGAGTTTACGTTCTCGATGCGAGCGGCGTTGCCGGCCGGGCGGAGGAGGTCGCCGGATTCGTTGGGCTGCTCGACAGGATCGTCCCCAATCTCAAGATCCGGATGGCGGAAAAGCCCGAAAAGGCGCGCCTCTTCGTCTTCCTCGTCAATCGCAGCAACTATCGCAAGGTCATCGCCGACGCGCTGCCGCGGGGTGCCGAGGCGACCTTCATGGAGCGCAGCCGCTGCTCGGCGGTGATGTGGAACCGGACGACGGGCGTGCTCGACCGGGCCTATATCTTCATCCTTGCGGACAGGGGCCAGAAGACGTTCACCAGTTGTCTCGCAGAGGAACTGACACAGGCACTCGGCCCGGCGAACGACAGCTCCAAACTGCCCTATTCACTCTACAACGACGACAACGATGTCGGGACGCTCGGTCTCTTCGACTGGTATATTCTCGCAACACTCTACGACGAAGCGATGATGCCCGGCATGAATGCCGACGAAGCGATGAGCGTTCTCCCCGGGGCGATCAAGCGCGCGCGCGCCTTTGCGCCACGCGTTCGGCCGTTCCTCGGTGGACAATAGTCCGGCGGCGGGGGCGAGGCGCAATTAGGCCATAATTTGACTGAATGAAGAGCCCATTCAGCGAAAGTCCTGACTGGCATAGAACGCGTCGGCGCCGCCGACGGAGGCTTGCGGAGTCCGCCGATTGATCGACCTACACTGCCATCTCCTGCCCGGCATCGATGATGGCGCGGCCAATATCGAGCTTTCGGTCGAGATGGCGAGGGCATCCTTCGCCGACGGCATAACGGTGACGGCCTGCACGCCGCATATCATGCCAGGCGTCTACAACAACAAC
>CAWZZK010000023.1:0-18777 GCA_963966455.1 Kaistia sp. | reverse complement strand
CGGCCGGCGTTCTCGTTTGTGCTTGCACCAGCGACAGGCCGGCATTCATCGAGATCTGGTGTGCGGCGAGAGACGATGCGCCAGATGTCGGAGGAACGAAGCGGGAAACCCGGGTTCCCACCGATTCGTCCGCGCTCCGTTCCCGATGCGGACCGAAGGTTAAGACCGATCGCTCAATTCGTCGCGATCGGGATCATGCTTCCTTAACCTTCGGCGTCGGAAGCACGCAGCCGGCTTTTTTCCCGATGCGCCGGATTGGCGGTAGATTGCGGCGCAGCACTCCCCATATACTCGATTGTGTCGCGGCGGGAACAGAACGGGAAGCCGTGCCGGTCAGCGATTCGGGCCGCTTTTGTTCCTGAGTTGTTCGTAGCGGCGGAGGGAGCCTGCCTTCGGGCATGAAGACGATCCCGCCGCCCAATGCCGAGGTGAGACCGCCCGCCCCATGACGGACAGCATCAGAGCCACGGGCGCCGGAGCCGGCGGCCGCGGCGTCACGGCCGTTCTCGGACCGACCAATACCGGCAAGACCCATTTCGCGATCGAGCGCATGCTCGCCCATTCGAGCGGCGTCATCGGCCTGCCACTGAGGCTGCTCGCGCGCGAGGTTTATGGCCGCATCGCGGCGCGTGTCGGCACCGAGGCGGTGGCGCTCATCACCGGCGAAGAGAAGATCATCCCGGCCCATCCGCGCTACCGGGTCTGCACGGTCGAGGCGCTGCCGTCGGAAACCGACGCCTCCTTCCTCGCCATCGACGAGATCCAGCTCGCCGGCGATCTCGAACGCGGCCATGTCTTCACCGACCGCATCCTCAATCTGCGCGGCCGCGACGAGACGCTGCTGCTCGGTGCCGCCACCATGCGCGGCATCATCGAGAAGCTGCTGCCGGGCGTGACGGTCATCACGCGTCCGCGCATGTCGCTGCTCACTTATTCCGGCTCGAAGAAGATCACGCGCCTGCCGCGCCGCTCCGCGATCGTCGCCTTCTCCTCCGACGAGGTCTATGCGGTGGCCGAGCTGATCCGCCGCCAGCGCGGCGGCGCCGCCGTCGTGCTCGGCTCGCTCTCGCCGCGCACCCGCAACGCCCAGGTCGAACTCTTCCAGAACGGCGATGTCGAGTTCCTCGTCGCCACCGACGCGATCGGCATGGGCCTCAATCTCGATGTCGACCATGTCGCCTTCGCGCAGGAACGGAAGTTTGACGGCTACCAGTATCGCCGCCTGACGGCGTCCGAGTTCGGCCAGATCGCCGGCCGCGCCGGGCGACACACCCGCGACGGCACCTTCGGCGTCACCGGCCAGGTCGATCCGCTCGACGACGATCTCGTCGAGGCGCTGGAGAATCACCAGTTCCAGGCGGTGCGCACGTTGCAGTGGCGCAACCGCGCGCTCGATTTCCGCACGCTCGACGCGCTGCGCATCAGCCTCGAAAAGCCTCCGGCCATGGAGGGCCTCTCCAAGGCGCCGCCTTCCGTCGATGTCGCCGTGCTGGAGCGGGTCGCGCGCGATGCAGAGGTCAAGGCGCTGGCCGACCGGCGCGAGCGGGTGCAGCTTCTCTGGGATATCTGCCAGATTCCCGATTACCGGCGCATCGCCCCGGCCAATCACGCCGAGCTGGTGACCGAGATTTTCGGCTTCGTGGCGCGCGACGGCGCGGTGCCGGACGACTGGTTCGCCCGCCAGGTCGCCTTCGCCGACCGCACCGATGGCGACATCGATACCCTCGCCAATCGCATCGCCCATATCCGGACCTGGACCTTCGCGGCCAACCGTCCGAACTGGCTTCGTGATCCTCGGCATTGGCAGGAGCGCACGCGCGCGATAGAGGATCGTCTTTCCGATGCGCTGCACGAGCGATTGACGCAGCGATTTGTCGACCGGCGCACCAGCGTCCTCATGAAGCGGCTGAGAGAAAACGCGATGCTCGAAGCAGAAATCACCTCGTCCGGCGACGTGCTGGTGGAGGGGCAGCATGTCGGAAGCCTGCAGGGATTCCGCTTCACGCCGGACCCGAAGGCCGATGGACCCGACGCCAAGGCGATCGCCGCGGTCGCCCACCGGGCGCTTTCCGGTGAGCTGGAACGGCGGGCCGAGAAGGTCGGCCGCGCGCCCAATCCCGAATTCGCCTTGTCGAGCGACGGCACGCTGCGCTGGCTGGGTGCGCCGGTGGCCAAGATCCTCGCGACCGACGACGTGCTGAAGCCGCGCCTGTTGCTGCTCGCGGACGAGGGCCTCACCGGCCCGGCGCGCGAGCGCGTGCAGGACCGCGTCGATCTCTGGCTGAAGAGCCATGTCGAGACGCTCTTGAAGCCGCTCTTCGATCTTCTCGCCGGCGCCGAGCTGACGGCGCCTGCGCGCGGCATCGCCTTCCGCCTCGTCGAGGGGCAGGGCGTGCTCGACCGGTCCGAGATCGCCGAGGACCTGAAGGCGCTCGACCAGGAATCGCGCGCCGGCCTCCGCAAGCTCGGCGTGCGCTTCGGCGCCTATCACGTCTATGTCCCGGCGCTCCTGAAGCCGGCACCGAGCGCGCTCAACGCGCTCCTCTGGGCGCTGAAGAACCAGGGCCTCGACACGCCAGGCCTCGCCGAGCTGCCGCAGCTCTCCTCCTCGGGCCGCACGACCATTCTCGTCGATCCCACCTTCGCGCGGCCGCTCTACAAGGTCGTCGGCTATCGCATTGCCGGCAACCGCGCCGTCCGCCTCGATATCCTCGAGCGTCTCGCGGACATCATCCGCCCGCTGATCGCCTGGAAGCCGACGCCGGACAATCTCGTGCCGCCGGATGGCGCGGTCGACGGCAACGGTTTCACCGTGACCGTCTCGATGATGTCTCTTCTCGGCTGTTCGGGCGAGGATTTCGCCGGCGTCTTGAAATCGCTCGGCTACCGGATGGAACGCCGCCCGGCCCCGCCGAAGCCGGCCGCTCCCGCGCCTGCCGAGGCCGCGCCGACCGTCGAGGCTCCAGCTGCCGAAAGCGAGGCTCCGACCGAGGCCGCCGCCGAGGCGTCGCCCGTGTCGGACGAAGCGGGCAAAGAGGCTCCCGTCGCCGAAGCGGTGACCGAGGTCGAGACGGCCGAGGCCACCGTGGCTGCCGACAGCGAACCCGCCAGTGTCGAGGCTGCCGCGGAGCCGGCCGAGGCGGTCGCCGAAGCCGCTGCCACGGACGAGGCGTTGGAAGCCCCGGCCGCCGAGGTTGCGGCAACGGAGGCTCCGACCGAGGCCCCCGCCGATGCGCCGGCCGAGGGCGCTGTGCCGTCCGGGGAGACCGCCGCAGCCGCTCCGGAAGAGCCGGCAATGATCGAGATCTGGCGGCCGGGCCGCTTCGATCGCCGTCCGCCGCGCGAGCAGAACGAGCGTCGCGGCGGCCAGCGCCATCGGGGACCGCAGCAGCAGGGCGCCGCCGGCGAAGGCGAGCCGCGCCGCGAGGGCGGTCAGCAGCGTCGTGACGGTCGCCCGCAGCATGGGCAGCCGCGCGGCGAGGGTGCGCCCGCCGAGGGCCGCCGTCCCGACAATCGCGGCGGCGAGCACAAGGGTCCGCGCCGCGAGGATCGCGGCCCGCGTCCCGACCGGCGCAACGAGCGTGGCCCGGAGGCCGAGGGCGAGCGTCCCGACCGCCGGCATGGCGAGCGGGCTGGCGAACGTCACGGCGAGCGCGACCAGCGCCGTGGTCCGGCGCCGCAGCAGCAGCGCCGCGAGGAGCCGCGCCGTGAGCGTCCGATCGATCCCAATTCGCCTTTTGCGGCCCTCGCGGCTCTGAAGGCGGATCTCGAGGCCAAGAAACGTGGTGGCTGAGCGTGGCGGCTGAGCCGGGCTTGCCGAAGGGCGACGGCGTGCCCGGCAGGATCAGGACCAGGGAAACCGGCGCCGACGCCGAAATCGGCCGGCAGGGTTCGCCGCGCGTCACGAGCGTCACCGGCGGCGAACTGGTGATCGCCACCCGGCCGTCGGAAGCGGGCTTCAGCCCGCTCGACCTGCTCTATGCGGCGCTCGCCGGATGCCTCGCCGTCAGCGCCCGCAGCGCCGCCGGCGAACTCGGACTGCTCGACCGGTTCGAGAGCGCGACGGCTCGCGTGCGCGGCGAGAAGGCCACGGAGGGCCCGTCCCGCGTCGCCACCTTCCATGTCGAGATTTCGATCGCTGGTGATCTCGACGCGGACGAGCGCGGCCGCATCGCCGCGCGGGCCGAAGAGCTCTGCACCGTCAGCAACACGCTCCACGGCGCGCCGACCGTCGTCCTCTCCCACGGCTGAGCCCAAGCTGGACATTTCGCGGGCGCCGCTCGACCATCGCCGCGTCAGGCCGGCGAATCGCCCGGACCCGGCGGCAGGGCAGCGGCACGGGAGGGTCATGTCCGAGGCTCAGGAGCGGCAGCGCATCGACAAGTGGCTGTGGTTCGCCCGCTTCGCGCGGACGCGCACCCTCGCCCAGAAGCTGGTGGCCGCGGGCGCGGTGCGGGTCAACCGCGAGCGGATCGACAGCGCCAGCCGCCTGGTGAAGCCGGGCGACGTGCTCACCGTCTCGCTGGAGCACCAGATCCGCGTCGTGCGGGTGCTGTCGAGCGGCGAGCGGCGCGGTCCGGCGAGCGAGGCGCAGGAACTCTACGAGGAGGTGACGCCGCCGGCGCCCGTCGCCCCCACTGGCGGCGGCCCGAGGCCGACGAAGCGCGACCGGCGGACGCTCGATGCGTTTCATGGCGCCGGCGACGGGTTTTCCGGAATGCCGCTCGCGGATGGAGCGGAAGACTAGACGTTCTTTTCCCGGCGCGGCGTCCCGGCGCACCGGGGCGTCCTTGCACCGTCCGGTCAAATTGTTTACCCAAACCCTGCCTGCGGAAACCATGGCTTTTGGGCTGGAACGCCGCGGGCGAGGAGATCGCCGTGCCTTATGTCGTGACCGATAACTGCATTCGCTGCAAATACACCGACTGCGTCGAGGTCTGCCCCGTGGACTGTTTCTACGAGGGCGACAACATGCTGGTCATCCATCCCGACGAATGTATCGATTGCGGCGTCTGCGAACCGGAATGCCCGGCCGAGGCGATCAAGCCGGATACTGAGCCGGGCCTCGACAAGTGGCTGAAGCTCAACGCCGAATATGCCGAGAAGTGGCCGAACATCACGCTGCGCAAGGAGCCGCCGGCCGACGCGGCGAGCTTCGACGGCGTCGAGGGCAAGCTCGAGAAGTACTTCTCCGAGAAGCCCGGCGAAGGCGATTGAACAAGGCGCCGCTGGCGCGACCGGACTGCGACCGATTCGCCGCCTGAGGGCGCGCGGGCGAGAAGCCGCGCGTTAAAGCTTTGTTTTTCCGCCCTTTTGTGATATATAACCAACACAGTCGGTAAAAACCTTCGGCGTTGCCGCACCAGATCGGTGTTTGGTTGGTGGTAAGCCCCCGCCTTCGGTAGTGGATGACCCTCTGGCGGTGCCTCCCGCGCCGCCGGCGGAAATCCGCGACCCTTTGCGCGTGGCGCCAGTTGCCTTTCGGCGGGCCAGCGATTTTTTCCATCGGCTGACAGGTGTGAGAGGCGGATCCGGGTGGTTCGCCGCCGGGACACGCTTTCCCGGCAGCCGCCCGGTCGCATGGAGCGATGGGCCTGGCGCGGGTGCGCCCGGCCCGGCCTCCGGTCTGGCGAGCCGGGACCGTAACCGCAAGGAGTTGAGACGAGTATGGCCGCAATCAAGAAGACCACTCATCGTTCCGATTTCAAGACGAGCGAACGCATCGTCTATCCGGCGCATGGCGTCGGCGAGATCGTCGGTCTCGAGGAACAGGAAGTGGCCGGCATGAAGCTCGAACTGTTCGTCATCGCCTTCGAGAAGGACAAGATGAAGCTGCGCGTCCCGGTCGCCAAGGCGACGGCTGTCGGCATGCGCAAGCTCTCGGATCCCGCGACGGTCAAGAAGGCGCTCGAGACGATCCGCGGCCGCGCGCGCGTCAAGCGCACGATGTGGAGCCGCCGCGCCCAGGAATACGAGGCCAAGATCAATTCGGGCGATCTCATCGCGATTTCCGAGGTGGTGCGCGACCTGTTCCGCTCCGAGAGCCAGCCGGAGCAGTCCTATTCCGAGCGCCAGCTCTACGAGGCCGCCCTCGACCGCATGTCGCGCGAGATCGCTGCGGTGAGCGAGATCTCCGAGACCGAGGCCGTGCGCCAGATCGAGCAGAACCTCGCCAAGAGCCCGCGCCGCGGCGCCAAGGCCGAAGACGCGACCGGCGAGGCCGAGCCCGAGGACGATCACGACGAGACGCATGACGAGGCGGCCTGAGCCGCACAGTCGCGCATCCCCGCACGGCTGACGTCAATAATGCAGAGCGCCCGGCCGCAAGGTCGGGCGTTCGCTTTTTCAAGACCCTCATCACGCCGATTTGTGCGCATCCGGGGCAACCAACCTACGATCCCGTCCGTATGACGAAAGACAGCAAGAGGATCCAAGGACGGGAGCAGCGCCATGGCGATGTCGACGAATTCCGGCCGTCAGTTCGTGCGGGCGGCCATGCAGGCCCCTTATCTCGAACGCGGGCAAGAGAAGTCGCTCGCCGAGAAATGGCGCGGCGAGAGCGATGCGGCGGCGCTGCACCAGCTGACGCAGTCGCATATGCGCCTCGTGATCGCCATCGCCGCCCGCTTCCGGCATTTCGGCCTGCCGATGAACGATCTCATCCAGGAAGGCAATGTCGGCCTGCTCGAGGCGGCCGCCCGCTTCGAGCCGGAGCGCGACATCCGCTTCTCGACCTATGCCACCTGGTGGATCCGCGCCGCGATCCAGGACTATGTGCTGCGCAATTGGTCGATCGTCCGCGGCGGCACCTCCTCGACGCAGAAGGCGCTGTTCTTCAATCTCCGCCGCCTGCGCGCCCGGCTCGCGCGGACCCAGGAGGGCGTCAGCAACCGCGAGATCTACCAGCAGATCGCGACGACCATCGGCGTCTCGACGGATGATGTCGCGATGATGGATGCGCGCTTGTCGGGCTCCGACACCTCGCTCAACGCGCCGGTCGGCGAGGGCGACGCCTCGGCATCCGACCGGCAGGACTTCCTCGTCGATGACACGCCGCTGCCCGACGAGCGGGTCGGCGAGGCGATCGACGGCGCCCGCTGGTCCTTGTGGCTGCATGAGGCGATGGGCGCGCTCAACCCGCGCGAGGTCCGCATTCTCAAGGCGCGGCGCCTCAGCGAGGAAAGCGCGACGCTGGAGGAACTGGGCGCCGCGCTCGGCATCTCCAAGGAGCGCGTCCGCCAGATCGAGAGCCGCGCCATGGAGAAGCTGAAGGCGGCGCTGCTGCGCGAGCACGGCGCCGAGGCCCGGCCGCTCTGAGACTTCAATGAAATAGAAAAGGGGCGCGGCCGTCGAAGCCGCGCCCCTGTCTTTCTGTCTTCGAGCTCGAACCTATTCGATCTGCGTGACGTCGCGGACGGCGCCGCGGTCGGCGCTGGTCGCCATGGCGGCATAGGCGCGCAGAGCCGTCGAGACGGCGCGCTTGCGCGGCGCGGCGGGCTTCCAGCCGGCCTTGCCCTTGGCGTCCATCGCGGCGCGGCGGCGAGCCAGTTCCTCGTCGGAGATCACGATCCGCATCGTGCGGTTGGGGATGTCGATCTCGATCATGTCGCCCGGCTCGACCAGGGCGATGGCGCCGCCCGAGGCGGCTTCCGGCGCGACATGGCCGATGGAGAGGCCCGAGGTGCCGCCCGAGAAGCGGCCGTCGGTGACGAGCGCGCAGGCCTTGCCGAGGCCGCGCGACTTCAGGTAGCTCGTTGGATAGAGCATCTCCTGCATGCCGGGGCCGCCCTTCGGACCCTCGTAGCGGATGACGACGACGTCGCCTTCCTTGACCTTCTTGTTGAGGATGCCGTGAACGGCATCGTCCTGGCTCTCGAAGATCACGGCCGGGCCGGTGAATTTCAGGATCGACTCGTCGACGCCCGCCGTCTTCACGACGGCGCCGTTCGGCGCGAGATTGCCCTTCAGCACCGCGAGGCCGCCATCCTTGGAGAAGGCATGGGGGATGTCGCGGATGGCGCCGGCCTCGCGGTCGATATCGAGCTCTTCCCAGCGCGAGGACTGGCTGAAGGCGACCTGCGTCGGCACGCCGCCCGGCGCGGCGCGGAAGAATTCGCGCACGCTCTCCGAATTGGTCTGGCGGATATCCCAGCGCTGGATGGCCTCGCCGAGCGTCGCCGAATGGACGGTCGGCATGTCGAGATTGAGCAGGTCGCCGCGCGCCAGTTCGCCGAGAATCGCCATGATGCCGCCGGCGCGGTGGACATCCTCCATATGGACGTCCTGCTTGGCCGGAGCGACCTTGGAGAGGACCGGCACGCGGCGCGACAGGCGATCGATGTCGTCGAGGCCGAAATCGAGGCCCGCCTCATGAGCGGCGGCGAGGATATGCAGCACGGTGTTGGTCGAGCCGCCCATCGCGATGTCGAGCGTCATCGCGTTCTCGAAGGCGCCGAAGCCGGCGACATTGCGCGGCAGCACGCTCTCGTCCTCCTGCTCGTAATAGCGGCGGGCGAGATCGACGATGAGATGGCCGGCCTCGACGAAGAGGCGCTTGCGGTCTGAATGGGTGGCGAGCGTCGAGCCGTTGCCGGGCAGCGACAGGCCGAGCGCCTCGGTCAGGCAGTTCATCGAGTTGGCCGTGAACATGCCGGAGCAGGAGCCGCAGGTCGGGCAGGCGGCGCGCTCGATCGTGGCGACGTCCTCGTCCGAGGTGCGCTCGTCGGCGGCGGCGACCATCGCGTCGACGAGGTCGAGCGCTACCTTCTTGCCGTGCATCACGACCTTGCCCGCTTCCATCGGCCCGCCGGAGACGAAGACGGCGGGGATGTTGAGCCTGAGCGCCGCCATCAGCATGCCGGGCGTGATCTTGTCGCAATTGGAGATGCAGACCATGGCGTCGGCGCAATGCGCGTTGACCATGTATTCGACGCTGTCGGCGATGATCTCGCGCGAGGGCAGCGAATAGAGCATGCCGTCATGGCCCATCGCGATGCCGTCGTCGACGGCGATCGTGTTGAACTCCTTGGCGACGCCGCCCGCCTGCTCGATCTCGCGCGCGACGAGCTGACCGAGATCCTTCAGATGCACATGGCCGGGCACGAACTGCGTGAACGAATTCACCACCGCAATGATCGGCTTGCCGAAATCGCCGTCCTTCATGCCCGTCGCGCGCCAGAGGCCGCGGGCGCCGGCCATGTTGCGGCCGTGGGTGGTGGTGCGGGAGCGATAGGCAGGCATGGAGACCTCGCGTGACGAACAGGGTTCCCGTGGGGACCATCTCGGCGGCCGGTGGTGCGGGCCGCGACCGGGAAGATAGTTTCGTTGCACCAGAATACGATGGCTGTCGAGTGAAAATGGCCGTGAGGGGCCTCTTGAAAGCCCTCTTGGGCGCCGCCATGTTTCCGCCAACGAGCGGGGTCCGGGCCCCTCTGGCGGTGTGTCGCCCACCGCGATGTCGGACCCTTTGGCCATGAGGCACGGCGACCTGCGGCTCGTTCATGGAAGCCCTATCAGCATTCCTTTTCTCCGATTTTCTCGGCCAGTCCGTTGCTGTCTGGCTCGCCTTCCTCGTCATCATCGTCGCGCTGCTCGCCTTCGATCTCGGCTTCGCCAACAAGGGCGACCATGAGATCGGCATCCGCCGCAGCCTCGCATTCTCCGCCCTCTACATCGCCATCGCGCTGGTCTTCGGCGGCTATGTCTGGTGGTCGATGGGGCCGAAGTCCGGCATGGAGTATCTGACCGGCTTCGTCGTCGAGAAGAGCCTCGCGCTCGACAACATCTTCGTCATCTCGCTGATCTTCACCGCCTTCGCGGTGCCGCGCGCCTATCAGCATCGCGTGCTGTTCTGGGGCATCGTCGGCGTCGTCGTGCTGCGCGCGATCATGATCGGCCTCGGCGCGGCGCTTATCAGCCAGTTCGGCTGGATTCTCTATGTCTTCGGCGCCTTCCTGGTGCTCACCGGCATCAAGATGCTCATGGCCGGCGACGAGGAGCCGGACATCGAGAAGAACCGCGTCGTGCGCCTGGTGCGGAAGTTCATTCCGGTCACCAACGAATTGCACGGCCATCGCTTCTTCGTGAAGGCGCCGAGCCAGCGCACCGGCCGGATCGTCTGGACCGCGACGCCGCTCTTCCTGGCGCTGGTGACGATCGAGATCATCGACATCGTCTTCGCGGTCGACAGCGTGCCGGCGGTGTTCGCCATCACGCAGGATCCGTTCATCGTCTATACGAGCAACATCTTCGCGATCCTCGGCCTGCGCGCTCTCTATTTCGCGCTCGCCGCCGCGGTGCACCGCTTCCATTACCTGAAATATGCCCTGGCGCTGGTGCTGATCGTCGTCGGCGCGAAGATTTACTGGTCGCATCTGATCGGACCGGTGGATTCGCTCGTCTCGCTCGGCCTCACGGTCGGCCTGCTCGGTGGCGGCGTGATCGTCTCGCTGTGGCGCACGCGGGCCGAGGATGTGGCCGAGCGCTCGCGGGACATCGCCGCGCGCTCGTGATAGCGTCCTGCCGCAGCAGAGCCGCCGCGATCGGGGAGGGCGGCCTGCTGCGGGAGCGGTGAAGCGTTGGGGGAACGGCGCTGGACCCGGATCGCCTGCGCCCTTCTCGGCGCAGGCCTTGTCGCTTTCGGCGGCGCGATGGCGCTTCTCGGCGGCTGGCTCGCCGCGCTCGGCGGCTCGCTCTACTACCTCCCGGCAGGGCTCGGCCTCGTTCTTACGGGCATCCTCGTGGCCCGGCGGTCGCACGCCGCGCCGCTGATCCACGGCCTCGTTCTCGTCGGAACGCTCGTCTTCGCGCTCATCGAGACCGGCCTCGAGCCCTTCGGCCTCGCGGCGCGGCTCGGACTGATCGCGCTGTTCGGCCTCGCGGTGCTCGGCGCGTCATGGCGGGGCGGCGGGGCGGGTCGGACGATCCTGGCTTTGGCCCTGGCCGTATCGGCCGGAGCCGGAGCGCTCGCGGCGAGCCGTTCCAGCGATGCGGCCGGGGCCAACCTGCCCGAGAGCCTGACAGGACCCGCTGCGCGGGTTGCGGGTGAGGGCGCCGGCTGGCCCGCCTATGGCCGGACGCTCGCCGGCGACCGCTACAGTCCGCTCGCCGATATCACGCCTGCCAATATCGGCGATCTGGACCTTGCCTGGACCTATCGCACCGGCGATCTGCCGAAGCCGGGCGAGGAGGCCCGCCGTCACAGTCTGGAGGCGACGCCGCTCGCCATCGGCGACCGGCTCTATCTCTGCACGGCGCGCAGCGCGGCGATCGCGCTCGATGCCGATACGGGCCGCGAGGTCTGGCGCTTCGACCCCGACCCGGATCCGACCGGCGTGAGCCGGCTGATCTGCCGCGGCGTGTCCTATCTCGATACCGGCCGAAGCCAGGATAGTGCGTGCCGCGAGCGCATCTATCTGCCGGCGGTGGATGGGCGCCTCTTCGCGCTCGATGCGCAGGATGGGCGGCCCTGTCGCGGCTTCGGTGCCCACGGCGCCGTCGACCTCTGGGCCGGCATGGCCGATCCGACCCGCGATCGCGGCCGCTATTTCGTCTCCTCGCCGCCGCTCGTGGCGAACGGTCTCGTCATCGTGGGCGGCCGCGTCACGGACAATGTCTCGACGCGCGAGCCTTCGGGTGTCATCCGCGCCTATGACGCCATCAGCGGCGCCTTGCGCTGGGCCTTCGATGCCGGCGATCCTGGCCGGACAGACCTGCCCACGCCCGGCCGGCCCTTTTCGGGCAATGGTCCCAACAGCTGGGGGCCGGCCAGTGCCGACGAGACGCTCGGGCTCGGCTATTTCCCGATGGGCAGCGCGACGCCCGACCTTTACGGCCCGGACCGCTCGGCCGGCTCGGAGCGCTATGGCACCTCGATCCTCGCGCTCGAGCTCGCCACCGGGCGGCCGCGCTGGGTCTTTCAGGCGGTCCATCACGATCTCTGGGACATGGATATCGGCGGGCAGCCGAGCCTCGTCGATCTCGACATGCCTGCGGGGCGCATTCCGGCGCTCGTCGCCTCGACCAAGACCGGCGACATCTATGTGCTCGATCGGCGCAGCGGCGAGCCGATCGTTCCGGTAGCCGAGCGCCCCGTGCCGCAGGGGGCGTTGCCGCCCGACTTCACGGCCCCGACCCAGCCCTTCTCCGCGCTCAGCCTCCAGCCGCCACCGCTCACCGAACGCGACATGTGGGGCGTCGTCGTCCTCGACCAGATCATGTGCCGCATCCGCTTCCGCAGCCTGCGCTATGACGGCAGCTTCACCCCGCCGCGGACCGATGCGTCGCTGCTCTATCCGGGTCCGGCCGGCGTGTTCAGCTGGGGCGGGATCGCGATCGATCCGATCCGCCAGATCGCCATTGCCTCGCCCAACCATCTCGCCTTCCGCCAGCAACTCGTTGCGGCGCCGGAGCATGGGCCGCGGCAGAGGCACTACCCGATGTATGGCACCCCGTACTCGGCGCAGGTTGCGCCGCTGCTTTCGCCCGCGCCGTTTCGCTTTCCCTGCCAGGCGCCGCCCTGGGGCCTCGTCGCCGGCATCGATCTGCGGCGCGGCACCATCGCCTGGCAGCGGCGCGTCGGAACCGCGCGCCTCGCCGCCGATCTTCCCATGCCGCTCTCTCGTCCCGTCGGCGTGCCGGGCCTGGGCGGACCGATGGTGACCGCCGGCGGCGTCGCCTTCCTCGAAGCGACCACCGGCGACATGCTGCGCAGCTTCGCCGTCACGACCGGCCGCGAACTCTGGCGGAGCCGTCTCCCGGCCGGCGGCCAGGCGACGCCGATGACGTTCCGTTCGCCGAAGAGCGGCCGGCAATATGTCGTGATCGCAGCGGGCGGCCATGGCAGCCTCGGAACGAGCCCGGGCGATTTCGTCGTTGCCTATGCGCTGCCGGAAACGGCGGCCGCGCCGCCTCAGGCCGGGTCGAGCGCCCGCTCGACCAGCCGCGCCAGATAGGACGAGCCGACGGGGATCGCCTCGTCGTTGAAGTCGTAATCGGAATTGTGCAGGCCGGCCGTGTCGCCATTGCCGAGGAAGATGAAGGCGCCGGGCCGCTTCTCCAGCATATAGGAGAAGTCCTCGCCGCCCATCATCGGCGCGACATCGGTGTCGACATTGGCCGCGCCCGCCACCTCGCCGGCGATCATGGCCGCGAAATCGGTCTGCGCGGCGTGGTTCACCGTCACCGGATAGTTGCGGTCATAGTCGACGGCGATGGTGGCGCCGGTCGCGAGCGCGATGCCGGAGGCGATGCGCATGATCCGCTCCTCGGCGAAATCGCGCAGCTCCGCCTTCAGCGTCCGCACCGTGCCGCCGAGCCGCGCCGAGCCGGGAATGATGTTGTGGGCGTGGCCGGCATTGAAGCGGGTCACCGACACGACGACGGATTCGATCGGGTCGACGCCGCGCGAGACGATGGCCTGCAGGGCCGTGACGAGCTGCGCGCCGATGACGATCGGGTCGACGGTGACATGCGGCTTCGCGGCATGGCCGCCATGGCCGGTGATCTCGATCGAGAACTCGTCGGTCGCGGCCATGATCGGGCCGGGGCGAATGGCGAAACGTCCGATGTCGAGGCCGGGCATGTTGTGCAGCCCATAGACCTCGTCGATGCCGAAGCGCTCCATCAGCCCGTCCTCGACCATCGCGCGGCCGCCGCCGCCGCCTTCCTCCGCCGGCTGGAAGATGACCACGGCCGTGCCGGCAAAATTGCGCGTCTCGGCGAGATAGCGGGCGGCGCCGAGCAGCATCGCCGTGTGGCCGTCATGGCCGCAGGCATGCATCTTTCCGGGCTCGGTCGAGGCATAGTCCTTGCCGGTCGTTTCCAGGATCGGCAGCGCGTCCATGTCGGCGCGGAGGCCGATGACGCGGCCCTCGCCCTTGGCGCCCTTGATGACCCCGACGACGCCCGTCCGCCCGATCCCGGTCTCGACAGCGTCGACGCCGAAATCGCGCAAGAGGCCGGCGACGGTCGCGGCGGTGCGATGCACCTCGTAGAGCAGTTCCGGATGGCGGTGCAGGTCATGCCGCCAGGCGACGATGTCCTGCTGGAACTCGGCGAGGCGGTTGATGATCGGCATCGGGCACTCCGGAGCGTCCTAAAGAGACACTCTAGCTGCACTGCAGCAGAAAATCACGCCACCGCTTGCAGCCCGCCGGCGCGCTCGATGAAGGCGACGACCTCGTCGACATTCTGCCCGGCGCGCACATTGGTGAAGACGAAGGGCCGCTGGCCGCGCATCTTCTTCGAATCGCGGTCCATCACCTCCAGCGAGGCGCCCACCATCGGCGCGAGGTCGATCTTGTTGATGACGAGGAGGTCGGAGCGGGTGATGCCGGGGCCGCCCTTCCGCGGGATCTTGTCGCCCGCCGAGACGTCGATGACGTAGATCGTGATGTCGGCGAGTTCCGGCGAGAAGGTCGCCGCGAGATTGTCGCCGCCGGATTCGATCAGGATCACGTCGAGGCGGGGGAAGCGGCGGTTCAAATCGGCAACGGCGGCGAGGTTGATCGAGGCGTCCTCGCGGATGGCGGTATGCGGGCAGCCGCCCGTCTCGACGCCGAGGATGCGGTCGGCCGCCAGCGCGCCGGAGCGCGTCAGGAACTCGGCATCCTCCTTCGTATAGATGTCGTTGGTGATCGCCGCGATGTCGTAGCGGTCGCGCAGCTTCTTGCAGAGCGCGTCCATGAGCGCGGTCTTGCCGGAGCCGACGGGGCCGCCGACGCCGACGCGCAGGGGGCCGTTGGGGGAGCGGGTCATGAGCGGAACAGCCTCGTATACTGCGTTTCGTGTTTCATGCTGGCGATGTCGGCACGGAAGACGGCGCCGCCGACCGCATCGAGCGGCAGGCCTTCTGCCCGCTCCACCGCGCGGGTGACCACCGGCGACAGGCGGGCGATGATCTTCTGCCCGTCGGTCTGGCCGAGCGGCACGGCGCGGAGGCCGGCCGAGACGATATTGGCGGCGAAGGCGTGCAGATAGGCCTCGGCGGCCGGCCGGCGCGGCACGCCATGCGCCGCCGCGGCCACGGCGACCGCGACCGGATAGGCCGGACCCTCGTCGCCGGCGAGCCATTCCGCAGCCCTTGCAAGCGCGCCATTCGGCCAGGCGGCGGTCACCGCGATCATGAAGGCGCGTCCCTGCGCGAGCGATTCGAGCCGCCGTTCGGCGCCCGGCGCCAGCGCGGCCGCGAGTTCCGCCACCTCGGCGAGGCGCTCCGGATCGTCGATCGCGTCCGCGGCATGGGCGAAGAGGATCGCGTCGGAGCGGCCGGCGCCATGCAGGAGGATATCGGCGATCCAGGCTTCGAGACCCGGCGCGTCGCGCACTGTCCCGTCCTCGATCGCCCATTCGAGGCCGTGGCTGTAGCTGAAGGCGCCGACCGGAAAGGAGGGCGACAGCCAGGCGAGCAGGCGGTGCAGCGCCGCCGGATCGACCCGGTCGGCCCCCTCAGCCGCGCGCCCCGTCACGGGTGATCCCGCCGATGGCCATGACCATGGTGATTGTCGTGCCCGTGGTGATGATCGTAATGATGGTCGTGATCGTGATGATCGTGGTCATGCTCATGCCGGTGGCCGTGATCCTCATGGCCGTGCCCGTGGTCATGGTCTTCGGCGTGATCGTGTCCATGATCATGGCCGTGATCATGGCCATGGACGCGTCCGTGGCCATAGGCGCCGCCCTCCGGGTTGAACGCCGCCTCGACCGGCGTGACCGTGGCGCCGAGCCCCTCCAGCATGGTCTCGATGACATGGTCGCGGCGGATGCGGAGCTTTTCGCCGAGGAGTTCGGTCGGCAGATGGCGGTTGCCGAGATGCCAGGCGACCCGCACGAGATGGGCGGCGTCGCGCGCCGTGACCTCGGCCAGCGCCTCCGGCGCCGCCTCGACGGCGACGATGCGCCCGTCCTCGAGCAGCAGCCCGTCGCCATGGCGGAGCGCCACCGCGTCCGGCAGGTCGAGCAGGAAGGACGTGCCGCCCTTCGCCGACATCGCGACGCGCCGGCGATGGCGGGCGTCGAAATCGAGGATGACGGTGTCGGAGGCCGCCTTGGACCACAGGCCGGCGGGATAGACGGAGACGGCGCGGATCATGTCAGTCTCCGGAGAGATCGTCGGGATGCCAGGGCCTGCCGGGCATGAAGTTCAGGTCGAGCGCGTCGGAGACCGGGTAGGGGCAGGCCGCCGGGAACGTCTCGATCGGCAATCCGGTCTCGTCTGCGGCCGCCCTTCTGGCTCGCAGATAGGCCCAGTCCATCGCTTCGTCGGGAAAGCGCGCGAGGCTCGGGCTGTCGGCGACGACACCCTCGATGTGGATCCGCTGTTCGCCGATCGACGACTGCCAGGAATGACAGCGCTTTTCGGGCTGGTACTGCCATTTGAGCAAGTGCTGCAAGAGGACGCGGAGGCGGCTTCTGATCTCTGACTTCTGGGATCCTCCCAAGCTCTCCATCTCCTCGGCGAGGTTGTCCCAGTCCAGTTCGTTATGGCGCCGCGCGCGCAATTTCTCCGCCTGATCCTGCGTCCAGGCGTAGAAATCCTCCTCATGGGTCGGAGCGGGCTTGGCCGGAGCTTTGGTCGTGCTCATCGTCCCAATCTAGAACAGGAAGTAGCGCTGGGCCATCGGCAGCACGTCGGCGGGCTCGCAGGTGAGGAGTTCGCCGTCGGCCCGCACCTCGTAGGTCTCGGGATCGACCTCGATATTCGGCGTCGCATTGTTGCGGATCATCGCCGCCTTGCCGATGCCGCCGCGCGTGTTCTCGACCGCGACGAGGTCCTTGGCGACGCCGAGCCTGTCGCGCAGGCCGTTCGCCACCGCCGCCTTGGAGACGAAGGTCACCGAGGACGCCGTCAGCGCCTTGCCGAAGGCGCCGAACATCGGCCGGTAATGCACCGGCTGCGGCGTCGGGATCGAGGCGTTCGGGTCGCCCATCGGCGCCGCCGCGATCATGCCGCCGAGCAGCACATAGTCGGGCTTCACGCCGAAGAAGGCGGGAGACCAGAGCACGAGATCGGCGCGCTTGCCGACCTCGATCGAGCCGATCTCGCGGGCGAGGCCCTGCGCGATGGCCGGGTTGATCGTGTATTTGGCGATGTAGCGCTTCACGCGCTCGTTGTCGTTGTCGCCCGTCTCCGAGGCGAGGCGGCCGCGCTGCACCTTCATCTTGTGCGCCGTCTGCCAGGTCCGGAGCGGCACTTCGCCGACACGGCCCATGGCCTGGCTGTCCGAGGACATGATCGAGAAGGCGCCGAGATCGTGCAGGATGTCCTCGGCGGCGATCGTCTCCTTGCGGATGCGGCTCTCGGCGAAGGCCACGTCCTCGGGGATCGACGGATCGAGGTGGTGGCAGACCATGAGCATGTCGAGATGCTCTTCGAGCGTGTTGCGCGTATAGGGCCGCGTCGGATTGGTCGAGGACGGGATGACGTTGGGTAAGCCGACGACGCGGATGATGTCCGGCGCATGGCCGCCGCCGGCGCCCTCGGTGTGGAAGGCGTGGATGGTGCGGCCCTTGAAGGCGGCGATCGTGTCCTCGACGAAGCCCGACTCGTTCAGCGTATCGGTGTGGATCATCACCTGCACGTCGTGATCGTCGGCGACCGACAGGCAGCAGTCGATCGCCGCCGGCGTCGTGCCCCAGTCCTCGTGCAGCTTCATCGACGAGGCGCCGGCCTCGATCATCTCGACCAGCGCCTCGGGCCGCGAGGCATTGCCCTTGGCGGCGATGGCGATGTTCATCGGGAAGGCGTCCATCGCCTGGATCATGCGGGCGATGTGCCAGGGGCCGGGCGTGCAGGTGGTGGCGAGCGTGCCATGGGCGGGGCCGGTGCCGCCGCCGACCATGGTGGTGACGCCCGACATCAGCGCTTCCTCGATCTGCTGCGGGCAGATGAAGTGGATATGGCTGTCGATGCCGCCGGCGGTGAGGATCTTGCCCTCGGCCGCGATCACCTCGGTGCCGGGTCCGATGATGATGTCGACGCCCGACTGCACGTCAGGATTGCCCGCCTTGCCGATGGCGGCGATGCGGCCGTCCTTGAGCGCGACGTCGGCCTTGATGATTCCCCAGTGGTCGAGGATCAGCGCATTGGTGAAGACGGTATCGACGGCGCCGCCGGCCCGCGTCACCTGGCTCTGACCCATGCCGTCGCGGATCACCTTGCCGCCGCCGAATTTCACTTCTTCGCCATAGGTGGTGAGGTCGCGCTCGACCTCGATGACGAGATCGGTGTCGGCGAGGCGGACCTTGTCGCCGACGGTCGGCCCGAACATGTGAGCATAGGCGTGGCGGGAAATCTTGGCCATGAACCGTCTCCGTCAGCCCAGGGGGCCCATGATCTTCTGCTGGAAGCCGTAGACGGTGCGCGTGCCGCCATAGGGCACGAGGGTCACCGTGCGCGTCTGGCCGGGCTCGAAGCGAACCGCCGTGCCGGCCGCGATGTCGAGGCGCATGCCGCGCGCCTTGTCCCGATCGAAGGCGAGCGCGTTGTTGGTCTCGAAGAAATGGTAGTGGCTGCCGACCTGGATCGGCCGGTCGCCGGTGTTGGAGACGTCGAGCGTGACGGTCACAAGGCCGGCATTGAGCTCGATGTCGTCATGGCCGGTGATGATCTCGCCTGGGATCATGGCGGGCCTCAGCGGATCGGCGCGTGGACGGTGACGAGCTTGGTGCCGTCGGGAAAGGTCGCCTCGACCTGGATCTCGTGGATGATGTCGGCCACGCCCTCCATCACCTGCTCGCGGCGCAGCACCTTGGCGCCGGCCTGCATGAGATCGGCCA
>CAWZZK010000022.1:0-14581 GCA_963966455.1 Kaistia sp. | reverse complement strand
GAGCCGGTCGAACAGCGCCTTGCCCGCCGCCCGCTCCAGCCCGTCGGCGAGCGCGAGCGCCGGTAGTGCCGCCGCTGCCGCCAGCACGAGGGCGAGGCGGCGCATGCTCACGCGACCTCGAACCACGCCATCATGCCGGTCTCCTGATGCTCGATGACATGGCAATGCATCATCCAGCGGCCGGGATTGTCGGCGACGAAGGCGACCTCGATCACCTCGTTCGGCAGCAGCAGCACCGTATCGGCGAGATGAGGCGGCAGGTCGCGCTTGTTCGACTTCAGCACCGTGAAGCTGTGGCCGTGCACATGGATGGGGTGCATGCGGGGCGTCACGTTCTTCAGCGTCACCCGGTAGCTGCGGCCGCGCTCGAAGCGGGCGATCGGCGGCGGCAGGCGGTCCATGCCGCTGCCCGGCCAGGATTGCTTGTTGATGGACCAGAGGCTCGCGGCGGAGAGGCAGAGCGGCCCGATGAAGCCGCCATCCTCGCCGGCCGCCGCCTGCACCGCCGCGGCGGTCGCCGTCGCGGAGAAGGTGAAGAGCTGCGGCTCGGCGGCGGAGAGATCGGGCGGGGCGATGCGCGCGGCGGCGAGCGGGGCCGGCGCGAACGCGCCGCTCCTCACCGCCGGTCCGCGTGCGACGAGATGGGCGAGCGGCACCGGCTTCGCGGCGAAATAGTCGAGCACCGTGGCGCTGCCGCCGTCCTCAGGCGACCGCACGATGACGTCGATGCGCATCGCCGGCCCCATCTTCCACGAGCGGAGCGGGAAGGGCGGGCAGGCGAGGCCGTCGATGGCCACCACCGCGGCCTCGGCGCCCTCGATGCCGAATTCCATGATCCGCGTCGGATCGACATTGAGGATGCGCAGCCGCACATCGGCCGATGCCGGCACGTCGATCGCCGGCATTTCGGCGCCGTTGACGCTTCTGACCGTGCCGAAGGTGCCGGCTCTCCCGGCGCCCTCCAGCGTCAGGAACGGCAGGAAGCCGTCGCGGGCCTCGTTCAGCCGCCAGTCGCGGATGGCGAGCACGCGCTCGGCGTCATAGGGCTCGACCTCGTCGCCCTCGACGATCAGCACCCCCATCAGGCCGCGGCCGAGCTGCTCGACCGTGTTGCAATGGGTGTGGAAGAAGAAGGTGCCGGGATCGGGCGGAACGAAGGAGTAGTCGTAGCTCTCGCCGGGCTCGACCGGCTTCTGCACCAGATAGGGCACGCCGTCCTCGGCATTCGGCAGGCGGATGCCGTGCCAGTGCACCGAGACATGCTCGCCCGGACGCGTCAGGCCGTTGACGAGATGGGTGTCGAGCCGCTCGCCGAGCTTGACGCGCACCACCGGCGGCAGCGCGCTGTCCGTGAAGGTCCAGAGCGGCAGGGCCTTGCCGTTGGAGCAGGGGAGTGCGAGCGCGCATTCGGCGGCGGTGAGATCGAGCTTCACGATTCCGGCCGGCCCGGGCGGCAGCGGCGGCGGCAGCGCACGGGCATCGGCCGGCGCGGTGGCCGGGCGTCCGAACAGGGCCGCGCCGGTGAGCGCGGCGGTGCCGGCGAGGAAGGAACGGCGGCTGAGCATGATGGACTGAAGTCCCGAAACCCGGCCGCGCGGGGCGGCCGGGTCTTAACTAGGCGTCGGCCGCGCTGCGGTCGATGCGGCGTCTCGCCCCTTTACTCCGCCGTCACGGCGTCGGGATTGTCGAGGCTGTCGGAGCCCTCGACCTCGATCTTGAGGCCGAGCGCCGCCACCACGCCCTCGATGGCGCGGGTCTGCGCGACCAGGCCGTCGATCGCGTCCTGGACGATCTTGTTGCCCTTGTCGTTGCCGGCGCCGATCATCTGGTCATAGGCCTCGCCGCCATCGGACGTGTCCTTCATGACCTGCATCTTGGCGGTGGTCGCGGCGAGCGCATCGTCGACGCGCTTGGCGGCGTCGGCGTTGCGGGCGGCGGCATAGTCGCGGATGCTGGCGCCCTCGATCACGGTGCCGTCGGCGCGCGTGTATTTCGCCTGCCAGATCGAGACCATGCCGGCCTGGTCGTAATAATGGCTGTCCGCCGTGTCGTCGGAGAAGCAGTCATGCTCCTCCTCCGGATCGTGCAGCAGCAGGCCGAGCTTCATGCGCTCGCCGGCGAGCTCGCCATAGGAGAGCGAGCCGAGGCCGGTGAGGATGGTCACGAGGCCGCCATCGGCGCCCTTGGCGGCGAGCTCCTTGCGCGCCTCGCCATCGTCCTTCCAGTCGTCGGCCATCTCGGTCAGGTCCGAGATCAGCAGCTCGGTCGCGGCCTTCAAATAGGCGGCGCGGCGGTCGCAATTGCCGTTGCTGCAGTTCTTGGTGTCGTAGTCGCTCGCCGGGCGGTTGCCGGCGCCGGGGCCGGTGCCGTTCAGGTCCTGGCCCCAGAGCAGGAACTCGATCGCGTGATAGCCGGTCGCGACATTGGTCTCGACATCGCCCGCTTCCTGCAGCTTGCGCAGCAGGTCGGCATTGATCACCGTCGCGTCGACCTTGTCCGGCCCGATCTGGATTTCCTTGTTGGCGATCACATTGGCCGTGTAGAGCGGGTTCGAATCCGAGGCGTCGCCATAGCTCTTGGCATCGACATAGTCGATCAGGCCCTCGTCGAGCGGCCAGGCATTCACCTTGCCCTCCCAGTCATCGACGATCGGATTGCCGAAGCGGTAGCCCTCGGTCTCCATATAGGCCGGGCGCGCCGCCTTCCATGCGGCGCGGGCGGCGGCCAGCGTCTCCGGCGTCGGGCTGGCGATCAGCGCGTCGATGGCGGTGTCGAGCGCCTTGGCGCCGGTGACGGCATCGGCATATTTCGCGGCGGCGATGTCGGCATAGGTCTTGAGGACCGCCTCGGCCGTCGGGCCGTCCGCCGCGCGCGCCGGCATGGCAGCCATGATCGCCACTGCCGCGACAGCGGCGAGGAACGTCTTTCCGATCATCAGTCCCGTCTCCTTCGATCGACCGCCTCTGCGGTTTCGCGCACGTTTCACCCTCGCGAGAGGCGAAGTCAAGAATATCCAACTCTTTGAAATTGTTCCAATTCCAGACTTGGTGCCCCGCCTTCGAACGAAGCCGCTTGCGCTTTGTGAAATGATATAACATAACATCGCCAACAGCCGCGATCCGGAGTGAGCCCTCTTGACCATCGACAGCGAAGCCGGCGCCCTTGCTGTGCCGTCCGCGGGGCATCACGGACATCGCCACACCGCCGCGCATCACGACGCCGGCGCGCATCACGGCGCGACGCATGATCACGGGGCGCATGATCACGACGCCCATGACGCGCGCGTGTCGGCGGGCAGCTTTTCCCCCTTCCTCGCCTCGGCGCTCGACCGGCTGGCGCTCGCCGTCGTCCTCAGCGGTCTCGTCTGGATCGGCGTCGTCTGGGCGCTCACCTGAAATCATGGCCGCACCCTCGATCCTCTGCCGCGACCTGACGCTCTCCTATCGGCGCCATCCGGCCGTGCATCATCTCTCCGGCCGCTTCGCGCCGGGCTCCTTCACCGCCGTGGTCGGCCCGAACGGCGCCGGCAAGTCGACGCTCCTCAAGGGGATCGTCGGGCTGATCCGGCCCGACAGCGGCACCATCGAGGTCGACGGCATCCGCCGCACCGAGATCGGCTATCTGCCGCAGCAGGCCGCGCTCGACCGCGGCTTCCCGATGCGGGTGCTCGATCTCGCGGCGATGGGCCTCTGGCGCCAGTCCGGCGCCTTCGGCCGCATCAGCGGTGCCATGCTGGCGCGGGCCGAGGCGGCGCTCGACGCCGTCGGCCTCTCCGGCTTCGAGAACCGAACGGTCGGCAGCCTTTCCGGCGGCCAGTTCCAGCGCGCGCTGTTCGCCCGCCTGCTCTTGCAGGATTCGCGGCTGATCCTGCTCGACGAACCCTTCGCCGCCATCGATGCGCGCACAGCCGAGGCGCTGCTGGCGCTGGTCGGCCGCTGGCATCGGGAGGGGCGCACGATCATCGCCGTGCTGCACGACATGGAAGCCGTCCGCCGCTCAATTCCGGAGACTCTTCTGATCGCCCGCGATCCGATCGCCTGGGGGCCGACGGCGGATGTGCTGACGGAGGCCAATATCGACCGCTCCCGCCGCCTCACTGAGGCCTTCGACGACGATGCCGAAGCTTGCGAGCGTCCCGCGGCATGACCCTTCTCGATATCGTTGCGGGGCCGTTCATCGAGTTCGGCTTCATGCGGCGTGCACTCATCGGCTGCGTCGCGCTCTCGCTCTCGGGCGCACCGATCGGCGTCTTCCTCGTGCTCAGGCGCATGAGCCTGATGGGCGACGTGATGGCGCATGCCATCCTGCCTGGCGCGGCGGTCGGCTTCCTCCTCTCCGGCTTCTCGCTCTTCGCCATGACATTCGGCGGCGTGGTGGCCGGGCTCACGGTGGCGCTCGCCGCCGGCGCGATCTCGCGGGCGACGCCGCTGAAGGAGGATGCGAGCTTCGCGTCCTTCTATCTCGTCTCGCTCGGCCTCGGCGTCCTGATCGTCTCGCTCAAGGGCTCCAATATCGATCTCCTGCACGTCCTGTTCGGCAATGTGCTCGCGCTCGACGATGCTTCGCTGATCCTCATCGCCTCGATCGCCACAGTGACGTTCCTCGCCTTCGCGGTGATCTACCGGCTGCTCGTCGCGGAGTGCTTCGATCCCGGCTTCCTTCGGACGATCGGCGGCGCCGGCGGCGCGGTGCATTTCGTCTTTCTGGTCCTCGTCGTGCTCAACCTCGTCGGCGGCTTCAACGCGCTCGGAACGCTGATGGTGGTTGGGCTCATCGTGCTGCCCGCGGCTTCCAGTCGCTTCTGGAGCGAGGGCATCGGCCTGCAGATCGTGGCGGCCGCGATCATCGGCATCGTCTCGTCGGTGGTCGGGCTGATCGTTTCCTACCATCTCGGCCTCCCGACCTCGCCGGCGATCATCCTCGCCGCCGGCGCCATCCATGCCGTGTCGATCCTTGCCGGGCCGAACGGCAGCATTCTGAGACAGGCGCTGCGTGCGCAGCATCTGAGGGGCTGATCCTTCCGCAACCGACGGAGACTTCCATGCGGATAAACCGTTTCCTGACCGCCGCCGCGCTCGCGACGGTGCTCTCCAGCCCTGCCTTCGCGGCCGAGCCGATGAAGGTGGTGGCGAGCTTCTCGATCCTCGGCGATCTCGCCGCGGAAGTGGGCGGCAACCATGTCGCGGTCACGACCCTGGTCGGGCCGGATGGCGATGCCCATACCTTCGAGCCGTCGCCGACCGACGCCAAGGCGCTGTCCGAGGCGAAGGTCCTGGTCGAGAACGGCCTCGGGCTCGAGAACTGGATGGCGCGCCTCGTCTCGGCCTCCGGCTTCAAGGGCGAGACGATCGTCGCCTCCAAGGGCGTCAAGCCGCGCGATTGGGAGGGCGATGCCGAGGAAGCGCACGAGCTCTCGCATGACGACCACGGCCATGCGCTCGATCCGCATGCCTGGCAGGATCCGAAGAACGGCGTCCTCTATGTGAGGAACATCGTCGCCGGCTTCGCCGCTGCCGATCCGGCCAACAAGGCCGACTACGAGGCGAACGGCAAGAAGCTCGAGGACGAACTGGTCGCGATCGACCAGAACCTCAAGGCCGCCTTCGCCAAGGTTCCGGCCAGCCATCGCCGCATCGTCACCAGCCACGACGCCTTCGGCTATCTCGGCGCCGCCTATGACATCCAGTTCATCGCGCCGGAAGGCATCTCGACCGAAGCCGACGTCTCCGCCGCCGACGTCGCCAAGATCGTCCGCCAGATCAAGGACGAGAAGATCCAGGCGATGTTCGTCGAGAACATCAGCGATCCGCGCCTCATCGAGCAGATCGCGCGCGAGACGGGCGTGAAGGTCGGCGGCGAACTCTTCTCGGACGCGCTCTCCCCGCCCGACGGCCCGGCGCCGACCTATATCAAGATGTTCAAGAACAACGAGGCCCAGCTCCTCTCCGCCATCGGCGGCAGTTGAGCCCTCAAAGCCTTCCGAGCGCCGCCTCCACGGCGGCGCGACGCGGCATCGGCGCCACCGCGCCATAGCCTTCGGTCGCCAGACCGGCCGCCGCGTTCGCATAGAGCGCGGCGGCGAACGGGTCGCCGTGCTTGAGATATTCGGCGAGGAACGCGCCGTCGAAGGTGTCGCCGGCGCCCGTGGCATCGACGGGCTTCACCTTGATCGCGTCGATCTGCCGGTTCTTCTCATGCGTCGCGACCAGCGTGCCGGCCGCGCCTTGCGTCACGATCGCGATCCGAGCGCCGAGATGCAGATAGAAATTCGCGATCCGGAGCGGGTCGGTGAGCCCGGTCAGCGCGGTCGCGTCCTCGATGCTCGTCTTCAGGATATGCGCGAGGCTCGCCGAGGCGTGGATGATCGCCCGCGCACGGTCGATCGGCCAGAGCCGGGCGCGGAGATTGGTGTCGTAGGAGACGAGCCCGCCCGCCGCCCGAACCGTGTGCATGGCGAGGAAGACCGCGTCCGCCGCCGCCGTCGAGATCGCCTGGCTGATGCCGGAGGCGTGCAGGATGCGGGCGCCGCGGACATAGTCGAGCGGGAGTTCGCCGGGGCCGAAGAGGCTCGCCGCCGATCCGGCGCGGCGATAGGAGAACTGGTGCCCTTCGGGGCCATGCGTCACGAAATAGAGGCCGGTCGGCGCGTTCGGGTCGCGCTTGACCGCGCTCGTGTCGATGCCCTCCGAGCGCCAGAGATCGATGAACGAGTCGCCGAAGGCGTCGGTGCCGATCGCCGTGAGCATGCCGACCGACGCATCCTGCCGCGCCGCGGCGATCGCCGCATTGGAGGCGTCGCCGCCATGGCCGGGATGGAAGACGGCCTCGCCCTTGGGCTGGTTCAGCTCGAACATCGGCTCGCCGATGCAGATGATGTCGGGGCTCAAGACGGCTCCTCCCAGAGCGGACACGAAAACGGCGGCGCACCGGGAAGGCGCGTCGCCGCAAAGGGATAGAGCAATTTCGGCAAGGCGCGAAGCCGGGAATTGCCCGCGCTTCGCCTTGCTTCAGCGGGCGGACGCGCCGCCGATGGCGTCGAGCTCGGCGACCGCATCCTTGGGAAGCGCCAGATCCCCGGCCGCGAGATTCTCGTCGAGATGGGCGATCGACGAGGTGCCGGGGATGAGCAGGATGTTCGGCGCGCGCTGCAGCAGCCAGGCGAGCGCCACCTGCATCGGCGTCGCGCCGAGTCGCGCGGCGACGCCGTTCAGCGCCTCCGATTGCAGCGGCGAGAAGCCGCCGAGCGGGAAGAAGGGCACATAGGCGATGCCGTCTTCCGCCAGCGCATCGATGAGCGCGTCGTCGCCGCGATGGGCGATGTTGTAGAGGTTCTGCACACAGACGATGTCGGTGATCGCCCGCGCCGCCGCGACCTGCGCCGGCGTCGCATTGCTGATGCCGATATGGCGGACGAGGCCGCGCCGCTTCATGTCGGCGAGCGCCTCGACGGCCTCCTCGACCGGGCCTTCGGCCGGCCCCATCGTGTCGAACATCAGGCGGAGATTGACGACTTCCAGCCGGTCGAGGCCGAGATTGGCCCGGTTCTCGTCGACCTGCACGGCGAGTTCCTCCGGCGAGGCCGCCTTGTTCCACGAGCCGTCGCTGCCGCGCCGCGCGCCGATCTTGGTGACGATGGTGAGAGTGTCCGGATAGGGGTGCAGCGCCTCCTTGATGAGGCGGTTGGTGATGTGCGGGCCATAGATGTCGGCGGTGTCGATATGGTCGACGCCGCGCTCGATCGCGGCGCGCAGCACGGCGAGCGCCGCGTCATGGTCGCGCGGCGGGCCGAACACGCCGGGCCCGGCAAGCTGCATCGCGCCGTAGCCGATGCGCTTCACGCGGCGGTCGCCGAGCATGAAACCAGGGGAGGCGAGGGGCGCGGCTGTGGATGTGGATGTCTGGGCCATCGGGAGTCTCCTGTCGAGGACAGGTGATAGCTGGGGGCTCAACGGCTGATCGATAATCTGCCATTATCGGCACGGGCTGTGCGGAGTGGCGAACAATGAAACCCGATCTCGGCGATCTTTCCGCCTTTCTCGCCGTGGCGCGGGCAGGCGGCTTTCGCGGCGCCGCCAAGACGCTCGGCGCCAGTCCGTCCGGCGTCAGCGAGGCGGTGCGGCGGCTCGAGGATTCGCTGGGCCTCAGGCTCTTCAACCGGACGACGCGAAGCGTCGTGCCGACCGAGGCCGGGCGGCGTCTCATGGAGCGGCTGCAGCCCGCGCTCGGCGAGGTCGAGGCGGCGCTCGATGCCGTCAACAGCCTGCGCGACCGGCCGGCGGGGCCTCTCCGGCTGAACGTCCCGTTCAGCGCGGCGCGGCTCGTCCTGCCCTCGATCGTCGCGCCGTTCCTCGCCGCCTATCCGGAGATCCGGCTCGATATCACCGCGGAGGACGCCTATGTCGACCTCGTCGCCGTCGGCTGCGATGCCGGCATCCGCTATGACGAGCGCCTGCCGCAGGACATGATCGCGGTGCCGATCGGCCCGCGCCGCCAGCGCTTCGCCTGCGCTGCCTCGCGCGACTATCTGGAGCGGTTCGGCTGGCCCGAGCATCCGCAGGATCTCGTCGCGCATCGCTGCATCACGGCGCGGCTCGCCAGCGGCGCCCTGCATGACTGGGAGTTCGAGCGAGACGGCAGGATCGAGGTGGTGCGCGTCGGCGGCCCGCTCGTCATCCAGCCCGGCGCCGCGTTCGATCTCGCGATCGAATCCGCGGCGCGCGGGCTCGGCATCGTCATGATCTTCGAGGACTGGCTGCGCCCCTATTTCGCGACCGGCGCGCTGGAGCCCGTGCTCGAAGACTGGTGGCAGTCCTTCTCCGGCCCGTTCCTCTATTATCCCGGCCGCCGCCTCGTCCCGGCACCGCTCCGCGCCTTCATCGATTTCATCCGGCGGGATGCGTCTTCATCCGCCGCATGAAGCGCGGCCGAAACCGCGAGTCGCTTCAGCGGCTTGCCGGCGACTGCTCCGAAACCGATTCAGGCTACCGGACCGTGCCCTCGATGGCGCGGCGGAACAGCGTTTCATATTCGGCGACGCCCACCTTCACCGGATTGCCGCCGGTCGAGGGATCGTGTTCGGCCATCTTCGCCGCCTCCGGCAGCACGCTCTCGTCGACGCCGATCTCCTTCAGCGTATGCGGGATGCCGAGCTCGGCGCGCAGCGCCAGCACCCAGTCGATGACGCTCGTCGCCGAATGGCCGGGAAGATCGAGATAGCGCGCGAGCGCCGCGAGCTTCTCCGAGATGGCCGGCGCGTTGAAGGCGAGCACATAGGGCATCACCACGGCATTGGTCAGCCCGTGATGCGTGCCGCGCAGGCTCGAGCAGGGATGGCTCATCGCGTGCATGGCGCCGAGCCCCTTCTGGAAGGCGACGGCGCCCATCGAGGAGGCGATCAGCATGTAGGCGCGCGCCTCGATGCGGCTGCCGTCCTTCACCGCGACCGGCAGCCAGTCCTTGACGAGCCGCATGCCTTCGAGCGCGATGCCCGCCGATTGCGGATGGAAGAACGGGCTCGACCAGGCTTCCAGCGAATGGCTGAGCGCGTCCATGCCCGTCCAGGCGGTGATCTTCGCCGGCAGGCCGACCGTGAGCTCCGGATCCTCGATGACGATCTTCGGCTGCATCTTCGGGTGGAAGATGATCTTCTTGGTATGATCGGCGGGATCGGTGATGACCGCGGCGCGGCCGACCTCGGAGCCCGTGCCGGCGGTGGTCGGAACCGCCACGATCGGCGCGATGCCGTTCGCATCGGCGCGCGTCCACCAGTCCTCGCGGTCCTCGAAGTCCCAAACCGGGCGGGTCTGGCCGGCCATGAAGGCGATCGTCTTGCCGATATCCATCGCCGAGCCGCCGCCGAAGGCGATCACGCCGTCATGGCTGCCGGCGCGATAGGCGGCAAGCCCGTCGTCCAGATTGGCGAGGGTCGGGTTGCCGTCGACCTTGGAGAAGACGGAGTAGGGTACGCCCGCGCCATCGAGGACCGCCAGCGCCTTGGTGACGATCGGCAGCCCCGCGATGCCCGGATCGGTCACGAAGAGCGGCCGCGCGATGCCCGCCGCCTTGACCGCGTCGGCCAGCTCGCCGATGCGCCCGGCGCCGAAGCGGATCGCGGTCGGATAGGACCAGTTGGCAGTGAGCGAGGCGTAGCTGTCGAGCATGATCTCTCCGGGATCGAAACGTGCTTGTTTTGGCGCTCGGGCCTATTTGGCGCTGAGGCGCAGATGGAAGGCCTTCGGCCGCGTCAGATGCTCGTAGCCGACCCGCGAGAGCGTCGCGCCGCGGCCGGTCTGCTTGACGCCGACCCAGGGCAGAGCGGGGTCGAGGAAGTCGCAGCGGTTCATATAGACCGTGCCGGTCTCGATGCGGTCGCCGATGCTCTCGGCAGCCTCCTGATCCTCCGTCCAGATCGCGGCGGTGAGCCCGAAGGGGGAATCGTTCATCAGCGCGATCGCCTCCTCGTCGGACGAGACCTTCATGATGCCGAAGGCCGGACCGAAGGTCTCCTCCATCATGAAGCGCATCGAGTGATCGACATCGATGAGAACCTGCGGCGCCAGATAGGCGGTGCCCTCGGCGGCTTCCGGGAAGCGCGACGGATCGATCAGCGGCTTCGCGCCGGCATGCACCGCCTCGTCGACCTGGTCCTTGATGAACTTCGCCGCCGAGGCGCGGACGACCGGGCCGAGCGTCGTCGCCGGATCGGTCGGGCTGCCGAGCTTGTAGGCGTTCACGGTCGCCACCGCGCCCTCGACGAAAGCGTCATAGACGCTCTCATGCACATAGACGCGCTCCATGGCGCAGCAGGATTGGCCGGAATTGAAGAAGCCGCCATCGACGATGTTCTCGATCGCGAAGGGGAGATTGGCGTCGGCGCGCACATAGGCCGGGTCCTTGCCGCCGAGCTCCAGCGTCGTCGCCGGGAAGTTCGGCGCGCCGGCGACCGAGGCCATGATGTGCCGCCCGCCAGCCGTCGAGCCGGTGAAGCCGACCTGGTCGACGAGCCCGGAGCGGATGACGCGGTCGGTCACCTCATGCGACATGTTCACGAACTGGAAGACGTCCTGCCAGAGACCGGCCTTGGCGAAGGCGGCGGCGAAATGCTCCGCGACCAGCGCCGTCTGGCTCGAATGCTTCATGACGACGGTGTTGCCGGAAAGGATCGCCGGCAGCACGGCGTTGAGCGCCGTCATATAGGGATAGTTCCAGGCCGGCAGGTTGAGGCAGACGCCGAACGGCTCGCGGCGGATATAGCGCTTGAAGTTCTCCTTCGGCCCGACATCGATATCGGCGAGGGCGGACGGCGCGATGTCGATCATATAGCGCGCGCGCTCCTCGAAGCCGCGCATCTCGCCATGGCCGTATCGGATCGGCCGGCCCATCTGCCAGGCGAGCAGTTCGGCGACGCGGTCCTTCTCGGCCACCATGGCGTCCGTGAAGCCGGTGGCGATCTTCTGCCGCTCGGCCATGGACGATGTGCGCCAGGCACGCTGCGCCTTGCGCGCCCGCTCCAGCACGGCGAGCACCTCGCCTTCGCTGGCAAGCGGCCGCTCGGCATAGACGGTGCCGTCGACGGGCGTGACGATCTTGAAGACGGGTGCGTTCATGATGGTGGTTCTCGATCCGTACGGGCGTCCGAGCGGGCCGGGCGCGATGCCGGCAATCAATACCTCTCGAACCCTCTCTGCAACTCCCAGTCCGTGACGCGGCGGTCGTATTCGAACTGCTCCCAGCGTCCGGTATGCAGATAGTGATCGACGACGGCGTCGCCGAGGGCGGCGCGCATCACGGCCGAGCCGTCGAGCGCCGAAAGGGCGTCGCGCAGCGTCTTCGGCACTTCGCGGACGCCAGAGGCGCCATAGGCGTCGCCCGAGAAGGTCGGCTCCAGCGCCAGCTTCTCGTCCATGCCGTGGAGGCCCGCGGCGATCAAGGCGGAGAAGGCGAGATAGGGATTGAGATCGGCGCCGCCGATGCGGCATTCGGTGCGCACCGACTTGCCCTCGCCGACAACGCGGAAGCCGGCGGTGCGGTTGTCGACCGACCAGACGGCCTTGGTCGGCGCGAAGGTGCCGACCTGGAAGCGCTTGTAGGAGTTGATGTAGGGGGCGAGGAAATAGGTGAAGTCGGGCGCCAGCGTCAGATGGCCGGCGAGCCAGGATTTCATCGTCGCCGACATGCCGAGCGGGTCCTTCTCGTCCATGAACAGCGGCTTCTTCGCCTTCTGGTCCCAGAGCGAGGAATGGATATGCGAGGACGAGCCGGCGAGGTCGTAGCGCCACTTGGCCATGAAGGTGACCGAGCGGTTCTGCAGA
Organism: Kaistia sp.; assembly: GCA_963966455.1. Taxonomy (GTDB): domain Bacteria; phylum Pseudomonadota; class Alphaproteobacteria; order Rhizobiales; family Kaistiaceae; genus Kaistia; species Kaistia cartagenensis. Next base: position 2,270 of record CAWZZK010000022.1, on the reverse strand, counting down.
TGGGCGATCTCCTTGATGCCGTTCTTCATGACGACGTGCCAGTCGGCCATCGTCAGCGCCTCGGCATAGCGGACATTCACCTCTTCCTGGCCCGGCCCCCACTCGCCCTTCGAATTCTCGACCGGGATGCCGGCAGCCATCAGCCCGTTGCGGATGGCGCGCAGCAACGGCTCGTTCTTCGTCGTCTGGAGGATGTGGTAGTCCTCGATGTAATTCCCCATCGTCTTCAGATCGCGCCAGCGCTTGTCCGAGGCGCTCTCGAAGGTCTCGTCGAAGACGTAGAATTCGAGTTCCGAGGCGAAGAAGGCCGACATGCCGCGCTCGGCGAGACGCTTCAACTGCGCCTTCAGCATCGCGCGAGGGCTATGCGCCAGCTCCTCGCCGTGATGGTCGCAGACATCGGCGAGCATCAGCGCCGTGCCGTCCAGCCAGGGGATGCGCCGCAGCGTCGCGATGTCGGGCTTCAGGACGAAGTCGCCATAGCCCTTCTCCCAGCTTGCGGCCTGGTAGCCGGGCACCGGCTCCATGTCGATGTCGACGGTGAGCAGATAGTTGCAGGCATGCGTCTCGTGGATGGCGCTGTCGAGGAAAAAGGCGCCGGTGAAGCGCTTGCCGACGAGGCGCCCCTGCATGTCGGGAAAGGCCACGATCACGGTGTCGATCGTGCCGGCGGCGATCGCGGCCTCGAGTTCCTTCAGCGTCATCGTGCCGGTCATGGTCGATCCTTCGGGTATCGCGGGAGGTGGGTCATGCCGCTCCGGCCGGTGTGGGGACGGCCGGAGCGGCAATCGGGGCGGCCCCGAAGGGCCACGCCTTGGCTGGGGGAGCGGTCTATCCGTCCCCGACGATGTCAGGCCTCGCCGACGGCCTTCTCGGCGGCCTCGATGGCCGCCTTGCGCCGCGCGATCATGTCGCCGATCGGCGGGCCCTGGAAGCGGCGATTCTCGAACGCGAGCCAGATCACCGCCGTCACCACCACGAAGCCCACCGTGATGTAAAGGGCCCACTGGTTCGGCGGCTGGATGCCGATGACGAAAATCAGGATCATCGCGATGATCGACAGCAGCGCGAACAGCGTGAACAGCCCGCGGCCCATGTTCCAGGGTCCCATCTTCGGCCATTTCGAGGTGCCATAGGCGAGGAGCCCGAGCACGATCGGAATGACGAAGGAGAAGAACAGGAAGATGACCGTGCAGGAGACGACGATCGTATAGACCGGCGTCTCGCCGATCGAGACCAGCGAGGAGCCCCAGACGAACAGCACCGCGAGGATGGCGCCGGTCCAGATCGCGGCGACCGGCGTCCGGAATTTCGGACTGACGCTCGACAGCGCCTTGGAGGCCGGCAGGCCGCCGTCGCGCGAGAAGGCGAAGATCATGCGCGAGACCGAGGTCACCGTGGCGAGGCCGCAGAGGAACTGGGACACGAAGATCGCGAGATAGAGCACGATCTTGATCGTCGGGTTCACCTGGGCGTCCATGGCCCAGAAGAAGACGTTCCAGCCCTGCTTCGCCGCATCGTCCATGTTCGGGATCATCAGCACGAACGAGCACAGCATGATGTAGCCGAACACCGCGGACCAGACGACCGACATCACCATGCCGCGCGGCACGGAATGGGCGGCTTTCACGGTCTCTTCCGACGTATGCGCCGAGGCGTCGTAGCCGGTGATGGTGTAGATCGGCAGCAGCAGGCCGAGCAGGAACACCCACCAGCCGGAGACCTCGGGCCAGACATTGCCGCCCGCCTCGCCCGAATAATTGGCGAAGGTGAAGAGCCGCGCGAAGTCGTAGGAGGGCGCCGAGACGAGGCAGACGATCGCCAGCAGCAGCGCGGTGACGAAGATGAGATAGCCGGAGAAATCGGTCAGCTTGGCGGTGAGGCCGATGCCCATGTGATTGATCACCGCCTGCAGGCCCGTGAGCACCACGAGGAAGAGAACACGGGTGGTGATCGTATCCTCCCAGCCGATCATCGGCCCGAAGGCGCCGACGAAGAAATAGTAGGTGCCGACATTGATGGCGCCGAGCACCGTCACGAGGCCGAGCAGGTTGAACCAGGCGGTCACCCAGCCGGTGAAGCGGTTGCCGAGGATCGAGCCCCAGTGATAGAGGCCGCCGGCCGTCGGATAGGCCGAGGAGATCTGCGCCATCGCGAGCGCGAAGACGCCCGAGATAAGGCAGCCGAGCGGCCAGCCGATGCCGATCGCGGCGCCGCCGGCGCCCGATGTCGCCTGTGCGAGCGAGTTGATGCCGCCCGACAGGATGCAG
>CAWZZK010000021.1:0-26777 GCA_963966455.1 Kaistia sp. | reverse complement strand
CAATGCGAAAAGGGGCGCCCGGCCATCGCCGCGCGCCCCTTCAAAAGATAAGGCGTCCTTTGGGTTTGACGAGGATTACTCCTCGCTCTCGCCCTCGGCCTCCAGAGCCTCCTCGTCCTCGAGCGGCTCGAGCTCGAAGGTCTCGCGGACGGTGAGGTCCTCGCCGCGGGCCTGGCGCTCGGCCTCGTCGGCGCTGCGCGCGACATTGATCGTCACGGTCGATTCGACTTCCGGATGCAGGGCGATGACGACCTCGTGCAGGCCGATGGTCTTGATCGGATGATCGAGCACCACCTGGTTGCGCGAGACCGCGAAGCCACCCTCGACGACCAGGTCGGCGATGTCGCGGCTCGACACCGAACCGTAGAGCTGGCCGGTCTCGCCCGCCTGGCGGACGACGATGAAGCTCTGGCCGTTCAGCTTCTCGGCGACGACATCGGCTTCCTTCTTGCGCTCGAGGTTACGCGCCTCGAGATGCACCTTCTGGCTCTCGAAGTGCTTCTTGTTGGCCTCGGTGGCGCGCAGCGCCTTGCCCTGCGGCAGCAGGAAGTTGCGCGCATAGCCGTTCTTGACGTGCACGATCTCGCCCATCTGGCCGAGCTTGGCGACGCGTTCCAGCAGAATGACGTCCATGTCAGGTCTCCTTGATCGAGTGTTTGAAGGTCAGGATGCGGGGCCGGCGCCGCCCGAAGAGCGGAACCGGAATTGGAGAAGCGAATCGGCGATGCCGAGAAGCGCCGCGGCGATGATCGCCGGGGCGAAGATGAAGCTTGTGGCGTAGACGAGGATGAGCAGCGCGACCCGGCCCGGACGGCCTCTGAGCAGCGCATGCAGCGCGCCATATCCCGACAGGGCGAAGGCCAGCGTGAAGGCGCCGGCGAGCGCGACGGCGATCTGGCTGCCGATGCCGGGCAGCACGAAGGCGGCCAGAACGGCGATGCCGAGGACGGTGACGGCATGCTTCGGCATCGTCACGGCCCACATCGGCATCCAGGGGCGCGGCAGATGGCCCGACATGCGGGCGACATGGCCGCCGAGCCAGAGATTCATGACCGTAAAGGTCAGGGCGCTGAAGGCGCTGATCGCCGGCAGCAAGGCCACCATGATATCGATGACCTGTGCCGCCTCGGCCCGCGTCGCGGCGTCGAGCGGCTCGCCGCCCGACTGCATCCATTCCTCGATCGCGGCCATCAGCTGCTTCGAGAAATTCGCCGGGTTCATGCCCATCAGCGGCATCAGGACGACGACCCCCGCCGCGACCACCACGGCGACGCGCACCAGCACCTGCGAGAGCGGGAACCACTCGACCTTGCCACCCTCGTCCGCGGGACGCGACAAGCCGACGAGATGGGCGCCCCAGGCGACGGGAATGCCGAACATCGCGAGCTGGACGCCGCCGAACAGCGGCCCGAACAGCGCGGCGATCACCACGGCGGCCGTCGCGGCGGCAGCGGCGCCGGCCCATGTGCCGAAGCCGAGCCCGGCAATGGCGATCGGAAGCGGGGAGAGGAAATAGAGCGGCAGCGCCAGCGACGTTCCCGTCGCGATACCGGCAAACAGAAGCGCGGCCGCGAGGCCGGCGCCGAGGCCGATCAGGATGTTGCGCATCGCCATCGTTTCGCTGTCCCGCTCCTCGAGCGGTTAGAGGCGGATCGCGCCGAGCGCCCGCCCCAACCAGGTCTCGCCTCCCGGCTCGGCGCCGGGAGGCCTTGTCGCGTCGGCCGTCACGCGGCCGAAAGGCTTACTTGATCACGTAGGGCAGGAGGCCGAGGAAGCGCGAACGCTTGATGGCCTGCGCCAGCTCGCGCTGCTTCTTCGCCGAGACGGCGGTGATGCGCGAGGGAACGATCTTGCCGCGCTCGGAAATGTAGCGCTGCAGCAGCCGCACGTCCTTGTAGTCGATCTTCGGCGCGTTGGGGCCGGAGAACGGGCAGGTCTTGCGACGACGGAAGAAGGGACGGCGCGCGCCGCCACCGGTGCTCTGGGGAGCGCTGGAACCACCGAATTCAGACATTACTCAGCTCCACCTTCGCTGTCTTCGTTGCGCGGACGGCGCTCGCCGCGGAAGCCGCCGCGGTCGCCGCCACGATCACCGCCGAAACCGCCGCGCGGACGGTCGCCACGGTCGCCGAAGCGGCCGCCGCGATCACCATCGCGGTCGTCGCGGTCACGCTTCTGGAGCATGGCCGACTGGCCTTCCTCAAGCGCGTCGACGCGGATGGTGAGGACGCGGAGCACGTCCTCGTTGATGCGCTGCTGACGCTCGAGCTCGGCCACGGCGGCAGCCGGGGCGTCGATGTTCATCAGCGTGTAGTGCGCCTTGCGGTTCTTGCGGATGCGGAACGCAACCGACTTGAGGCCCCACTGCTCGATCTTGCCGATCGAGCCGCCATTGGCCTCGATGATTCCCTTGAACGTCTCCGTCAGCGTCTCGACCTGCTGGGCCGACACGTCCTGACGCGACAGGAACACGTGCTCGTAAAGAGGCATATTCGCCTTTCCCTGTTGGCCCCGGCGCCAAGCCTCACCGAAGCCTCCGGAAGGAAGGCGGTCGGTCGTACTTCGAGAGCGGAGACACGGGAAGACGGGATCCTGCGATCCCTGCGGCGAGCGCCGCCTTCCGTTCAACCCCCGGCCGGGTGTCATGCGACGGGCGGTCCATACAGCGGATCACCGCGAAACTCAAGGCTGGCGACGCGAATTGCGCGCGCCGGTGCGACCGGGCGGCCGCTTCACATGGGCGTCACGTGTTCGATCTACCCGGAATAGGCAGGTTCCCGAACATCCGGACACCCAAGCGAACAAGGAGAGCTCCCATGCGCACGCTGCTCGCTGCCCTCGCGGCATCGACCATCCTCGCCGGAGCGGCCGAGGCCGCGACCGTCTATCCGCTCGACCGCGCAACGATTCTCGCCGGCTCGCCCTTCGACTTCAAGGTCGAGTTCGCCGAGACGGTGAAGCCCGAAGACGTGAAGGTCACCGTCAACGGCCAAGACTACAAGGCCGTGTTCGGCGCCGAGGCGGAATTCGTCGAGAGCGAGAAGGGCAAGGAGGACAAGACCCTCGGCTCCGCGCTCATCCTGCGCAAGCTCGTCCTCGCCAAGCCCGGCGACTACAAGGTCGAGGCGAGCGCCGGCGGCGAGACTAAGACGGTGACCTGGACCGTCTATGACACGCCCGCCACCGCCAAGGCGAAGAACGTCATCTTCCTGCTCGGCGACGGCCTCTCGATGGCCCATCGCACCGGCGCGCGTCTGATGTCGAAGGGCATGACCGAGGGCAAGGCCGATGGCCGCCTCAATCTCGACGACGTCGACCTGCGCGCCTTTGTCGGCACCTCGGCCACAGACGCGGTGGCGACCGACAGCGCCAACACGATGTCGGCCTACATGACCGGCCACAAGACGGCGGTGAACGCGCTCGGCGTCTATGCCGACCGCACGCCCGACAGCCTCGACGACCCGCGCGTCGAGACCATCGCCGAGGCGCTGCGCCGCACCGGCAAGAAGTCGGTTGGCATCGTCTCGACCGCCGAGATCGAGGACGCCACCCCGGCCGCGGTCGTCGCGCATACGCGCCGGCGCGCCGACAAGGCCGAGATCGTCGGCATGATCTATGACGTGAAGCCCGAGATCGTCCTCGGCGGCGGCTCCGCCTATTTCCTCGGCAAGGCGACGCCGGGCTCGAAGCGCAAGGACGACAAGGACTATATCCAGCTCTTCAAGGACGCCGGCTACACGCTCGCGACCGACAAGACCGAACTGGCCGCCGCGTCGGGCACCAATACCGGCAAGATCCTCGGCCTGTTCCATACCGGCAACATGGACACGCTGCTCGACCGGGAGTTTCTGAAGAAGGGGACCGTCGCCGACTTCCCGAACCAGCCCGGCCTCGTCGAGATGACCTCGGCGGCGCTCGAGCAGCTCGCGAAGAACCCCGACGGCTTCTTCCTGATGGTCGAGGGCGCCTCGATCGACAAGATGTCCCATCCCATGGACTGGGAGCGGGCCATGGTCGAGACGATCGAATTCGACAAGGCGATCGGTGTCGCGCTCGAGTTCCAGAAGAGCAACCCCGACACGCTGATCGTCGTCACCGGCGATCACACGCATGGCGTCTCGATCATCGGCACGATCGACGACAAGAAGCCGGGAACCGAGATGCGCGAGAAGGTCGGCGTCTACGACAAGGCCGGCTTCCCGAACTACGAAGACAAGAACGGCGACGGGTATCCTGACAGCGTCGACGTCTCGCGTCGCCTCGCGATCTTCGCGAACAACTTCCCGGACTATTACGAGACCTTCCGCCCGAAGCTCGACGGCCCCTTCGTCCCGGCCGTCCAGAACGAGAAGAAGGAATATGTCGCCAACGAAGCCTACAAGGATGTTCCCGGCGCGGTGCTGCGCACCGGCAACCTGCCGAAGAGTTCGGACACCGCCGTCCATGCGGTGGATGACGTCGTGCTGCAGGCCGACGGTCCCGGCGCCGAGGACTTCCGCGGCTATATGGAAGAGAGCGACATCTACCGCGTCCTCGCCGACGCGCTCGCCCTTGCGCCGCAGGCCAACTGAGGCCCGCTGATCCTGGCCGCCCCGACCGAAGGGCCGGGGCGGCACCCTCCACAGGAGACCGGACCATGGCCCTCTACCAGCCGAACCGGCGCATGATGCTCGCCGCCCTTGCGACGCTCGTCGCCGCCGGCCGCGCCGGCGCGGCCGAGGCGACGCTGACCTTCGACGAGCTCTACGGCAAGGTCGGCGTGCTCGGTCTGGAGTTCTCGGACAAGGTCAAGTCGCTGGCGGGCCGCGACGTCGCGATGCGCGGCTTCATGGCGCCGCCGCTCAAGGCGGAGTCGGATTTCTTCGTGCTGACGGAGATCCCGATGTCGCTCTGCCCTTTCTGCTCCTCCGATGCGGACTGGCCGGACAACATCATCGTCGTCTATCTCGGCGCCAAGCAGACCTTCGTCCAGTTCAATGCCGTCATCGAAGTCGAAGGGACGCTCGAATACGGATCGTGGACCGATCCCGACACCGGCTTCGTCAGCCTGCTCCGCCTACGCAACGCCTCGTTCCGGTCGGTCTGATCGCGATGCTGGGATTGCGGCTCTCCCAGATCACCGTGACCGTCGCGGGCCTCGCGGCCCCGGTCCTCGCGATCGACGACCTCGCCATCGCCCCCGGCGAACAGCTGGCGGTGACCGGGCCCTCGGGATCGGGCAAGTCGACGCTCGTCAATATCGTGACCGGGCTCGCGAAGCCGGCTTCGGGCCTCGTCCTCTGGGGCGAGACCGACATCGCCCGCTTCGGCGAGGGAGCGCGTGACCGCTGGCGATCCGACAATGTCGGCCTCGTGATGCAGGACTTCCATCTTTTTGCAGGCCTGTCGGCGCTCGACAACGTGCTGCTGCCGGCGCGGCTTCGCCATCGCGCCGGGCCGGACAAGACAGCGCGGGCGGAAACCCTGCTCGCCCGGGTCGGCATCGGTCGGCCGGTCCAGGACGTCGCCACCATGTCGCGCGGCGAGCAGCAGCGCGTCGCCGTCGCGCGGGCGCTCCTCGCGAGCCCCGGCGTCATCGTCGCCGACGAACCGACGGCGAGCCTCGACCGCAACAGCGGCGAGGCCGTCATCGGCCTCCTGCTGGCCCTGGCCGCCGAGGAACGGGCGACGCTCATCGCCGTCTCGCATGACGACAGGCTGATCGCGCGCATGCAGCGCGTCGTCGCGCTGCGTGACGGGCGAATCGTCGAGGACTGGAAGGGCGAGGCCGCATGATCCGCTTCATCCTCGCCGATCTCCGCCGCCTCTGGCTCGGCTCGCTGGTCGTGCTGCTCATCGTCGCGCTCGCGACCGCTCTCGGCGTCGCGGTGACTTTGCAGGAGCGGGCGCTGCGGCTCGGCAGTGCGCGCGCCGCCGACCGCTTCGATCTCGTGGTCGGCGCCTCCGGCAGCGAGACGCAACTGATCCTCTCCTCCGTTTTCCTGCAGGCGGCGCCGCTGCCGCTCATTCCCGGCGCCGTGCTGGCCAAGCTCGCCGCCGATCCGCGCGTCGCCTGGGCGGCGCCGGTCGGCTTCGGCGATTCGTCCTTCGGCTATCCGATTGTCGGCACGACCATGCCGCTCGTCCTGGCCGGGGGTGCGCTCACCGAAGGCCATGGCTTCGAGGACCGCGAGGACGCTATCGTCGGCAGCGCCGTGGCGCTGGCGATCGGTGCCGAAGTGAAGCCCATGCATGGCGCGGTCGGCGAGGGCGGCCATGTCCATGAGGGCACCAGCTATCACGTCGTCGGGCGCATGCCGCGCACCGGTACGCCCTGGGATCGCGCCATCCTGGTGCCGATCGAGGCCGTCTGGCACGTGCACGGCATGGGCATGGGCGAGGATCACGAGGGCGGCGAAGGCGGTCCTGACCATGACCATGACCATGCCGACGTGCCCGCCGCACATGGGGCTGGCGCCCCGGATCACGACGAAGCGGAGCATGATCACGGCGATCATGGCGATCCGGTCGCGCTCGGCGGGCCGTGGTCGGACGCGACGCCCGGTGTTCCTGCCATTATCGTGAAACCGAAGACGATCGCCGACGCCTATCGACTGCGCGGGGAGTATCGAACCGCGACGACGCTCGCGGTCTTCCCCGGCGAGGTCCTGACACGGCTCTATTCGACGCTCGGCGATGCGCGGCGCATCCTTTCCGCCGTGGCAGCGGGCGCCCAGGCGCTGGTCGCCGCCGCGGTGGCGCTGGTCGCAATCGCCCATGTCGGCCAACGGCGGCGGCAGATCGGCGCGCTGCGCGCCCTCGGCGCGCCGCGGCTTTCCGTATTCGGCATCGTCTGGGGCGAGATCTTCGCCATTGTCGGCCTCGGCATCGCGCTCGGCATCGCCATCGGCTATGGCGCGACGCTCCTTCTCTCGCAGGTGCTGACGGCTGCGAACGGCGTGGCGCTGCCCGTCGTCTTCGATTGGGAGGATCTGGGGCGCGCAGCGGTCCTGGTCATCGCCGCGGCGATTCTCTCCGCCCTGCCGGCGATCATGGCCTATCGCCAGCCGCCGGCGGCGGCGCTGCGCGACTGAGGACTTTCGGTCTCATCAGGAGACCTGATGAACTCATCACGCAAAGCCGTCTTTTCAATCGGTTCGCCCGGCGGCATAGTGCCGATCCTTCCGGCCGATCGCCATGGCGCATCCCCCGACGCCATCCCGCCGATCGACGCTTCAGTTCGAGGATTTGATCGTGACCGACAGGGTTGCCGCCGTTCCCGCCTCGGCGGGCAGCACGCTCGCGCAGCGCACGTCCTTCGGCATCCTGGTCGCCATCAGCATGTCGCACATGCTGAACGACCTGATGCAGTCGGTGATCTCGGCGATCTATCCGATCCTGAAGGACGAGTTCGCGCTCGACTTCAGCCAGATCGGCCTGATCCAGCTCGTCTTCCAGTGCACGGCCTCGATCCTGCAGCCGATCGTCGGCATCTATACCGACAAGAAGCCGATGCCCTTCTCATTGCCGATCGGCATGGGCTGCACGCTGGTCGGCCTCGTCCTGCTCGCCACCGCCGCGCATTACTCCGTGATCCTGCTGTCGGTGGCGCTGATCGGTCTCGGCTCCTCGATCTTCCATCCGGAATCCTCGCGCGTCGCCCGCATGGCCTCCGGCGGCCGCCACGGCCTCGCGCAGTCGCTGTTCCAGGTTGGCGGCAATTTCGGATCGGCGATCGGGCCGCTCCTCGCCGCCTTCATCGTGCTGCCGCGCGGGCAGGGCGCCGTCGCCTGGTTCGCCCTTGCCGCGCTGGCGGGCATCATCATCCTGTCGCGCGTCGGCTTCTGGTATCGGGCGCAGCATGCATCCGGCGTTCACCGCAAGAGCGGGGCCACGGCGCATGTCATGCTGCCGCGGCCGATCATCGTCCGCTCGATCCTCATCCTCGCGGCGCTGATCTTCTCCAAGTTCTTCTACATGGCCGCGCTGTCGAGCTACTACACCTTCTATCTCATCGACACCTTCGGCGTGTCGGTGCGTGATTCGCAGCTGCTGCTGTTCGTATTCCTGGGCGCGGTCGCGGCCGGCACGATCGCCGGCGGGCCGATCGGCGACCGCTTCGGCCGAAAATTCGTCATCTGGTTCTCGATCCTCGGCGTTCTGCCGTTCACGCTGCTGCTGCCGCATGTGAACCTCGCCTGGACGGTGATCCTCTCCATTGTGATCGGCCTCGTCCTCTCCTCCGCCTTCTCGGCGATCATCGTCTATGCGCAGGAACTGATCCCGGGGAAGGTCGGCCTCGTCTCGGGCCTCTTCTTCGGCTTCGCTTTCGGCATGGGCGGCATCGGCGCCGCGGCGCTGGGCGAACTGGCGGACCGCACCTCTATCGCCTTCGTCTTCCAGATCTGCGCCTTCCTGCCGCTGATTGGATTGCTGACAGCCTTCCTGCCGAATATCGAGCCGCCGAAACGCCGCTGAGGGCGTTTCGCCGCGGTTCGCCGCCACGCTTCCGCCCTCAAGGCGGAATGGGTTCGGCGCCTCAACCGCCGGACCCCTCTGCGATGTCACGTCAGCTCTATCGTCTCGCCGTCACCGCCTGCGCTATTCTCCTGGCCGGCGAGGCTCTGGCCGATCCGCCGTCTGCCTGCTGGCCGCCGGCAGCGCTCGCCGGGCGGCCGGAGGAAGCGGCGAAGCGCCATTCCGGTCCGTCCGACCGGCTTCCGGTTCCCGCCGCGCTCGCCATGACTGCCCCGGCGTCCGCTGGCGAGGGCGTTCTGCGCCGTGTCGCTCCGGCAGGAGGCGCCAAGCTCGTCGCGCTGACGTTCGATCTCTGCGAGGGGAGCGGCGAGGTCGCCGGCTATGACGGAGCAATCGTCGATCGTCTACGCGCGGCGTCGGTCCCGGCGACCTTCTTCATGGGCGGCCGCTGGGCGCAGAGCCATGAGGAGCGAGCGATGCAGCTCCTCGCCGATCCACTGTTCGAGATCGGCGATCACACCTATGACCATGCCGATCTCGATCACGCCGACGCGGCGAAGATCGCGGAAGAGATCGCGCGCACCGAAGCGGTGCTCGACGCGCTGCGCGGCAAGCTCGCCTCGGTCTGTCCTGCCGCGCCGGCAACGAAGACCACGCTCTTCCGCTTCCCCTATGGCGCCTGCGGTGCCGATGGTCCCGCGGCGGTAAGGGCTGCCGGCCTGACGCCAGTGCAGTGGGATGTCGTCTCGGGCGATCCGTCGGGCATCGCCGCCGCGCCGATGGCAAAGGCGGTGCTCGCCGAGGTGAAGCCCGGCTCTATCGTGGTGATGCATGCCAATGGCCGCGGCAAGCACACGGCCGAAGCGCTGGCCACCATCATTCCGGCGTTGAAGGCCCGCGGCTATCGCTTCGTCACGGTCAGCGACCTGCTGGCATCCGGACAGCCGGTCACCGCCTCTGCCTGCTTCAGCGAGCATCCGGGCGACACCGCGCGCTACGCTCGCAAGGCCTCTGCCGCCAAGGCGAAAACGAACGGGGCCGGCGCGGAGCCGGCCCCGGTCGTCAAGTGATCGCGGGGGCTCAGTTGTCGTAGGACGTGGTGCTCTCCCACTGCGAGGGGTCCTCGGAGAAGCCGATCGTCTTGTCGTCATTGACGGTGATGATCACCTTCTCGCCGGGGATGACGCCTTCGAGCAGCACCGGGTTGCTGACCTTGAACGAGCGGCCGTCCATGAGCGTGATCGCGCCGCTGCGGGCATCAAGCTGTCGCACCGTCCCCGAGTCGACGTCGACCGCATAGGCGGCGCCGGCCGAAGCGATGAAGCCTGCCAGGGGAAGTGCGAGAGCGAGGGTCTTCATGATGGTTCTCCAATCATCCATCCATCCCGTCGCGTCATCTGGGGTGCGGCCGCGGTAGGGATCGGCGGGCGGCCCAGGATGGCGTGTGGACAATTGTGATCAGAGGCCCGGATTGGGGCGCGCAAGCGACTTTTAGCCGGATGAACGAAATTTAATAAGCTCAACATACTATCACGTTTCCGCGACAGCGACGGAAGGCTCCCCGCTCGCCGTAGCGGGTGGCCGCCGGGCTTGACTTCGCTTCACGAAGGCGCGATTAGCCGCCGCCAAAGGCCGGGCGGGCGTCGCCGGCGACCATCGAGCCGGGAGCGCATCGCGTGACGACAGCTCTGACATTTCCGGGCCAAGGCAGCCAGGCCGTCGGCATGGGCAAGGCTCTGGCCGAGGCCTATCCGGAAGCCCGCGCCGTCTTCGACGAGGTCGACGACGCGCTGGGCGAAAAGCTCTCCACGATCATCGTCGAAGGGCCGATCGAGACGCTGACGCTGACGGCCAACGCCCAGCCGGCGCTGATGGCGGTGAGCCTCGCGGCGATGCGCGCGCTCGAGGCGAACGGCGTCACGGTCGCGGGTTCGGCCGCCTATGTCGCCGGCCACTCGCTCGGCGAATATTCCGCGCTCGCGGCCGCGGGCAGCCTTTCGATCGCCGAGGCCGCGCGGCTGCTGCGTATTCGCGGTTCGGCGATGCAGGCGGCGGTGCCGGTCGGCGAGGGCGCCATGGCGGCGCTGCTCGGTCTCGATTTCGAGGCCGCCGTCGAAGTTGCCTCCGAGGCGGCCGAAGGCGATGTCTGCCAGGCCGCCAATGACAACGGCCCCGGCCAGGTCGTCATCTCGGGTTCGCGCGCCGCCATCGAGCGCGCGGTCGAGATCGCCAAGGCCAAAGGGGCCAAGCGCGCGCTGCTGCTGCCGGTGAGCGCGCCGTTCCATTGCGCGCTGATGCAGCCGGCCGCCGATACGATGCGCGAGGCGCTGGCCGGCGTCCTCATTGCGCCGCCGGTCGTGCCGCTCGTCGCCAATGTGCTCGCCGCGCCGATCAGCGATCCCGACGAGATCCGCGCGCGGCTCGTCGAGCAGGTGACCGGCATGGTGCGCTGGCGCGAGTCGGTCGGCTGGCTGGCCGCGGCCGGCACTGATCTTTTCGTCGAGATCGGCGCCGGCAAGGTCCTGTCCGGGCTCGCCAAGCGCATCGCGCCCGAAGCGCGGACACAGTCCATCGGCACCCCCGACGACATCGCGGCAGCCCTGCCGCTTCTCGCCTGACGGCGGCAGCCAAACGCGCAAAGGAGTTCTGCGATGTTCGATCTCACCGGCAAGCGTGCCCTCGTGACGGGCGCGAGCGGCGGCATCGGCCGTGCCATCGCCGTCGCGCTGCATCGCCAGGGCGCCACCGTCGCGATTTCCGGCACCCGCCAGGAGGCCCTCGATACGCTAGCGACGGAACTGGGCGAGCGCGTTCATGTCCGCACCTGCAACCTCTCCAAGGCGGACGATGTCGAGAGCCTCGTCCCCGCGGTCGAAGAGACGCTCGGCGGGCTCGACGTCCTCGTGAACAATGCCGGCATCACACGCGACATGCTCTTCGCCCGCCTCTCCGACGAGGCCTGGGGCGACGTGCTCGACGTCAACCTGACGGCACCGTTCCGCCTGACACGCGCCGCGCTGCGCGGCATGATGCGCCAGCGCTCCGGCCGCATCGTCAACATCACTTCGGTCGTCGCCGTCACCGGCAATGCCGGCCAAGGCAACTACACCGCCTCCAAGGCGGGCCTGATCGCGATGTCGAAGTCGCTGGCGCAGGAAGTCGCCGGCCGCAACATCACGGTGAACTGCGTCGCCCCCGGGTTCATCGAGACGGCGATGACCGACGTGCTCAACGAGAAGATTCGCGCCGGCATCCTCGAGCGCGTGCCAGCGAAGCGCCTCGGCAGCGGCGAGGACATCGCGGCGGCGGTCGTCTATCTCGCCTCCGACGAGGCGGCCTACGTGACCGGCCAGACGCTGCATGTCAACGGCGGTATGGCTATGATCTGAAAAGCGAATCGGCGGTCGGTCCCAGCCCCTCCCAAGCCCCTTCGGCAGCCTCCTGCGCCGCTGGTCAAGGGTTGGAAACTATGTTAGGACCGCCCTCTGATGGACGGGTTCTCCGAAGCGGTTGCGGCGGGGAAGCGGTGAGTTGACGATCGCGGGCAGAAGAGGCTCTCCTGGCCTTAGGCGGGGTCCTCGTGACGATATCGCGGTGCGTTTTCCGGGAGTGGGCTTTGCGGCCCGTCTCCCGCGTGCGAGAAATCGCGTCGAGTGAAGTGACACGAACAGTCGAGGTTAGGACAAAATGAGCGATATCGCTGACCGGGTTAAGAAGATCGTGATCGAGCACCTCGGCGTCGACGCCGACAAGGTGACGGAAGGCGCGAGCTTCATCGACGACCTCGGCGCGGACAGCCTCGACACCGTCGAGCTCGTCATGGCTTTCGAGGAAGAATTCGGCGTCGAGATTCCCGACGATGCCGCCGAGACGATCCTGACCGTCGGCGACGCGGTCAGCTTCCTGGAGAAGAACGCCGGCTGATCCGGCGTCATCCAGTTTCCCCTCAGACAAAAAGAAACGGCGACCGGACCCTCGGGGTCCGGTTCGGGAGTTGTGCATGAGACGTGTCGTCGTCACCGGGATGGGTATGGTCACGCCGCTCGGTTGCGGTGTCGACGTCACGTGGTCGAACCTGCTCGCCGGCAAGAGCGGCGCCTCGCGCGTCACCTCCTTCGAAGTCGATGATCTCGCCTGCCAGATCGCCTGCCGCATTCCGCGCGGGGCGCTCGCTGACGGCGCCTACGATCCGAGCGACTGGATGGAGGAGAAGGAGCAGCGCAAGGTCGACGAGTTCATCGTCTTTGCGATGGCCGCCGCCGACCAGGCCGTGCGCGATTCGGGCTGGCTTCCGACCGAATACGAGGACCAGATTCGCACCGGCGTGCTGGTCGGCTCCGGCATCGGCGGCATCGAGGGCATCGTCGAGGCGGGTTATATCCTGCGCGACCGTGGCCCGCGCCGCGTCAGCCCCTTCTTCATCCCCGGCCGCCTCATCAATCTCGCCTCCGGGCAGATCTCGATCCGCTTTGGCTTCAAGGGTCCGAATCACGCCGTGGTCACCGCCTGCTCGACGGGCGCCCATGCGATCGGCGACGCGGCGCGGCTGATCGCGCTCGACGATGCCGACGTCATGATCGCCGGCGGCACCGAGAGCCCGATCTCGCGCATCTCGCTCGCCGGCTTCGCCGCCTGCAAGGCGCTGTCGACCGCCTACAACGATCGTCCCGAGCAAGCCTCGCGTCCCTATGACAAGGATCGCGATGGTTTCGTGATGGGCGAGGGCGCCGGCGTCGTGGTGCTGGAGGAGCGCGAGCATGCGCTCGCCCGTGGCGCCAAGATCTATGGCGAGGTGATCGGCTATGGCCTGTCGGGCGACGCCTATCACATCACCGCGCCCGCGCCCGATGGCGATGGTGCCTATCGCTGCGTCCAGGCGGCTCTGAAGCGGGCCGGCATCGGTCCGTCCGACATCGATTATGTCAACGCGCATGGCACGTCGACCATGGCGGACGGCATCGAACTCGCTGCCGTGGAGCGCGTTCTCGGCAATGCCGCGTCCAAGGTGTCGATGTCGTCGACCAAGTCGGCGACCGGCCATCTGCTGGGCGCGGCGGGTGCGATCGAGGCGATCTTCTCGCTGCTGGCCATTCGCGACAATGTCGCGCCGCCGACGATCAATCTCGACAATCCCGCCTACGAGACGCCGATCGATCTCGTGCCGAAGGTGGCGCGCAAGCGCACGATCGACGCGGCGCTGTCGAATTCCTTCGGCTTCGGCGGCACCAACGCGTCGCTCGTCTTCCGTCGGCATGACGCCTGAGCCGGAAGGCGCGGCGGCGATCGCCCGCGCTTTCGCCATAATCCTCCCTAAAGTCGCCCGATCGGCCGATGGGGGTGGGTACGGCCGGCAATCATGGTGCGGGGTGTGATGAACGACGCGCAGCCGACAGGCGAGGGCGCCGACAAGGCCGCCGAGCCGGCCAAGTCAAAGTCGCGGGCCGCAGGGTCCAGCCGGATCAATCCGAAGAGCCCCAGCGACGCGCTGCGTCCCGAGCGGGCACCCGGTCCGCCGCCCCGTTCGCAGCAGGCGCGCCACCCGATCGTCATGATCATGAATTTCGCGATGACGATCATCGTCGTCAGCGTGCTCGGTGCGGCCGGCCTCTTCTTCTTCGGCAAGATGCGCTTCGAGGAGCGCAGCCATTTCGACCAGCCGCGCACCGTCCTCATCGACCGCGGGACCGGGCTGCGCGACATCGCCGAGATCCTGCACGAACGCGGCCTCATCTCGTCGAAATGGATCTTCGTCGCCGGCGTCGAATTTTCGCGCGAGCGTGACAATCTCAAGGCCGGCGAGTATCTGATCCCCGCCCATGCCAGCATGCGCGACATCATGAACGCGCTCGTCAGCGGCAAGGGCATCGTCTATTCGATCAGCATTCCCGAGGGGCTGACGAGCCGGCAGATCGTCGACAAGCTCAATGCCGACCCGGTCCTGATCGGCACCATCGAGACTGTGCCACCCGAGGGAACGCTGCTGCCCGACACCTATCGCTACACGCGCGGCGACAGCCGGCAGGGCATTCTCGACCGCATGGAACGCGAGCACGACCGCGTCGTCGCGACGGTCTGGGCCGGCCGCGACAAGGACCTGCCCGTCGAGACACAGGAAGACCTCGTGACGCTCGCCTCGATCGTCGAGAAGGAGACCGGCATTGCCGACGAGCGCAGCCGCGTCGCGGCCGTGTTCATCAACCGCCTGAAGCAGAACATGCGCCTGCAGTCTGACCCTACGGTCATCTATGGCGTCTATGGTGGCGCCGGACTGCCGCAGGGCGCCGCGATCAAGCGCAGCGATCTCGACGCCGAGAACGACTACAACACCTACAAGATCGCCGGCCTGCCCAAGGGGCCGATCGCCAATCCCGGCCGCGCCTCGCTGGCCGCAGCGGCCAATCCCTCCCGGACGAAGGACCTCTATTTCGTGGCCGACGGCACCGGCGGCCACGCCTTCGCGGAGAACTACCAGGACCACCGCAAGAACGTCGCCCGCTATCGCGCACTGCGGGCCGACCAGAAGGCGGGCGCCGATGCCGCCGACGGCGATGCCCCGGCGGGAACCGGTCCGGGCGATCAGGAAGCGGACCCGGCCGCCGACGCCCCGCCTCAGCCACCTGCGAATGGCAGCGCGAAGAAGCCGAAGGCGAATACGCAGCAGAACTGAGCGCGCCCAAGCGGCCGGCGGCTCCCTTGAGGCCGAGGGCGGCTGCGACTATGGTCGCCGCTTTCGGGGCAGGGGCGAGCGGATCGGGATGATCGCATGACGCTGATGAGCATGACCGGCTTCGCCCGTGGCACGGGCGCCGGCCTCGGCTATCGCTGGACGTTCGAGATTCGCAGCGTCAACGGCAAGGGGCTCGACATCCGCCTGCGCCTGCCGGCCGGTATCGACACGATCGAGCCGGCGCTGCGCGAGCGCCTCGGTGCCCGCCTGCAGCGCGGCAGCATCCAGGTGGCGCTCACCTTGCAGGCCGAGCAGACCGCCTCGCAGCTCCGCGTGAACGAGCCGCTGCTCGAGCAACTGATGGCGCTGGCGAAGCGCATCGGCAGCCGCATCGACGCCGCCCCGGTGAGCGTCGACGGGCTCCTCGCCATCCGCGGCGTCCTGGAAGTCGTCGATGCCGAGGACGATCCGGAGAAGCTCGCCGAGCTCGCACGCCTTCTCACGGCCGATTTCGACCGCGCGCTCGACGATCTCGTGACGGCTCGGGCCCGCGAGGGCGCGGCGATCGGCGCAGTCCTTGCGACGCGCCTCGCCGAGATCGACCGCCTCCGCCAGTTGGCCGAGGACTCGCCGGCGCGCACCGTCGAGGCGATCCGCCGCCGCCTCGCCGAGCAGGTGGCCGCGCTGATGGAAGCCTCCCCGGCCTTCGATCCCGATCGACTGCACCAGGAAGCGGCGCTGATCGCCACGCGCGCCGATATCCGCGAGGAGCTCGACCGTCTCGCCGCCCATGTCGCCGCGGCGTCGGTGCTCCTCGCCGAGGGCGGACCGGTCGGCCGCAAGCTCGATTTCCTCGCGCAGGAATTCAACCGCGAGACCAACACGCTCTGCGCCAAAGCCAATGACCGGTCGCTGACGGCCATCGGCCTCGATCTCAAATCGGCGGTCGACCAGCTGCGCGAGCAGATCCAGAACCTCGAATAGGAAAGAGGCCGCGTCCCGATGTCCGCCCCCGCCAAACCGCAGCGTCGCGGCCTGATGCTCGTGCTCTCCTCGCCCTCGGGCGCCGGCAAGTCGACGATCGCGCGCCATCTGATGGAGGACAAGGACATCGTCCTGTCGGTCTCGGTGACGACGCGCGGCCGCCGGCCGAGCGAGATCGACGGCGTGCATTACCATTTCATCGACAAGAAGAAGTTCGAGAAGATGCGCGACCAGGGCGACCTGCTCGAATGGGCCGAAGTGCACGGCAACTGCTACGGCACGCCGCGCGAGCCGGTCGAACTGGCGCTCTCGGGCGGCAAGGACGTCCTCTTCGACATCGACTGGCAGGGCGCCGACCAGGTCGCCCGCGCAATGCCCGAGGACCTCGTGCGCATCTTCGTGCTGCCGCCGACCATGCGCGAACTGGCGGCGCGGCTTGAGCGGCGCGCCGAAGACACGGCCGAGGTGATCGCCAAGCGCCTCGCCAATGCCCGCGCCGAAATCGAGCATTGGCGCGACTATGACTATGTGATCATCAACAAGGACCTCCAGACCTCGCTGGAGAAGGCCCGCGCCATCCTCTACGCCGAGCGCATGCGCCGCGCCCGCGACACCTATCTCGAAAGCTTCGTCGCCGGCCTGCTGGCCGAGAACTGAGGCTCAGCCGAGCGCGTTGGCGAGGCGGACGAATCCCGCCACGTCGATCTCCTCGGCCCTCGCCGTCTCGGGGATGCCGGCTGCGGCGAGGAGCGGCAGCGGGTCAGTGCCGAGTGTCTTGAGGCTCTGGCGCAGCATCTTGCGCCGCTGTCCGAAGGCGGCAGCGGTCACTCGCTCGACGGCCTTGAGGCTGGCGGGTAGGGGGCTCGGGCGCGGGATCAGCTGCACGACCGAAGAGGTGACCTTCGGCGGCGGCGTGAA
Organism: Kaistia sp.; assembly: GCA_963966455.1. GTDB lineage: Bacteria > Pseudomonadota > Alphaproteobacteria > Rhizobiales > Kaistiaceae > Kaistia > Kaistia cartagenensis. The sequence goes on along the minus strand of CAWZZK010000021.1, from coordinate 9,751 downwards.
GGCCTTTGGCGAGATGTCGAACAGGATATGCGCCTCGGCCCGCCAGCCGGCCATGACGCCGAGACGGCCATATGCGTCGTCGTCCGGCGTCGCCACGATGCGCTCGGCCACCTCGCGCTGGAACATCAGCGTCAGGCTCTCATAGAAAGGCGGCCAGGGCTCGGCCTGCAGCCAGCCGATGAGGAGCGGCGTCGCGATGTTGTAGGGAAGGTTGGCGACGATCTTGACCCGGCCGGTCGCGAGCGCGGCCATGTCGGTCGCCAGCGCATCGCCTTCGATGATCTCCAGCCGGCCGGGATAGTGACCGGCGATCTCCTCCAGCGCGGCGATGCAGCGACGGTCGCGCTCGATCGCGATCACGCGCGTTGCGCCTTCGCTGAGCAGGGCCCGCGTCAGCCCTCCCGGTCCGGGCCCGACCTCGATCACGGTCACGCCGTCCAGCGGTCCCGCGGCGCGGGCGATACGGCCCGTCAGGTTGAGATCGAGCAGGAAGTTCTGGCCGAGCGATTTCAGCGCGTTGAGGCCATGCGCGGCGATGACGTCGCGCAGCGGCGGAAGGCCGTCGACAGCGTTCACGCGCTCATCCGCGGCGCTTCGGTGCCTGTTGCCGCCTGCGCGGCGATATAGGCGGCTTCATGCGCCGCGAGCTCGTCGGCGAGGCGGAGCGCCGCCACGAGGCTCGAGAAGTCGGCCGTCCCCGTTCCGGCGATGTCGAACGCCGTTCCGTGGTCGGGCGAGGTGCGGATGAAGGGCAGGCCGAGCGTGACGTTCACCGTCTCCGAGAAGGCGACGGTCTTGGTCGGGATCAGCGCCTGGTCGTGATACATGCAGAGCGCGACATCGTATCGGGCGCGCGCAGCGCTGTGGAACATCGTGTCGGGCGCGAGCGGGCCGAAGGCGTCGATGCCCTCCTGCCTCATCCGCTCCACGGCCGGCCGGATCACGGCATCGTCTTCCGTGCCCATCACGCCGCCTTCTCCGGCATGCGGATTGAGCCCGGCGACGGCGATGCGCGGCCGCGGATAGCCGAACCGCCGGCGCATGTCGCGATCGATCGTGCGGCCGGTCGCGAGCAGGACCTCTTCCGTGAGGAGACCCGGCACGGCCGAGATCGGAACATGGATCGTCGCGGGAACGCAGCGGAGGCCAGGTCCGGCAAGCATCATGACCGGACGGGCGGGCTGCCCGCTCCATGCGGCCGACAGCATGCCGAGGAACTCGGTATGGCCGGGGTGCTGGAATCCGGCCTCGACCAGGGCCTTCTTGTTGATCGGATTGGTCACGACGGCGGAGGCCGATCCCGCCCGGACATCGGCCACGGCGCGGGCGATCGCCTCGATCACGCCCTGCGCGGCGGCACGGTCGGGCCTTCCCGGCTCGGCATGGGTGCGCGTTTCCAGCCGCACCACGGGCAGCGCCCGCTCGAAGGCGTCGGCGGCCTCGCCCGGCGAAACGACCTCGATCGGCACGTCGATACCGATGCGCGCCGCGCGGGCGGAGAGAGCGTCGGGATCCGCCAGGCAGTAGAAGTAGGGAAGGTCACGATCGCGGCGCGCGGACCATGCCGCGAGCGTCACGTCGGGTCCGATGCCCGCGGGCTCGCCCATCGTGAGGACGAGCGGACGTGTCGCCTTCGATCGATCCATGGCGGTCAGTTATAGACGATCTTGTTGTTCTGGCGAAGCTCGGCCTTGAACTTCGTCTCGAGGTCCTTGGTCTCACTCTCCATCAGCTTGCGCTCGGCCGCGGCGCGGATGCCCGCCGTGCTCTGCACTTCCTTGACCGAGCAGACCGCTACCACCTCGACGCCGCGATCGGTGACGTCCGGCTTCAGCGTGCCGCCGACGGGCGTCTTCATGAGCGCCTCGGCGCCTTCGCCGCTGACCTGCGTCGAATCGCGGCGGCCGATATCGAGCACCACGACGCCCTTCATGGTCTGGGCGAGGGCGAGGCTGCCGTCGCAGCCGGGGAAGCGCTTGCGGAACGACTCGGCCTCGGCGGTGCGCTTGCCGACCATGCCGGGCGGCGATCCCTTCGGAATCACGAAGACGATCTGCTGCAGCTTGAATTCCTTGATCGTGGCCGTGTCGGGCGAAACGCCCTCCTTCTGCATCTCGGCCTGGATGTCGGCTTCCGAGACGTCGGCCTTGAGGCTCGACGCCTTGGCACGCATGACGGCCGCCCAGGTCGCCTGGCCGCGGAAGAAGCGCTTCAGTGTCGCGAGCTGCACGCCCTGCTGGTTGAGCGCCTGCTCGAACTGCGGCAGGGTCAGTTTCACCTGCTTGGCGATGCCGGCGACGCGCTGGTTGATCTCGGCGTCGCTCGGAAGCGTCAGCTTGGCGCGCTTGGCGACCTGCTCGGCGAGCGTCTCGTCGATGAGATCGTCGAGCGCAATCTTCTCGCTCGTCTTCTGGCGGAAGAGCGTCATCATCTTGACGCGCTGCTGCACGTCATAGCTGGTGATCGGCTGGTCGTTGACGGAGGCCTTGACCGCCTGCTGCGCATTGGCGACGCCCGTGGCGAGGCTGCCGGCGGCGACGGCGGAAACGGCGATGGCTGCCGCTCCGATCATGCTCCGCATCCGATGGAACCGCATCCGCTCCCCTTTCGATGTCTTGGCCGCCCGACCCGAACCTGAACGAGGCTAGAGCCTCAAATTCCGGCAAAAGGATGAAATCGGGGCGTTATTGCAAGGTCAATCGCTGCCGTCGCTGAAGTTGCTCTGGAACTGCGTGCCGCCGAGGGTGCGCAGCTGCAGGCTGACGATGAGCGATTTCGAGGTCTGCAGGTCGGTATAATCCTGCGTGATCTCGCTATAGGCAATCGAGAAGGTCGTGCACTCGTCGTCATAGGCGAGGCCGATGCTGTTGCCGGCCATCTGCTTCTCGGCGAAGTCCCAGGCGATCGATCCGAACAGGCGCCAGGTCTCCGTGAACTGCCAGGAGGCGCGGCCGCTGATCGTGTCGGTCGGCGTGCCGCTGTTGGTGCTGGCGATCGCCGGCTGTTCGCGCAGATACAGATAGGAGGCGGACGCCGTCACGTCGCCCATCTTGCCGGTCGCGGTCACCTGCGCCTGGTTGACGTCGAAAGTGGCCGAATCGAACCGGCCGCGCGCGGTGAGGAAATAGCCGCGGCCGGAATCGATGGTCGCGCTGCCGACATAGTCGGAGACGTCGTCTTCGAGGCCGGAGACGGTTCCCGTCTCCGTCAGGTCCTCGACGGCGAACGAGTTGAGGCCGGCGATCTGGTAGGACTGGCCGACGACACCGGAGACGGTCGCGATGGCGCCGAGCTCCGCGGCATAGCGGAAGCCGACATTCGCGCGGGTGCCGCCCTCGATGCGGTCGTAGCCGGAGAACTTATCCCAGTCGAACAGCGATGAATCGTCGAATACGAGCGACTGCGCGTCTTCGTTCGGCAGCCGTCCGGCGAGCGGCTCGTCCGGGCGCACGATCATCTGCGCGATCGGCTCGATCAGCACGCTCGACGCGCCGCCGGCAGCCAGGATCGGCCAGCGCCATTCGAGGCCCATGGCCGGCATCGCGCGGTAGTACTGGCCGTTGTCGTCGATGCCGAGCAGCTGCTCGTCCTGCGACAGGTAGAAGGCGTCGGCGCGCAGATAAGCGAAGGGCTTCAGGACCATGCCGGCCGGCCCGATCGTCTGCGACTGCCAGGTCCAGTCGGTGCTGGCGCGGTTGAAATTGCCCTTGAGGCCGAGGATCGCGTCGCCGGGACGGCAAATGCCGTCGCCGCCGGAATCGACGCAGTCGGTCTGGTCGCGGGTCAGGCTGACGACATTGTTGCGCATCGTCAGCTGGCCGCCGAGCACGTCCTTGTCGAACAGGTAGTTCTGGTCGACCACCGGCGCCACGAAGGGCTGGCGGGCCTGGTTGTATTCGGCGCCCTGGTCGTTGGTCAGCACGCGGAAATAATAGCCGCGCATATCGAAATAGTTGGTCTGGCTGATGCCGGTCAGGTGGACCTGCGAGACCGCGACATCCGTCGACTCGTAGAGGACGTTGTAGTCGCGCGTGAAGGTCCGGTCCGAGAGCAGCGTCGCGTCCCAGCCGAAGGTCCACAGCCGGTTCAGGAAGAACTGGCCGGTGGTGCGGAGACCGCCGCGATATTCCTGGTCGCCGGAATTGCGCGTGCCCTCTTCGACGAAGGCGTCTGGATCGGCCTGCGCGATACCGGCCATGTGCAGGGTGTAGATGCCGGTATCGAGCCGGTGGCGCCATTCGGCGTCCAGCAGGAGGCCCTGCTTGGTGTAGAGAGCCGGCGAGAAGGTCAGGTCGTAGTTCGGCGCCAGCGCCCAGAAATAGGGCACCTTGGCGAAGGCGCCGAGGGCGGACTTGTAGCCGGCCGACGGGAACAGGAAGCCGCTCTTGCGCTTCACCGTCGGGTCGGGCGACGAGAAGGCCGGGAAATAGGCGACAGGGATACCCAGGAATTCGAGCCGCGCCGAGCGGAAATAGATCATGTGCTCGTTGTGGTCGACGATGATGCGCGCCGCGCGCACCTGCCAGACCGGCGCCTTCTCGGGCTTCTCGCGGCAGGGTTCGCAGGCGGTATAGACGCCGCGATAGAAGGTCGTCGTCGTTCCGTCCTTGCGCAGCGCCTTCTCGGCGGCGAAATGCGTCTGCGACGGCGTATCGAGCTTCAGCGCCGTGACGAAGCCGTTCGCGAAGTCCTGCGTGATATCGATCGTCTCGGCATTGATGATGGCGCCGGTGCGGTCGACGATCTTCACGCCGCCTTCGGCGACCATCGTCTTGTTCTTCTGGTCGTAGGTGACCTTCTTCGCTTCGAGCGTATAGCCGTCGTAATAGATCTTCACGCCGCCGACGGCAGCGACCGTCGACTTGTCATAATCGTAGATGAGCTGGTCCGACTCGAGCAGCATCTGCGCGCCCGGCGTCGGCTTGAAATTATCGTCGGTGCCGAAGCCGAGCGAACCCGGATTGGTCTGCGCGTCGGCGGGCGAGGGGGCGGCGAGGAGGGTTGTCGCAGCGGCGATGGCGATCGCGGCGGCGACGCGCGGGAACAATCCGGCGAAACGACGTGTTCGTCGGCAGGGAACGGAAACCCCGATCATCCGTCCTCCCGATACAACAACACGGTGACACTCGCCAGCGACGCGACAATGGAAGGAAACCATGCCGCGATCACCGGTGCAACGACCCCACTCCTGCCGAGGCCGATTGCCAGTTCAGTGACGACATAAAGCACGAAGCCCACGACCACGCCAGTCAGAATCACCTGCCCCAGATCACGCGATCGGGAGAAGCGCAGCGACACCGTCGCGGCGACGAGAACCATGGCCATGAAGAGCAGCGGCTGGGCGAGGAGCGACTGGAACCGCATCTCGTAGCCACTGCTCGGAACGCCGGCTTTCTCTGAGATATCAATGAATTGCGGCAGAGACCAGAAGGAGAGCGTCTGCGGATCTGCGAGCTGCTGCGACACCTGGGTCGGCCCGAGATCGGTGGCGAGGCGGGTCTCCGTGAAGGTCTCCGGCACCGCGCCGGAGCGGGTGATCGTACCGTTGCTGAAGATCCACTCTCCACCGGAATATTGTGCAGTGCGGGCGTCGATGCGGTGGTCGAGCGCGCCGGTCTCGCCGAACACGAAGGCGGAGACGCCGGACAGCGACAGGCCGCGATTGTAGCTGTTCTTGGCGCCGAGAATCGAATTGCCGTCCGGCCCCGATTGCCGGATCCAGATCGGCTTGTTCTGCTGGTTGGTCGCGCCCTCGAGGGTCAGCGGGCCGTCGCCGACTCGGTTGAGGATGGCGATCGATTCTTCCTTCAGCGCGGTCGCCGCCGGATTGAATACCGTTGTCGCGAAGATACCGAAGAGCAGCGCGACCAGCGCCGCCGGCAGCACGAATCCCCAGGCCGAGACGCCCGAGGCGCGCGCCACCACCAGTTCCAGTTGACGGTTGGCGAGGACGAAGCTCGCCATCGCGGCGAAGAGCACGGTGAAGGGCAGGGCGCGCTCGACCACGGTCGGAACGCGCGTCAGCGACACAGCGAGATAGATGAGCGCATCGAAATTGGATCGCTGCACCGCGCGCCGCGCCAGCTCGAGATAGTCGATGAAGGCGATGAGGACGAACACCACCAGGAAGATGACGAGCGCCATCTTGGCAAAGCGCCGGGCGAAGTAGAGCGCAAGCGTGTGGTTGCTGGTCACGGCGTCACCATCGCGTCACGCCCGCCCGCCGGCGGCCTGGCGCCGCGGCATGAGGCGCTGCACCAGCTCGGTCACGGCCGAGCCGATGCCTTCCGACGCGGCGAAACGGTAACCCTTCAGCGTTGCGAACAGGGCGATCGCGATCGAGCCGAGCGGGATGACATAGAGCAGCGGCACCAGGATCACATTGTTTGCCGCGATGCCCGCGACGATGAGGCCGCCGACCCGGACACCTGTCGCAAGCAGCACGGTGGAGAGGATGAGGACGCCGCGTCCCTGCCGGGTCGTCTGGGCCTGGCCGAGCGCCATGACGGGAAGGAGCGCGAAGAGCAGCGTATAGAGCGGCGAGGACAGGCGGTCGTGCAGTTCCGCCGTGAAGGCGCCGGGGCGCTTCTGGTATTCCTCGTCGTTGACGTCGGGCGACAGCAGATAGGCCGTGCTGCGCTCGGCGGCATTGTAGGCCGGCAAGGCTCCGCCGCCGCCGAAGGTCGACATGTCGAAGGCGTAGGATTCGAACTGGATGATCGACATCGAGCCCTTCTCGACGGAGCGCTGCTGGATCGTGCCGTTGCGCATCACGAGGAAGGTGCCGAGCGGATTCTTGAGGATGATGCCCTGGCCGGCGACATAGACCGTGCTCTGCGTCTTGTCGCGCTCGTCCTGGATGAAGATGCCTTCCAGGACGCCGTCCGGCTTGCGGTCGCGGATATGGAAGACGAGGTCGTTGCCGAGCTGGACGAAGGTGCCCTCCTGGATGAAGGAGGAGACGAAGTCGCTGTTGATATTGGTGATCATCTCGCGCGCCGCCTGCAGCGAGCGCGGCACGAGATAGAGCGACATCGTGCCGACGAGGACCATGCCGATCACGCCGAGCAGCAAGGACGGCTTCAGGAGCGTCACCGGCGAGGCGCCGCTCGCATTGATGATGACGAGCTCGGAATCGGCGTTGAGCTGATTGAGCGTGTAGATGACGCCGATGAGCACGCCGACCGGGCAGACAATGAGCAGCAGTCCCGGGAAGATCAGCGCCGAGACCTGCGCGAAGGTGACGAAGCTCTGGCCCTGCGTCGTGACGAGGTTGAGTTCGCGCAGCGCCTGGCTGAGCCAGACCGTGCCCGCGAGGCCGCCGAGGCTGAGCATCGCCGCCGCCAGCATCCGCTTGAAGATGTATCGCCCGATCAGCGTCATTCCAGCATCGATCGTCCCGGTCCCGGCCGGCTACCGGGCACACTATCGAGCGAAGCGCGGCGGAATTGAGCCGGGTCTTCTCCGGTCCCGTGACGCGCGCCTGCCATCATCCTCATGCCTGAACCATCGCGGTAAATGATCGGCCAAGGAACATCCTTAGCGAAAGGTAAACGTCTAGCCTGATCCGCCCGCTCTTGCCAGAGAGCCAGCCGCGGCGCCAAAGTGCCGCCTTCATCGCGCGGCGAAGTGTTGCCGCGACGCCCTGCCTTCGCGAAAGCCCCGCCGCATGTCCACCCGACCCTCGATCACATTCTCGAAATCCGCGCCCGCCGCCGAGGGCGGCACGCTGGTCGTTCTGACGGACCCGACGCTCACGCTTGGCGCGGCCGCGACCGCGCTCGGCATCGGCGATCTCGTGGCGCGCGCGGCGGCTGCAGCCGACTACAAGGGCAAGCTCCTCGCGACGCTCGACATCCTGGCACCGGCAGGAACCGACGCCGCGCGGCTCATCGTCGTCGGTCTCGGCAAGGCGGAAGAGCTCAAGGAGCTTGACTGGTCGCGCCTCGGCGGCACGATCATGGGTGCGCTGCGCAAGGGCGAGAGCGCGACGCTCCTCGCCGAGCGGCCGGACGGCGTCGATGTGTCGCCGGCCGAACTCACCGAGATCGGCCTTGGCGCAAGCCTCCGCGCATATGCTTTCGACCGCTATCGCAGCCGCCCGAAGGACGATGATTCGGCCGTCAAGGCGCCGCCTGCGCTCGCCATCGTCGGACCGCAGGGCGGCAAGGCCAAGAAGCTCTGGCCGGCCCGCGCCGCCATCGCCGACGGCGTCGTCCTCGCCCGCGATCTGGTCAATGAGCCGGCCAATGTGCTCGGCACGCTGGAATTCGCGGCCAAGGCCGAGGCGCTGGCCGAACTCGGCGTCACCATCGACGTGCTGACCGAGAAGCAGATGAAGAAGCTTGGCATGCGCGCGCTGCTCGGCGTCGCGCAGGGATCCGTGCGGCCGCCGCGCCTGGTGGCGATGCACTGGAACGGGCTGAAGGACGGCAAGGACGGCGACAACGCGGCGTCGAAGCCGATTGCCTTCGTCGGCAAGGGCGTCGTCTTCGATACGGGCGGCATCTCGATCAAGCCGGCCGGCGGCATGGAGGACATGAAGGGCGACATGGGCGGAGCGGCGGCGGTCGTCGGCCTCATGCATGCTCTGGCGAGCCGCAAGGCGAAGGCCAATGTCGTCGGCATCATTGGCCTCGTCGAGAACATGCCGGACGGCAATGCGCAGCGCCCGGGGGACATCGTCGAAGCGGCCTCGGGCACGACCATCGAGATCATCAATACCGACGCCGAGGGCCGCCTCGTGCTCGCCGATGCGCTCTGGTACGTGCAGAAGACCTACGAGCCGAGCCTCATCGTCGATCTGGCGACGCTGACCGGCGCCATCATCGTCGCGCTCGGCCACGATCACGCCGGCCTCTTCGCCAGCGACGACGCGCTCGCCGGCCAGCTTCTCGCCGCGGGCCTCGTGACGGGCGAGAAGGTGTGGCGGATGCCGCTCGGCCCGGCCTATGACAAGCAGATCGAATCGAAATTCGCCGACATCAAGAACACCGGCGGCCGCGACGGCGGCTCGGTGACGGCCGCGCAATTCCTGAAGCGGTTCGTGAAGGATGGCACGCCCTGGGCGCATCTCGACATCGCCGGCACGGCCATGGGCTCGCCGCAGTCCGAGACCAACCGCTCCTGGGCGTCGGGCTGGGGCGTCCGCCTGCTCGACCGCTTCGTCGCCGACAATCACGAGGGCTGACGCGCGGCCATGAGCGAGGTGCTGTTCTACCACCTCGAAAGGCAGCCGCTCGACGCCGTGCTGCCGCCGCTGCTGGAAAAGTGCCTCGAGCGCGGCTGGAAGGTCGTGGTCGAGGCGGGCTCGCGCGAGCGCGTCGAGGCGCTCGATGCGATGCTGTGGACCTGGCGGGAGGAATCCTTCCTGCCGCACGGTCTCGCCAGCGACGCCAATGCGCCGCTGCACCCGATCGTGCTGTCGGCCGACGGCGCCAACCCGAACGGCGCCACGGTGCGCTTCGCGGTCGATGGCGCCCCCCTCGGCGCTGCGAGTCCGTTCGACCGCGTCGTGCTGATCTTCGACGGCAGCGATCCGGACGCGATCGAAAAGGCACGCCAGGACTGGCGCCGCGCCAAGACCGAGGGCCACGCCGCGACCTACTGGCAGCAGGGCGCCAGCGGCCGCTGGGAGAAGCGGGCCTGAGGCTTCAGAGCCTTTCCTGGCTTGCTGGAAGCGCTCTGCCGGTCTGCTCCGGGCCAAGGTCGAGGGCTTTGGCGACGGCCGTACCCGGGGTACGGCCGAGAC
>CAWZZK010000020.1:0-42885 GCA_963966455.1 Kaistia sp. | reverse complement strand
GCCGGCCCTTCGGGTTTCCCGCTGGCGGGCGCCCGCTGTGTCGGCCGCCTTGCCCGATGCGAAGGCATCGGGCTGCGGCACCCTCCTTGCGGATCGCGCGCGCCAGCGGAGAAACAGAGCGCCTCCATCAAGCCAGGAAAGGCTCTAAGGAACGGCGATCAGCAGCAGATAGGCGACGAAGATGACGAGATGGACGCCGCCGGTCAGCGCGTTGGTCCGTCCTGTGCCGAAGCTGACCATGCTGACGAGCAGCGCGACCGCCAGCAGCACGATATCGCCCTCGGCCAGGCCGAGCGTAATGCCGCGGCCGGTGACGAGACTGGCGATCGCCACGACCGGCACCGTGAGCCCGATCGTGGCGCAGGCCGACCCGAGCGCGATGTTGAGGCTTCGCTGCAGTTCGTTGCGGTAGGACGCCTTGATCGCGGCGATCGATTCGGGAAGCAGCACGAGCGTCGCGATGAAGGCGCCGACCACCGCGTCCGCCTGCGGCACTTCGAGCGCCGCGAGGCCCTGCTCGATGCCGGCCGCGACATATTCCGCGAGCAGCACTATGCCGAGCAGCCCGACGCCCAGCATCCCAAGGCTGACGACGAGGCTGGACGGCGCGCCGTGATGGGTGTGACCGCCATGCTCCGCGGTCGTTCCGTCATCAAGGAAATCCTCGCGATGGCGCGTCATCTGGGCAAATAGGAAGCTGCCATAGAGTAGCAGGCAGAGCAGGCTGACGAGCGCGAGCTGCACGGTCGAGAAATTGCCGACCGGCGCGGCGAGCGTGTAGTCGGGCAGCACGAGGGTCAGCATCGACAGCGCGAGCACCACCGCCAGCAGCGCGCTGGTGCCCTGCCGCTTCAGGTCCTGTTCGCGGTGGCGGAGCCCGCCGATCGTCAGGCAGATGCCGACCACGCCGGCGCAGACGATCATCACCGTTGAGAAGACCGATTCGCGTGCCAGCGTCGGATTGTTGGCGCCATGCAGCATCATCGAGACGATAACAGACGCTTCAATCGCCGTGACCGCGATGGTGAGGACAAGCGTGCCAAAGGGCTCGCCGACCCGGTGCGCCACAGCCTCGGCATGGCGAAGCACGACGAAGACGGTCACCACCATGATCGCGATGATGAGCAGCGGAAAGCCGATCGCGAGCCCGGCGGGCAGCGAGCCGATCTCGACGTGACTGAGGTGCAGGAACAGCGCGAGTGCCAGCGCCAGCGGCGGAAAGCCGAGCTTGACGATGATCCCGGATCGGCGCCGTGTGGCCGGCTGCGACGGGGCGGCATGCTCGCTCATGATGTTCCCTCGTCTTGCATCGCCCGGTGGCTGCGGCCGATCGGTTGCTTCGCTTCCTTCTAGGCGGCAGCGCGCCGCCGGAAAAGACCGCAATCGCCCGTTGAGCGCGCGATGGTCAAGCGAACATTCGACCGATCTCGCCGGCGATCATCGCTCCCATCGGCGGCGCCAGGATGACACCCGGATGCCCCGCGCTCACGCGGCCGGGTCGGCGTTGGCCGATTCGTATTCGGCCGACATCTCCAGCCAGCTTTCCTCGGCCGCCTCGAGGCGGCGGGCGGCCTCGGCGCGGTCTCGGGCGAGCTTCGTCGCGCGCGCGGCGTCCTTCACATAGAGGTCGCCGTCGGCGAGGGCGGCATCGAGCTTCTGAATCTCTTTCTGAAGCTTCTCGATCAAGGATTCGGAATCCTTGATCTTCTTCCTGAGCGGCGCGAGCGCGGCGCGACGTTCGGCGGATTCGCGCCGCCGCTCCTGCGCCGAAGGTCCGCGCTCGCCGTCCTCGTCGCGCTTCGTCTCGCCGGCATCCGGGCCGGAGACGATGAGCCGGCGATAATCGTCCATGTCGCCGTCGAAATCGCTGACGCCGCCATTGCCGACCAGAAGCAGCCGGTCCACCGAGGCCTCGATCAGGTGCCGGTCGTGGCTGATCAGGATGACGGCGCCCGGATAGTCGTTGAGCGCCTGGACGAGCGCCTCGCGGCTGTCGATGTCGAGATGGTTGGTCGGCTCGTCGAGGATGAGCAGATTGGTGCCGCGGAAGGTGGCGAGCCCGAGCAGCAGCCGCGCCCGTTCGCCGCCCGAGAGCTCGCGCGCCGGCGTATCCATCTTCGCCGTCGGAAAGCCCATGGCGCCGACCCGCGCCCGCACCTGCGCCTCGCCGACATCGCCCATCAGCGGCCGCACATGCTGCACGGCGCTGTCGGCCGGCCTCAGGTCGTCCAGCTGGTGCTGCGCGAAGAAGGCGATGTCCATGCGGTCGGCACGCCGGAGCGCACCCGACATCGGCTCCATCCGGCCGGCAATCAGCTTGGCGAGCGTCGACTTGCCGTTGCCGTTGGCGCCGAGAAGGCCGATGCGGTCCTCGGTGTCGATGCGAAGGTCGAGGCGCTTCAGGATCGGCTTGCCAGCCTCATAGCCGACCGAGACATCGTCCATCGCGATGATCGGCGGCGCCAGCGTGCGCGTCGGCGGCGGGAAGGAGAACGGCGTCACCTCCTCGTCGATCAGCGCTGCGATCGGCTGCATCTTCTCCAGGGCCTTCATGCGCGACTGCGCCTGGCGGGCCTTGGAGGCCTTGGCCTTGAAGCGGTCGATGAAGGATTGCAGGTGCTTGCGCTGGTCCTCCTGCTTCTTCATCTGCTTCTGCTGCAGCGCCTGTTTCTCGCGCCGCTGGCGGTCGAAGCTGTCATAGCCGCCGCGATAGGCGACGAGTTTGCCGTTATCGAGATGCACGATCATATCGACCGCCCGGTTGAGCAGGTCGCGGTCATGGCTGATCAGGAAGACGGTGTGCGGATAGCGTGCGACATAGCTTTCCAGCCACATCGTGCCCTCGAGGTCGAGATAGTTGGTCGGCTCGTCGAGGAGGAGCAGGTCCGGCTCGGCGAAGAGCACCGCGGCGAGGGCGACGCGCATGCGCCAGCCCCCGGAAAAGGCCGAGCAGGGCCGCTTCTGCGCCTCTGAATCGAAGCCGAGGCCGGAAAGGATCGTCGCCGCCCGCGCCTCGGCCGCATGAGCGCCGATATCGGCGAGTCGGATCTGGATCTCGGCGATCCGGTGCGCGTCGGTGGCATGCTCGGCTTCGGCGAGGAGGGCGAGCCTCTCGGTATCGGCCGCCAGCACGAAATCGATCAGCGCCTGCTCGGTGCCGGGCGCTTCCTGCGCCACCTGGCCGATGCGGACGCCGCGCGGCAGCCCGATCGATCCGCTCTCGGGCGCGATGTCGCCGGTCACGAGCTTGAACAAAGTCGTCTTGCCGGCACCGTTGCGGCCGACGAAGCCGGCCTTCACGCCATCGGGCAGCGCGATGCTGGCGCCTTCCAGAAGCGTGCGGCCGGCGATGCGATAGGTAAGGTCGTTGACGTGAAGCATGAGCGGCTATCTGCCGTGCCGGAGGCGGTCATGCAAGGGAAGACGTCGATCGGTCAGTTGCGCCGCTCGATGTCGCGCATGATCATTTCGGCATGGAGCGGCGAAAGCTCGTAGCAGAGCACCAGCTCATTGGCCTCGACGTCGAAGCGCGTGGTGGCGATGCCGCAATTCTTCGCCCTCAGCGTCGGCGGATTCCTGAAGGCGAAGCGCTGCGCGAGGCTGTCGGCGACCTCTTCGAGAACGCCATTGTCCTCAAGGATCGTCGCCGCCGTTTCGTCCTCCGGCGCCGCCGTCTCATAGGCGACGGCGAAGGTCTGCGGCTTTGCGGGCGCCGGCGGGAGACCCTTCGCAGCGGCTGTCCAGGCCGCGCGCTCGCGTTTCCATGTCGCCCCGCAGAGCCGCCGCGCGGCGGGGTCGAGCCCGGCGGCGTCGGCGATGTCGGCGAAGCCCTCCGGATCGGCGCCGACCATGTCACAGATCAGCGCGTCGGTGCGCTTCTCGTCGAGCGCATGCGGATTGCGGCGGCCGGCCTCGTCGGCGACGATCGAAAGCGTCCCCGGTCCGCCGAGCTTCCAGCTGTCGATGGCGTCGACAAGCGTCTGGTCGCCGGTGCCCGAGCGTGGCTCGAGCAGCGTCAGCGTCGCGAAGAAATCCGCCGCGCGCTCTTCCGACATGCCCTTCGGCTGCGCGCCATAGCGGCTGATCAGGAAATGCCCCGTCTGGTGATAGAGCGCGAACACGGCATTGCCGACGATGAAATCAACCACCTCGGCGGTGTCTTCCTCGGTCAGCGCCCGCGGGGTGCGCGGCTCAACGACCGGCGCCGCGGCGGCGGCGACCATGGTCGTGAACATCAAGGACGCCAGAATGGCCGGGGGGAGCAGCCGGGACATGGGGGACTCGTCTGTTTCGCTGAAGACGAGTGTTGGCTGCTGGGAGGCTTGTTAGCAAGCGAAGGTCGGGAGGAGAGTGAAGATCGCCCTATGCGCGATCGTCGCAGGCGTCTCGCCGTCTTTACGGATAGACGTAATTGCCTTCGCGCTCGGCCCGCTCGTAACGGCCGATGCCGGCATAGGTGGCGCCGAGCAGCCCGATGACGATCGCGATGAGGGCCAGCGGCTCGTTCCAGATCATGTCGTAGACGCTGCCATCCATCCATTCCGCGGGCGGCGCGGGAATGCCGACGGCTTCGGCGACGCCGCCGAGCGTCACGATGACGGTGCTGCCCGCGGTGAAATAGAACCAGGCCTGCGCGGCGAGCGCCAGCGCGGCAACCTCGAAGGCCATCAGCGTGGCCATCGGGAGTATGGTATTGGCCAAAGAGCGGTTCATAGCGCGCATCTCCTAACAAACTGTGCAGGATGAATGCGCCTTTCGTTTCGCGGTTTCATCAATCGCGATCACACAGCCGCGAGTCGTGCGCGATCAGGCGGCGCCCGCGACCATGCCGAAGCCGCTGCTGCGCTGGTAGACCGCGAGATCGAGAGCGTCGCAGGCCTCGCGGCCGGCGATGCGCGTCAGCAGCACCGTCGCCTGGCCCCGGTGATGCGTCTCGTGATTGAACAGGTGAAGGAGAAGCGGTCCCAGCGACTGGGTGAACGATCCGGGCGCGGTCAGCGGGCGGTAGATCACGGGAGCGTCGATCCGGTCTTCGTCCAGTCCCTCGACGAAGGCGATGATCCGCGCGTCCTCGGCCTCGCGAAGACGCGTCAGTTCCGTGCGAGCCTCGGTCACGATGTCGTCGAGCTTCGTGTGCAGCGGGCCGTCGCCGGTGAAGCGGCGCATCCAGATGCGGTCGGTGACCAGAAGGTGGTTGAGGGTGCCGCAGAGCGAGCTGAAAAAGGCGCCGTGATCGGCTAGCCAGTCTGCCTCGGAAAGGGCGGCCGCTGCCCTGAAGACCCGTTCATTCGCCCAGCGATTGTAGTGGGCCATCATCACGAGATGCTGCTTCATGGTTCGTTTTCCGATCGATCCCCGGTGATGGATGCGGCTGGCGCGTCGCGG
This sequence comes from Kaistia sp., assembly GCA_963966455.1. Taxonomy (GTDB): domain Bacteria; phylum Pseudomonadota; class Alphaproteobacteria; order Rhizobiales; family Kaistiaceae; genus Kaistia; species Kaistia cartagenensis. Next base: position 37,500 of record CAWZZK010000020.1, on the reverse strand, counting down.
CGCTTCTGGCGCCGAGCTTAGGGCAGGGGGCAGCATGGCGGCAATCAAGGCTGATCAGGCTGGCGCCACCCCTGCCGCCGCGCCCTTGCCGCCATGCGGTGGCACGGCTATACAGCGCGCGAAATTTCCCCCAAGCGAGGAACGAGACGGACATGGCGATCGAACGCACCTTTTCGATGATCAAGCCCGATGCCACCAAGCGCAACCTGACCGGCAAGATCACCGCGAAGCTTGAGGAAGCCGGCCTGCGCGTCGTCGCCTCGAAGCGCGTGTGGATGTCGAAGGCGCAGGCCGAGGGCTTCTACGCGGTTCACAAGGAGCGGCCGTTCTTCGGCGAGCTCGTCGCCACCATGACCGCCGGCCCGACCGTCGTTCAGGTCCTGGAAGGCGAGAACGCCATCCTGAAGAATCGCGAGATCATGGGCGCTACCAACCCGGCCAATGCCGCCGAGGGCACCATCCGCAAGGAATTCGCCGTCTCGATCGGCGAGAACTCGGTGCATGGTTCCGACGCGCCGGAGACGGCCGCTCAGGAGATCGCCTACTGGTTCTCGGGCGTCGAGATCGTCGGCTGACGTCAGCCTGATCCAATGCGAAAAGGCCGGGCTTCGTGCCCGGCCTTTTCTTTTGGGCGTGAACGCGGCGCCGGCTCAGGTCAGCGGGATCAGCACCGCCTTGCGATAGGCGGGGCGCTCCGACAGCCGGGCGAACCAGGCCGCGAGATGCGGAAGCTCGGGCCGTTCGATCGGCAGGGCGAACCAGGCCTGCGCGAGCGTGCCGGCCGGAATGTCGCCGATGCCGAGGCTCTCGCCAGAGAGATAGGGCTGACCGGCCAGCGCCGCGTCGACATGGCCGAGCATCTGACCCATTCGCGCGACCGCGGCCTCGACGACGGCCATGTCGCGCTTTTCCGGCGGCGAGCGCACGAGATTGACCATCAGGTCGCGATAGGGCGCGGCCAGCGAGGAATTCGAGAAGTCCATCCAGCGGTCGGCCCCTGCGCGGCGGATGGGATCGGCCTGCCAGAGCACGCCTTCGCCATAGCGGGCGGCGAGATAGCGCACGATGGCGTTCGACTCCCAGAGGACCAGCCCGTCGTCCTCAATGGTCGGGACGAGACCGTTCGGATTGAGCGCCCGATAGGCGGGCTCGTCGACGACGCCATGCTTGCCGCCGGCCGGAATCCGCTCATAGGCGAGCTCGAGCTCTTCGGCGCACCAGAGCACCTTCTTCACATTGCTGGAATTCTCGCGACCCCAGATCCTCAGCATCGGTCGATCCTCTTTCTGGTATCGAACTTTGCCCCCGCTCGAGGGCGATCAGATCTCGTCGGCGAGGCCGGCGAGGAACGTCTCCAGCCGCCGGTGGCGCTCGGCCGCCATCCGCCGCCCGGCCTCCGTGTTGAAGCCCGCGGCGAGCTTCAGCAGCTTGGCGGGGAAATGATCGAGCGCATAGGCGGCATCGTCGAGCGGTCGCGCGCAGGCCTCGGGATCGAGAGGCTCGTAGAGCGCGCTGCCGAGCCGGCCGGCGATGTAGAAGCATCGTGCGACGCCGATCCAGCCGATTGCGTCGAGCCTGTCGGCATCCTGCAGGATCTTCGCCTCGATCGTCTCGGGGCGAATGCCGGCGGAGAAGCTGTGCGCCGCGACCGCATGCGCGACCGCGGCGATCGCCGCCTCGTCCCAGCCGAGGCGGCGGAGAATCCCGGCCGCGCGCTCGGCGGCAAGGCGCGAGGCCATGGGCCGCTCCGGGGAATTCTTCTCCACCGCCACGCAATCATGCAGCAGTACGGCGGCGGCGAGGATGCGGCCGTCGCCGCCCTCCTCGGCGCGGATCGCCTCGGCCGCCTTGTAGACGCGAAGAAGATGGGCGAGGTCATGCGCGCCGTCGCCGGCCGGCACCGCCTCGGGCAGCAGCGCCGCGGCCAAAGCCGCATGCTCGCCGAAACGCTCGGCGAGCCGGTCATCGCTCGGAATGCTCACGAGTTGCTATCCCAGCGCGCCTCGGCCTCGTCGTCGGCATCTCGGGCCGCGACCCAGCCCGTAGCTGTGCCGTCGCGGGCATGCTCCTTCTTCCAGAAGGGCGCATGCGTCTTCAGGAAGTCCATGACGAATTCCGCAGCCTCGAAGGCGGCATGGCGGTGCTTCGAGGCGGCGATGACGAGAACGATAGGCTCGCCTGGCGCGACACGGCCGTGACGGTGGATCACGCTGAGGTCGGTCACCGGCCAGCGCTCGGCGGCGAGATGGGCGATACGGTTGATCTCCGCCTCGGCCATGCCTGGATAATGCTCGAGCTCCAGCGCATCGAGCCGGCCGTCCTCGTCGCGGCAAAGGCCGGTGAAGGTCACGACGGCGCCGATATCGGTCCGGCCCTGATGGAAGGATGCGACAAGGCCGGCCAGGTCCAGCGGATCGCCGCTGACGCCGGTGCGGATCTCGGCCATCTCAGCCGCCGGTCATGGGAGGAAACAGCGCGACCTCGCGGATGCCGTCGAGCGAGGCGTCGTGCAGCGCGTGCTCCCGGTCGAGTGCCACGCGGATCGCGTCGGGCTCGGCGAGCGCCAGTTCATAACCGTCGCCGCGCGCCTTGAGCCAGCCGATCAGGTCGGCGACGGTCTCGACGCCGGCCGGCAGCTCGATCGTCTCGTCCGCGCGCCCGATGCGCTCGCGCACCCAGGCGAAATAGAGCAGCTTCATCGCTCGTCGTCGTCCAGGAGATGCCCGAGGCCGGCTCGGAAATAGTCGTAGCCGGTATAGAGCGTCACCAGCGCCGCCAGCCAGAGCAGAGCGAGGCCGATGGTTGTCGTATAGGGGAAGATGAGGTCACCGGCAGGTCCGGCCAGCAGGAAGGCGATGGCGACCATCTGCGTCGCGGTCTTCCATTTGGCAAGCCGCGTCACCGGCACGCTGACCCTAAGCTCGGCGAGATATTCCCGCAGGCCCGAGACGAGGATTTCGCGCGACAGGATGATGACCGCCGCCCAGATCGAGACACCGCCGATCGTGCGCTCGAAGACCAGCGCCAGCAAGCAAGCCGCGACGAGCACCTTGTCGGCGATCGGGTCGAGCATGCGGCCGATCGAAGACTGCTGCTGCCACATGCGGGCGAGATAGCCGTCGAGATAGTCGGTGATGCTGGCCGCGATGAAGAGCGCCAGCGCGATCCACCGCCAGGCATCGCGCCCGCCGACGACGCAGAATACGACGAGCGGCACGGCCACGATCCGGCCATAGGTGAGGATGTTCGGCAGGGACAGGAGAAGCGCCCGCTGCGGTGGTCTCGCGCCCATGCTGCGACTCTCGCTCATCTCTTGTCCTCGCCCCCGCTTCATATCGCATTGCGGGGGGCAGGTCACAAGCTGGGCTGCGCTTCGGAACGCGCGAAGGGGTGAAACGATTCTGCCGCGAGGGCTGGAAGCTGGATGGCGGCGACCGACATCCAAATCACATGAAAGCCGGTTAAGCGGGCACTCCGCTTCCCTCAGCCGTCTTCGGAGTCGGGGCAACGATGCGCACCTGGATCGAGCATTTCGGCGCCGCCTGGCAGTGGTCTGCCGCCGGCGTCGTCCATCTCTTCCGCAGCGAGGTGGCGGCGCGGATGGAACTTGCCGGTGCGATCGTCGGCCTCGCCTGGCTCGTCGTGCTGCGCCGCTCGCCGGCCGAGATCGGCATCTTCCTGCTGCTGGCCGCGGCGGTGCTCGCGGTGGAAGCGCTCAACACTGCGATCGAGACGATCGTCGACGAGATCTCGCCGCAACGCTCGGAATTCGCCCGCCGCGCCAAGGATCTCGGCTCGGCCGCCGTGTTCTTCATGCTGACGGCGGCCGGGCTCTATCTCGCGGGGCTGACGGCGGTGAGCTTCGTCAGCCGCTGACGGGCGCGCGCAGCGGCTTCAGCGCGCCGGCCCAGCGGTGGAGCTCGTCGAGCATCGACTTGGCGCTGGCCTCGACGAGGTCGTTGGCGCGGAAGACGCCTTCCTTGTCGATCATCGTGCCGACCATCGGGATCGCCACGCCTTCGGGGAGCGGCATCATCTTCAGCGTCGTCATGACGAGCTTCTCGGACTGCGCTGCGCGCAGGCCCGCCGAGACGCCGCCATAGCTGACGAGTCCGACCGGCTTGTAGGCCCATTCGGCGGCGAGATAGGTCAGCGCGTTCACGAGCGAGGGCGGCGCGAAGTAATTGTATTCCGGCGTCACGAAGGCGAAGGCGTCGGCGGCGTCCACGGAGGCGCTCCAGGCCTTGGTGTGGTCGTGCTCGTATTTGCGCAGCCGCGGGTGATGCGGTTCGTCGAAGACGGGAAGGGCGAAGTCGGCGAGGTCGACCGGAACCGCCTCGAACGCGCCATGCGCGGCCGCGAAGCCGGCGAACCAGTGCGCGATCTTGGGCCCGACGCGGCCGGGCCGCGTGCTGACGGTAACGACGTGGAGCTTCAGTTTGCCGGTCATGGCCGCATTTCCCTGTTCATCGAAACACTGCTCGATCCAGGCGGCTTAGGATAGATCGCGAGCGGTGGACACAATGTTCGTCGCGGCAGAGCGACGCGCCGGGCATTGGCAGCGGCGGCGCGGCGCTCTATTGAAGCGCCAATTGCCGCGCCTTGGGCCGGCCAAGGAGACACCAATGACCGACACTCTTCCCGACCGCCTGTCGAGCGACCCGCGCAGCCCTTACCACAATGCCGAATTGCTCGAGCGCGGCATCGGTATCCGCTTCAAGGGCGTCGAGAAGACCAATGTCGAGGAATACTGCGTCAGCGAAGGCTGGATCCGCGTCGCGGCTGGCAAGGCGCGCGACCGCTTCGGCAACCCGCTGACGATCAAGCTGACGGGAACCGTCGAGCCCTATCTCAAGGACGCCGACTCCTCGGAGTGAGCCGCCTCGCCGAGCTCCGAGAGTCCATGGCCGAGCGCCACGCGCTCGTCGAACACGAAGCAGCCGCCGCGGAAGAGACTGTCTTCCGCCGGCATCTCCTCAAGGTAGCGCAGGATGCCGCCCTTGAGGTGGTAGACCTCCTCGAAACCCTCGGCGAGCAGGAAGGCGCTCGCCTTCTCGCAGCGGATGCCGCCGGTGCAGAACATCGCGACGCGCCTGTGCTTGGCGGGGTCGAGGCTGCGGCGGACATAATCGGGGAACTGCGAGAATTTCCGCGTCTCGGGATCGACCGCGCCCGCGAAGCTGCCCATGGCGACCTCGAAGCGGTTGCGGGTGTCGATGACGAGAACATCGTCGCTGGTGATGAGCGCGTTCCAGTCTGAAGGCTCGACATAGGTGCCGGCCCGCGTCGCCGGGTCGAGACCCTCGACGCCCAGCGTCACGATCTCGCGCTTCAGCTTCACCTTCATGCGCCGGAACGGCATCTCTGCCGCCGATGACAGCTTGACGTCGATGCCGGCCAGACGGCCGGCAAAGGGCTCGCCATCACCGAAATGCGCCAGCAGCGCGTCGATCGCCTCGCCGCTGCCGGCAACCGTGCCGTTGATGCCTTCAGCAGCCAGCAGGATCGTACCGCGGATTCCTTGCTCCGCGCAGAAGGCCACGAGGCCGTCGCGTAGCGCGGCGCAGTCCGGAAGGCTGGCGAAACGGTAAAAGGCGGCGACGGTGAAGGACATGCGCTGGACCGGGATGCTGGAACGGCGGGGCTGATAGCACACCGGCCGCCAGGCGCCCAAGCCTTGCGATCATCGTCATCGGTTCATTTGCGGCGCGCCCCTCAAAATCGCCGCCATCCCTTCCCATATCAACGTCGTGTTTTCACCGACGACGGACGATCCCATGCGATTCTGGAACCGACTGACGACCTCCCTGGCCGTTCTGGCGATTCTTCTTTCGACGAGCCTCGCTTTCGTCGACCATGCCGAGGCCCGCCGCGGCGGCAGCTTCGGCAGCCGCGGCACGCGTACCTTCCAGGCGCCTCCGGCGACGCAGACCGCGCCGACCGCCGCACAGCCCGTGCAGCGCTCCATGACGCAGCCCTCGGCCACCAATCCCGCCGCCGCGCAGGCGGCCCCGGCGGCTGCGGCGCAGCGCGGCGGCTTTCTCGGCGGCTTCGGCGGCTCCATGCTGCGCGGCCTCGCGATCGGCGGCCTGATTGGTCTCCTGCTCGGCCATGGCTTCGGCGGACTTGCCGGCGCCTTCGGCATGATTCTCCAGATCGCGCTGCTCGCGCTCGGCGCCATGCTGCTGTTCCGCCTGTTCGCCGGCCGGCGCCAGCAGACGCCTGCGATGGCGTCCGCCTCGGGCCCGTCGCTGCGCGAGGCGGCCGGCAATGACGCGCCGCGTCCGGCCTTCGGCGGCCTCGGTGGTTTCGGCTTCGGCGGCGGCGACGCTCGCCCGGCGCGGCCGGCCAATGCCCGCAACGCGCATGACGAGGTCGGCATCCTCGACAGCGATCTCGAGATTTTCCAGCAGCGCCTGGACGAGGTGCAGGCCGCGTTCTCGCGCGAGGACTATGCCGAGCTTCGCCGCCTGACGACGCCGGAGATCATGTCCTATCTCTCCGAGGAGCTGAGCCAGAACGCGACCTCGGGCGTCCGCAACGAGGTCATCGACGTCAAGCTGCTGCAGGGCGACCTCGCCGAGGCCTGGCGCGAGGGCGACACGGATTACGCGACGGTGGCGATGCGCTACGAGAGTCGCGATGTGATGCGCGACCGCGCGACCGGCGCCGTGGTGTCGGGCGATGCCTCCGCCCCGACTGAAACGACGGAACTGTGGACGTTCCTGCGCCGCCCCGGCGGCGAGTGGCTGGTGTCGGCGATCCAGGAGAGCTGAGAAAGCTCCAGAATTTCAAGAGGTTGGCGGCTTCGGTCGCCAACTCGTTCGACGGTCACGACCGGTCGCGGAACGCCGCGGCCGGTCGTTGCGTTCAACTCTCCGCGCGAAGCCAACACTGCGTCTCGCAGGAGCGGGCGGCGCGTGCTATTGGTGACGATCCACGGGTCTCGGCGGACGGTCCGCCGGGATGGCGCGTGGGCAAACGAAGGATGGGAAACGGCTTGCAGGTTCTGGTCAGGGATAACAATGTCGATCAAGCGCTTCGGGTTCTCAAGAAGAAGCTGCAGCGCGAAGGCGTCTTCCGCGAGATGAAGATGCGCACGGCTTACGAGAAGCCGTCCGAGAAACGCGTTCGCGAAAAGGCCGAGGCGGTGCGCCGCGCGCGCAAGCTCGCCCGCAAGCAGGCCATCCGCGAAGGTCTGATTGCTGCGCCCAAGGTCAAGCCGAAGGTCGCAGCCGGCAAGGCTGGCCCGCGCCGCTGACGCGGCCGGTTGCCAGGGGCCGGTCCGGTCGGCGTGAGGGGGCGCCGACTGACTCCGGAGGTTCATACCACCAGGGAGGACGATCATGGCGGAATCCGCCGGCACCCGGCACAAGAACGAATCGAAGTCCGACAAGAAGTCGGGCTCGCCCGATCCCGCTCGCGCCTTGCGCGAGCGTACCGCCCGGCTGAAGGCGCTTCGCCTCGCCAAGGAGGAGGAAGACCGCGCCGCGCGGGCGGCCGAGCCGCCGAAGCCCAAGGCCGCGGCGCGCAAGCCGAAGGCGTGATCCCCGCATGACGGAACGCTCGCTGACGGCGATCGGCTTCGACGCCGACGACACGCTCTGGCAGAACGAGCATTTCTACCGCCTGACGGAAGAGCGCTTCGCGGCGCTGCTGGCGGAGCACGGCGCGACCGGCGATGTCGGCCGACGCCTCTTCGAGGCCGAGACGCGGAACCTGAAGCTCTACGGATTCGGCATCAAGGGCTTCACGCTTTCGATGATCGAGACGGCGATCGAGGTGACGGAGGGCCGCGTCGACGCTTCCGTGATCCAGGAAATCCTCGATGCCGGCCGCGAACTTCTCGCCCATCCCGTCGAGACGCTGCCCTTCGCCCGCGAGGCGATCGAGCGGCTGTCGGGCAGCTATCGAATCATCCTCATCACCAAGGGCGATCTCTTCGACCAGGAGCGGAAGCTGGCGGCCTCCGGCCTCGGCGAACTCTTCGACGCGGTCGAAATCGTCAGCGACAAGACGCCGGACACCTATCGCCGCATCTTCGCCCGCCATGCCGACGGACCGGAGCGCGCGGCGATGGTCGGCAACTCGCTGAAATCCGATATCGTGCCGGTGCTGGAGGCGGGCGGCTATGGCATCCATGTGCCGCATCCGCTTACCTGGAGCTACGAGCATGTGGCGCCGCCGCTGGGCGATCCGCGCTTCCACGAGATCGCCGATCTCGCCGCGCTGCCCGATCTCGTCCGCAGCCTCGCCGGCTGAGAGCTACTCGGCTGCGATGGCGCCGTCGCCATAGGGCGCGCGCGGATCGCCAAAGGCCGTCTCGATGTCGAGATCCGGGAGCACGGCGGCGCGCTGGCCGCGGATATCGATGCGCAGCACGATATGGCCGCTCTTTTCCAGATGCCGCAGCCGGCTCCGCGCCCGGCCGGCCGAATGCGTGCCCGAGCGGAGCGCCAGCTCGGTGTCCGACGGGCAGGGGCCGCCATGGATCGCCGCCGCCGCGATGACGAGGAAGGTCAGCTGCGCCTCGTCGGGGAGGGCGCGCGCGAGTTCCACCGCCCGCTGCCAGAAGCCCGAATCCATGATCGTGCCGTCGCCCGCCGCCCGCGCGATGTTGAGCAGGAAGCGAAAGGCCGGAAGCGGCGGGACCGAGGAGAGCCGCGCGATGCGGCAGCGAACGAGGAAGTCCTGATAGAGCGCCGATTCGGCGCGGAACGGCGCGCCCGGATCGGCGACCACAGCGCGCGCCAGCGTCAGGAACTGCGCCTCCCGCTCCTCGGCCGTCAGTCCGTCATCCGGCAGCGCCGGAGCCGAGGGCGCCGGGGCTTCGCGGTTGAGGGCGAGGCTGGCGAGGAGTTCATGCGTCGAAGGCGCCAAGACTGGCGCCGGGCGCGGCTCCACCGGGCGGACCAGCTCGACCGGAACGGGCGCCAGCACCAGTTCGCGCTGCGCTTCCGCCGCCTCGGCCGGCAGCGGCGTCAGTCTCGGCGTGCCGGCGCGCGGCTTCGTCTCGACCTGGCCGACCGCGACCGTGATCGGACGCCTGGTCAGCGCCGGGCCGAGCGCGACGAACTGGCCGCGCGCGAGATCGCGAAAGGTCTCGGCCTGCCGCCGCTCGAGACCGAGCAGGTCGGCCGCGCGCACCATGTCGATATCGAGAAAGGTGCGGCCCATCAGGAAGTTGGACGCCTCGGCGGCGACGTTCTTGGCGAGCTTGGCGAGGCGCTGCGTCGCGATGATGCCGGCGAGGCCGCGCTTGCGGCCGCGGCACATGAGATTGGTCATCGCCCCGAGCGAGAGCTTGCGCGCCTCCTCCGAGACCTCGCCGCCGACCGCCGGCGCGAAGAGCTGCGCCTCGTCGACGACGACCAGCATCGGGAACCAGTGCTCGCGATCGGCATCGAACAGCGCGTTGAGGAACGTACCCGCCGCCCGCATCTGCATCTCGACATCGAGACTTTCGAGATTGAGCACCGCCGAGACGCGGTGCTGGCGCACGCGGCCGGCGATGACTTCGAGCTCGCCCAGCCCGCGTTCGGCATCGAGGACGACATGGCCGAAACGCTCGGCGAGGCTGACGAAATCGCCTTCGGGATCGATGATCAGCTGCTGGACATGCGCGGCGCTCTGCTCCAGCAGCCGGCGCAAAAGATGCGACTTGCCCGAGCCCGAATTGCCCTGGACGAGCAAGCGGGTCGCGAGCAGCTCCTCGACGTCCATCATCGCCGGCCCGTCGGGGACGCCGGCGCCGGCGATCCTGCCGAGCTCGATATTCATGCCTGATCCATCCTTGCCGGGAACCTATCACGGCGGAGCAGCGCGGATGGCTGCAATGCCGTCGCAGGCGAGGCCGATCCACAGAAAGGAGCCATTGCCGGGCCTGCGCGTTGGCCGGCATCATCGCCATCCGCCACGCCCTCAGGGAGGCTGTCATGGTCAAGGTCGTCGGGATCGATCATCTGGTGATTCGCGTCGGGGACTATGAGCGCTCGAAGCGCTTCTATGGCCGCCTGTTCAGCTTCCTGGGCTTCGAGGTGCTGGGTGACTATGGCGACCAGATCGGCTGGACCAATGGCAAGACGCGGTTCTGGATCGGCGAGGCCGACGAGGAGGGGAAGCGCCACCCGCATCGCATCGGCAATATCGGCTTCCACCACTATGCCTTCGAGCTTGAGAGCCGGAAGGATGTCGATGCGCTGCAATCCTTCCTGGAGAAGGAAGGGGCGACCATCGTCGATCCCGCGGCCGAATATTACGACGACTACTATGCCGTGTTCTTCCTCGATCCCGACGGGCTGAAGCTCGAAGGCATGAAATGGGGCGAGCGGACGAAGGGTGGCAAAGCCGAGGCCGAGGGCTGACACCTCACGGCCAATGGCCTCCGGTGCGGCTCTTGCATACCTTGTTCTGCAATCTGCATGCAGTTCGAGGAAAGCGATGTCCGAACACGTCCTGAAAGCCGGCCCCGAAACCATCGTCTGGGGCCGCTTTTCCGCCGAAACCCCGCCGGTCCTGACCATCGCCTCCGGCGACAGGGTCGTGGTCGAGACGCTAACGGGACCGCCTGGCCTCCTCCCGCCGGAGGGGAACGGCATGACGGTCGCGCCCGCTCTGCATGCGATCCATGCCGCGAATCTACCCATCCGCTTCGGTCATCTGCTCACCGGTCCGATCGCCATCGAAGGCGCCGAGCCGGGCGACATGCTGGAAGTGCGGATCGAGGCGATCGAGCCGGGCGCCGACTGGGGCTTCAACGCCATCGTTCCGTTCGAGGGCACGCTGCCGGACGACTTCATCCTGCCCGATCTCGATCTGATGCATATCCCGATCGACCTCGCGAAGAAGACCTGTACGCTCCCGTTCGGGCCCGAACTGCCGCTGGCGCCGTTCTTCGGCGTGATGGGCGTGGCGCCGCCGCCGATCTATGGCGAACTCTCTTCGCGCGAGCCGCGCCTTCATGGCGGCAATCTCGACAACAAGGATCTTGGCGCCGGCTCGACGCTGTTCCTGCCGGTCTTCGTGCCGGGCGCGAATTTCCTTGTCGGCGACGGCCACGGCCTGCAGGGACACGGCGAGGTCTGCGTGACGGCGCTGGAGACCGCGCTCACCGGCACCTTCACCTTCGTCCTGCACAAGAAGACGGGGACGGAACCGCGCATCGGCCTGCCGCGCGCCGAAACGCCGAGCGCCTATATGACCATGGGCTTTTCGACCGATCTCGACGAGGCGATGCGCATCGCGGTGCGCGAGATGCTCGATCTGATCACGGAGCGGCTCGGCATCACGCGCAGCGAAGCCTACCGCCTCGCCTCGCTCGCCGCCGATTTCCACGTCACGCAGACCGTGAACGGCCAGAACGGCATCCACGGTCTGCTGCCGAAAAGCGTCATCGGCTGACATTCGGGGCGTTCAGGCCAGGACATCCTCGAAGGCGGCGCGCACCTCCTGCCAGTCGTAGGGCTTGCGGACCGTGGGGACCGCCTCGAAGCCGGGCAGGAGGGCGGAGCGATCGTTGTAACCGGTGGCAAAGATGAACGGGATGCCGCGCCGCGTCAGTTCCTTCGCCACCTCCGCCGAGGTGTCGTCGCCGAGATTGATGTCGAGCATCCCGACATCGGGGATGGTGGTCTCGATGCGCTTCAGCGCATCAGCCACCGATGCGCAGGTGATGACATCGGTGATGCCATTCTCGGCGAGCATCGCTTCGGCATCCATGGCGATCAGCATCTGATCCTCGACCAGGAGGACCGTGAGGCCGGACGCCAGCGCCGGCCGGGCCGCACCGCCCGAAAGCGATGATGCGAGCGGCGCGCCTGGCGCCTCCGCATTGGCGAGATGCCGCTCTGGAATCTGGAATCGCGCCAGAACCCCGGCGACCGGATACGCGATGTCGCTGCGCCCGCCGAGATCGAAGGGGATGCTGCGATTGATCAGCGCCGAACCGAAGCCGCGGCGGGCGGGCTCTCGCACCGCCGGGCCGCCGCTCTCCTCCCAGAGGATGGCACAGTCGCCGTCGTCGGTCAGCGACCACGACACGCTGAGCGCGCCATCCGGCGCGGAGAGGGCGCCATATTTGGTCGCGTTGGTCGCCATCTCGTGCAGCACCAGCGCCATGACCGAGAGCGCGCGCGAATCGAGCCAGACGGCAGGGCCTTCGAGGGTGATCCGCGCCTTGCCGCCCTGATAGGGCAGCAGCTCCGCCTCGATCAGCCCGCGCAGCAGGCCGCCGCCGTCGCCGCGCACGATCTGGTCATGGGCGATCGACAGCGCCTGAATGCGTCCTTTCAGCGTGCCGACATAGTCCTCCAGCGTCTGCTGGCCTGTTGCCGGATGGCCGACGACCGACTTGATGACCGCGAGGATGTTCTTGACGCGATGGTTGAGCTCCTCGTTAAGCATGCGCTGGCGCGTATCGGCCTTGGAGCGCTCGCCGGCGAGGATCTCGGTGTGGCGGAGCGCAACCTCGACCATCGCCGAGCGAAGCGCCTCGGCGATCTCGCGTTCGAGTTCGGTCCAGGGCGAAGATTGCAGCCGCACCGTCTGCTTCCAGATGTCGAAGCTCTTGCGCGGCGTCAGCCGGTCGCCCAGCGGGCCGGATTCGTAGGTCTTCTCGGGATTGCCGCCCCAGTCGATCGTCTGGACGATCTCGCGGCGGAAGAACACGAGATAGTCGCGCGGCAGCTGGGAGATGGGCACGGCCATCAGGCCGGACACCCGGTCGCCATAGGTTTCGGCGATCGGCAGCCGCTCCGAGAGGCAATGGGTCGCGAAGATGCGGCCGTCGGCGACGCCGGTCACGAAGCGGAGCAGCGAGGGTACCGCGTCCCCTGGCGGCGTGACGCCCTCGGCATGCCATTCGCCATCGACGAACAGCCCGATGCCGTCGCAGGGCACGAGGGCCGCCAGCGCGGTGAGGTTGCCGCGCAAGAGGTCGGGGAGGCTCGCCTCCTGCGAGCTTGCACTGAGCAGGTTGGCGAGCGTCCGCCGTGCTTCCAGCGCGACGCCGAGCGATTGGCGCTGCTGCAGCGATTTGAGATGCAGCGAGACGAAATCGCTCAGAATCTCCGCCGCCACGCGCTGCGCCAGCGATAGCCGCCGCGGCGAATAATGGTGGCAGGCAATGAGACCCCAGAGTTCGCCGTCGACGATGATCGAGATCGACATCGAGGCGCTGACGCCCATGTTGCGCAGATATTCGCAATGGATCGGCGACACCGCCCGGAGATGGGCGAAGGAGAGGTCCAGCGGTTCGCCGGACGCGTCGAGGCGCGGGATGATCGGCACGCGCTCGAAATCGACATCGGCGATCACGCGCACGGTGTTGCGGAGATAGAGCAGCCGCGCCTGGCGGGGAATGTCGCTCGCCGGGAACCACTGCCCGCGGAAGCTCTCGAGATCCGTGCGCTTCGCCTCGCTGATCACCTGGCCGGCGCCGTCATGGCCGAGACGGTAGACCATCACCCGGTCATAGCCGAAGGCGCCGCGGACGAGGCGCGGCACGAGCGCCAGCAACTGGTCGAGATCGTTGACGGCGCGCAGCCGGGCGATCAGCGAACGCGCGATCTCGAGCGGCGTGCGTGACTGCGCCGGCGCCGGCTCGATCTCGATAATGCCGACCGACTTGAAGCTGTGCAGCGCGATGTCGAGCGGCCCCGCCGCGCCAGCGCCGAGATTGGTCAGAAGCGCCGGCCGCGCCGGATCCGTGGCGTTGGCGATGGCGCTGCGCAGGAAATCGGCGGTCTCGCGGCCGAAGACGTCGTCGAGCGGCCGCCGCTTCAGGTCACCGCCGTAATGCAGCATGGCCGGCGCATTGGCCGAATGGCGAACGATCGTGCTCAGCGCGGCGTCGCAGGCCAGCAGGCAGCCATGCGGCTGGATGCTGCCCGGAATATGGATCGGCTCGCGGTCGCAGTTCGTAAGGTCAAAGGTTTCGACGTCAGACATCGCCCACCGATCCGAAGGCTTGGGCGGCCACGGCGAAAGCGGCATTCGCTGATGCGACGGCGGCGGCGAAATCGAAGGGTTCGGTCTCTTCGAGGAGATCGAGGAAGGCGCGCCAGCGACCGCTCGAGGCTTGGATAGCGAGATGGCGCGCCGCGAAGCCGTCGCCAAGCCCGAGTTCCGCCGCGCGTGCATGGAGCAGCCGCGCGCCGAGTGCGGAGCCTTCGACGACATAGCAGACGCCGAGTGCTTCGGACGGACCGCGCGGGCGAAGCGGCGTTCTTGGAGGGGGTTCGGCCCGGAGCCCGAGATCGGCGCAGTCATCGGCCAGCGCTGCCGTGAGCGGGGTGATCGACCAGGCAAGACCCGATGCCGCCGGATCGATGTCGTCGATCGCGGTCCTGAAGCGGCGCTGGCCGGCGAGATACCGCCGGTAGTCGGAAAGCTCGGGCCAGGAACCGATGAGATCGTCGAGAGTTTGGTGCGCGGCCCGCGTCGCCTCTCGAAGCTGCATGCGCCGGGTCTTACCGGCTGCGACGGCAATGTTCACGAAAGCTGTTCTCCGGCCGCTCCGGGGACGGCTCTAGGGTGAGCGGCCATCCGGCTGATCGCGCAGCACGGAGAGGACGTGGCCTTGAACGAGGCCAGCCCTGCCAACGCGCGGCCTTCTCGTTGGTTCCGGCGAACTACGCCATGCGACGCGTCGGCGCTGTCCGAATCCCTCACGCCGGCGTGCCCGGTTCGGGCCTTGCAAAACACGCCGGATTGGCTCAAGAAGTGTTACGTTATAACATAACATTTCGAGCCATCCGATGACCGACCACGCTTCCGACCACCGCCTGCCGGTGACTGTCCTTTCCGGCTTCCTCGGCGCCGGCAAGACGACGCTGCTCAACCATGTCCTCAACAATCGCGACGGCCGCCGCGTCGCGGTCATCGTCAACGACATGTCCGAGGTGAACATCGACGCGGACCTCGTCCGCGACGGCGGCGGCAACCTCTCGCGGACCGACGAGCAGCTGGTCGAGATGACCAATGGCTGCATCTGCTGCACGCTGCGCGACGATCTGCTGCGCGAGGTCCGCCGCCTGGCCCGGGAAGATCGCTTCGATGCGTTGCTGATCGAGGGCACCGGCATCGCCGAGCCGCTGCCGGTCGCCGCCACATTCGACTTTCGCGACGAGGACGGCTTCTCGCTCTCCGACATCGCGCGGCTGGACGCGATGGTGACGGTCGTCGATGCGGTGAACCTCCTCGCCGACTATTCCTCGACCGACCTGCTCGCCGAGCGCGGCAGCACCGCTGGACCCGGTGACGACAGGACTCTGGCCGACCTTCTCGTCGAGCAGATCGAATTCGCCGACATCGTCGTCATCAACAAGGTGCGCGACGTGGCGCCGGAGCGTCTCGCAGATGTGCGGCGGGTCGTTCGCGGGCTCAATGCCGATGCGCGCATCATCGAGACGGAGTTCAGTGCCGCGCCGCTCGACCTCATCCTCGACACCGGTCTCTATGACGAGGAGCGCTCCCGCACGCATCCGCTCTGGCTGAAGGAACTCTACGGCTTCGCGGACCATGTGCCGGAGACGGAGGAATATGGCATCCGATCCTTCGTCTATCGGGCCCGGCGCCCCTTCCATCCGGCCAAGTTCCATGCGGCGCTGGCGCGCGGCTTTCCCGGCGTGCTGCGGGCCAAGGGCCATTTCTGGCTCGCGACCCGGCCGTCCTGGGCGGCTGAGCTCTCGATCGCCGGCTCGATCCTGCGCACCGAGGGGCGCGGCTACTGGTGGGCGGCGATGCCGCGCGAGCGATGGCCGAACGATCCCGAAGCGGTCTCGACGATGCGCCGGCATTGGAACGAGGTCTGGGGCGACCGCCGCCAGGAACTCGTCTTCATCGGCGGCCCCTCCATGGACGAGGCCGCCATCCGCGCCACGCTCGACGCCTGCCTGCATGGCAGCGTCACGACGGGCATCACCGCCGCGGCGGCCGCCCTGGACGATCCGTTCCCGCAATGGGGCAGGGCAGCCTGAACCGCCGTTCTCACTCCCCCCGGTCGTGGAAGAAGTCGTAGATGGTCTGCGCCATCTGCGCGGAGACGCCGGGGACGGCGAGGAGGTCGGGGACGCTGGCGCGGCTGACCGCCTTGGCGGTGCCGAAATGGGCGAGGAGGGCGCGCTTGCGGGTCGGGCCGATGCCGCCGATCTCGTCGAGCGGGTTGGCGGTGAAGGCCGCCTTCCGCTTGGCGCGGTGCGAGCCGATGACGAAGCGATGCGCCTCGTCGCGCATCCGCTGCACGAAGTAGAGCACCGGATCGCGGGGCTGCAGCATGAATGGATCGCGGCCGGGGACGAAGAAGGTCTCGCGCCCTGCGTCGCGGTCCGGTCCCTTGGCGATGCCGACCAGCGGCACCTGATCGGTGAGGCCGAGTTCGTCGAGGATGCCCTTGGCCGCCGAAAGCTGCCCTTGGCCGCCGTCGATGAAGACGAGATCCGGCCAAGGCCCGAAACCGTCCTCGTCGCGCGGCGCCGCGTCGCGGCTGCCATGCTCCTTCACGAGGCGCGAGAAGCGGCGCGTCAGCACCTCGCGCATCATGCCGAAATCGTCGCCCGGCGTGATCTCTTCGGAGCGGATGTTGAACTTGCGGTACTGGTTCTTCACGAAGCCGCGCGGGCCGGCGACGATCATGGCGCCGACCGCGTTCGTGCCCATGATGTGGCTGTTGTCATAGACCTCGATGCGGCGCGGCAGCGTCTCGAGGCCGAAGGTCGTGCCGACGCCCTCCAGCAGCCGAGCCTGGCTCGACGTCTCGGCGAGGCTTCGGCCGAGCGCTTCGCGGGCATTCGTCAGCGCGTGGTCGACGAGGTCCTTCTTCTCGCCGCGCTTCGGCACCGCGATCTCGACCTTGTGGCCGGCATGCTCCGCGAGCGCTTTGGCGAGGAGGTCAGCCTCCTCGATCTCGTGGCTGATCAGGATCAGGCGCGGGCAGGGCTTGTCCTCGTAGAACTGCGCCAGGAAGGCGGCGAGCACCTCGCCGGGACCGAGCGACTTGTCGGCGCGCGGATAGAAGGCGTGGTTGCCCCAGTTCTGCCCGGTGCGGAAGAAGAAGACCTGGACGCAGCTCTGACCGCCTTCCTGATGAACGGCGACGACGTCGGCTTCCTCGACGCCCTGCGGATTGATGCCCTGATAGGACTGCACATGGCTGAGCGCGGCGAGGCGGTCGCGATAGATCGCCGCCCGTTCGAAATCGAGATCGGCGCTGGCGGCGCTCATCGCCTCGGCGAGTTCGGTCCGGATCGCCGAGGACTTGCCCGACAGGAAACCCTTCGCCTCGCGCACCAGCTCGGCATAGTCGTCCAGCGCGATCTCGCCCGTGCAGGGACCGCTGCAACGTTTGATCTGGAAGAGAAGGCAAGGCCGCGTGCGCGCTTCGTAGACGCTGTCGGTGCAGGTGCGGATCAGGAAGGCGCGCTGCATCGCGGTGACGGTGTTGCCGACCGCGCCGGCCGAGGCAAAGGGGCCGAAATACTCGCCCTTGCGCGTGCGCGCACCGCGATGCTTCACGAGTTGCGGAGCCTCGTGGTCGGTGATGAGGATATAGGGAAACGACTTGTCGTCGCGCAGCAGGACGTTGAAGCGAGGCCGCAGACGCTTGATGAGATTTGCCTCGAGCAGCAGCGCCTCGGTCTCGGTCCGCGTCGTGACGAATTCCATCGTCGCGGTCTGCTGGATCATGCGGATGATCCGGTTCGACTGCAGCCCGATGCGCGTGTAGCTGGTGACGCGCTTCTTGAGATTGCGCGCCTTGCCGACATAGAGGACGTTGCCGGCCGCATCGAACATGCGATAGACGCCGGGCGCATTCGGCAGCCGCTTGACGAAATCGGCGATCACCGCGGCGCCCTGGCCGCGCGGAGTCAGCTCGCCGCCCGCCTCGAACGGCACCGCGGCTTCGGCTGCGACGTCCTCCGCTGCGAGAGCTTCCGGATCGGCCGGGTCGGCCGGATCCGCGGAGTCGTCGTCGATCATCGTGACGCCTTCGAGCAGCGCGCCCTCGGGCAGCGCGGTCTCGTCGTCGGCGTCGGTGGAAGGAATCGTCGGATCGTTATGGGCAGGCTTCTTGTTCACTCTTTGATCCCTACGACGTCCGGCGTCTCCCAGGCAAGATGCTGGCCGCCGTCCAGCGCGATCATCTGGCCGGTGATCGAGCGCGTCTCGTAGAGATAGGTGATGGTGCGGCCGAATTCCGAAAGATCGGGACCGTGCCGCAGCGGCACCGCCTCGGCCTGGCGACGGAAGTCCTCGGCGTCCTGCCGCGTGGAAGGAACCGTCGGCCCCGGCCCGATGGCATTGACGCGGATGCGCGGCGCCAGCGCCTGCGCAAGCGTGCGTGTCGCGGTGAGGAGGCCGGATTTCGAGAGCTGGTAGGACATGTAGAAGGGCGTCGGCTTCCACGCGCGTTGGTCGATGATATTGACGACGAGGCCTTGCTCGTCTTTCGGCAGCGCGGCGGCAAAGGCATCGGCGAGCAGCACCGGCGCGGTGAGATTGACGGCGAGCTGACGCTGGAACAGCACCGGGTCGAAAGCGCCGATCCCGTCGGCCTCGAAGATCGAGGCGTTGTTGACGAGCAGCGTCGGCGCGCCGAGTTCCTCCGCCGCCTCGCTCACGATCGCCGGAACACGGGCAAGATCGGCGAGATCGCCGGCCACCACCGCGGCGCGGCTGCCTATCGCGCGGATCGACGCCGCCAGCGCATCCGCATCGGCGCGGGAAGTGTTGCAATGGATTGCGACGGCGAACCCGGCCTCCGCCAGATCCTCCGCGATGGCGCGCCCGATCCGCCGGGCAGCGCCCGTCACCAGCGCGACGCGCCTCTCACTCGACATGCCGGATACCCCCTGTGTCGCCGGAAGCGGAACATAGGGCGGCGGGGCGGGTTCGGGTACCCTCGCCGAGCCGAGCGTCGACGACCGAGGGCCTCAGCGCCCGTAGGCGGTGCCCCTGAACAGCGCCTCGTGCAACGCGTTCCAGCTCTCCTCGTCGGGCGTGCAGAGGAGGCCGCCTGAGCGGTGCAGCGGCGAATAGGCGCTGCCGTCATAGCGCCGCGAATAGCCGCCGGCCTCGCGGTGCAGCAGCCAGCCGGCCGCGTGATCCCAGACCATCAGCTTGCTGAAGCAGGAGAAATGGGCGTGGCCGCCGGCAATCAGGCGGTATTCATGCGCCGCGCAGCGATAGTTGGCGACGGCAGCGACGCTCGCGCAATTCGCCGCGAGCTGCGAACGCAGCGGCTCGTCCAACAGCCACCAGGCGCAGAAGCCGACCATTTCGTCGACCGGCTTCGGCTTTGCCACTTTCAGATCGACCCGGCTGCCGTCGCGCGTCTCGGTCCATGCGCCTTCGCCGCGAAGCGCCACCGACCAGTCGCCGCCAATCGGATCGAGGATGACGCCGCCGATAACCTCGCCCTTCGCGACGACGCCGGCCATGACGCCGAACAGCGTTAGGCCGGAAGCGAAGTTGCGCGTGCCGTCGACCGGATCGATGACGAAGGCGAGGTCGGCATCGTCGAGCGCGTCGAGAAGCTGCTCGCCATGCTCGGAGACCGCTTCCTCGCCGAGCACCAGCGCGCCCGGGAAGGCCTTGCCGAGCGCCGCCGTGATCGCCTTCTCCGCCGCGACATCGGCATCGGTGACGAGATCCTCGGCCGAGGTCTTCTCACGCACGGCGCCTTCCGCAAGGCGGCGGAAGCGCGGCAGGATCTCCGCCGCGGCAGCCTCGTCCAGGATGGTCGCAAGGGTCGCCGCGTCGCGGGCGGAAAAGCTCATGGCGATCTCCTCGATCGGGTGTCAGACGGGCGGACGGGTCTTGTCGAAGGCGGGATTGGCGGCGGCGAAGCCGTCCAGCCAGCGCACCAGCGCCGGATGGGTCTGCCGCCAGTCGCCGCCGAAGCGGAGATCGAGATAGCCGAGGGCGCAGGCGAGCGCGATATGGCCGATATGGAGCGGGCCAGAGAGATCGCTCGCCTCGAACGCGGCGAGGCCGCGCACCACCTTGTCGGCCTGATGCGACGTCCAGCGTTCGCTGCGGAGCCCATCCTCGCGCCAGCGCTTCTCATAGACCTGCAGCAGCGCCGCATCCATGACGCCATCGGCGAGCGCCTGCATCGTGAGCGCGGGAAAGCGCTGGGCCGGATCGGCCGGGATGACCCCGCCGCCGCCGGCGAGGTGGTCGAGATAGTCGACGATGACGCGGGAATCGTAGAGCACCTGCCCGTCATCGAGGATCAGCGCCGGGATCTTGCCGAGCGGGTTCTGCGCGCGCAGCGAATCCGAAGGATCGGCCGTATCGGCATTGACGACCTCGATCCGGTCCATCAGCCCGAGGCGATAGGCGACGAGCTTGACCTTGCGGCCGAAGGGCGAGGCGGGCGACGAGCGGAGGATCAGCATCGGGTGTTCCGGAAGGAGAGGTCAGCGCACCGGCGGCATCACGACGCTCGGCCGGCGGCAGGCGTTGCGATCGACCTCGGGGCAGGGGCGGAAAGCGAGATCGCGCGTCATGCAGACGCGCACCTCGCTCAGGCGGCGGGAATGGCAGACGACGGCGAAGCCGTCGGGCGGCAGGCCGGGATTGGCCTTGAGGAAGGCCGTTTCGATGGCCTGCGGCGAAACGGTCAGCGGATCGTCGAGATCGACGAAGGCCGGCGGAATATTGACGACGGCGCGGGCCTCGCGGACGAGGGCGAAATAGTCCCGCTGGTCGAGCCCGGAGCAGGTGCCGTGCTTGCGCCATTCGTGGCGGATCAGCGACGGGCTCGGCATCAGGTCGAGCATCGCGTCGACGGTGCGGCGGGGAACGCGCGTCTCCCCGATCGCGCAATCGCTCGGATAGCCGCGCTCATATTGCGGCCAGAGACCATGCACGACAAAGGCATAGGGCCGCCCGCCGCACTGGATGCGATCATCGCGGCCCTCGCCGAGGCAATAGGTCGGCGACCAGGAGAGCGACAGCACATAGAAATCGAAATCGCCGGGCCGATCCTCGGCGGCGGCCGTTACGAGGCCGGCGAGGAGCCCGAACAGGATGGCGAGGGCTCCGAGCCCGCAGCGCATGCGCGCGCCTCCGCGATTGGCCTCGATGGCCTCTTACTGCTCGGCGGCGCGCACCGTGCGGCAATAGCCGTCATAGACCCGCCACGGATCCTGATTGGGGAAGCAGAACTCGACGCCCCAGCCGATCGAGGCGATGCCCTGCCGCTCTTCGATCAGGTAGTAGAGATCGTCCGGATGGCCGTTAGAGAGTTCGACCCGCGCATGGCAGAAGCGGCGGTCGATGAGGCCCGGATTGGCCGGCTCCCAGCGCGTCTGGTCGATGCGGTGGACCGAACCGATCGCGAGATCGTTGCCCCAGGTCTTCACATTGGCCGTGTGATAGCGGCTGGAAATCTGGCGGATGACCGACGGTTCGTCGCAGAGCGGAACCTTGCCGCGGCTCCAGGAGCCGACGGTGACGCTCGGATCGTCGAGCGAGCGCGTGCCGGCCGAGGCAGCCGGAACGGCGACGGCGGCGAGAAGGGCGAGGGCGATGGCGGCGCGCAGCATGGCGGCGACTCCCGGGCGAGGCGTGGGACCGGGCCGACGATGCGTCGCGGCGCGGCAAGGGTCAAGGCGCTCGCCGCCGATCGGTGAACGTGCTGTCGCCTCGATCGTGACTGGCGACATTTAAGCCACGCCCGCACATGATGGGCCAGGAAACAAGGAGCAGGCCGATGGGACTTCTGATCGACGGCGTCTGGCGCGACCAATGGTATGACACGTCGAAGAGCGGCGGCCGCTTCGTGCGCTCCACCGCCGGCTTTCGCAACTGGGTGACGCCGGACGGCAGCGCCGGGCCGACGGGCAAGGGCGGCTTCAAGGCCGAGCCGGGCCGCTATCATCTCTATATCGCCCGCGCCTGTCCCTGGGCACATCGCACGATGATCTTCCGCGCGCTCAAGGGCTTGGAGGGCATCATCGACTATTCCGTCGTGCACTGGCGCATGCTGGAGAACGGCTGGACCTTCGAGCCCGGCCCCGGCGTCACCGGCGATCTCGTCAACGGCAAGGAATTCCTGCACCAGGTCTATACGCTGGCGGATCCCACTTATTCCGGCCGCGTCACCGTGCCGGTGCTGTGGGATCGCGAGACGAAGACGATCGTCTCGAACGAATCCGCCGAGATCATCCGCATGCTGAACAGCGCTTTCGATGGCGTCGGCGCGACGGAGGGCGACTACTATCCGGACGGTTTCCGCACGGAAATCGACGCGCTCAACACGAAAATCTACGACACGGTCAACAACGGCGTCTACCGCGCCGGCTTCGCGACGACGCAGGCGGCTTATGAGGAGGCGGTGGTGCCGCTCTTCGAGAGCCTCGACTGGCTGGAGGGGGTCCTGTCGCGCCAGCCCTGGCTGGCGGGCGACCGGCAGACCGAGGCCGACTGGCGTCTCTGGACGACGCTGCTGCGCTTCGATCCGGTCTATGTCGGCCACTTCAAATGCAATATCCGCCGCCTCTCGGATTATCCCGCGCTCTGGTCCTATACCCGCGAGCTCTACCAGGTGCCGGGCATCCGCGAGACGGTCGATTTCGCCCATATCAAGGGCCACTATTACGAGAGCCACCGGATGATCAATCCGACCGGCATCGTGCCGCTCGGGCCGGTTCTCGATTTCGACGCGCCGGGAACGCGCGGCTTCTGAGCCGCTACTCCTCGCCGCGGATCCACCACGAGCGCCGGCCGGCCGCCTCGTCCTCGCCGAGAAGCGGGACGAGGCCGGCGAGCAGCGTTTCCAGCGCCGCGTCGAGCTTCCAGGGCGGGTTGCAGATGACGAGGCCGGTGCCGTTGAAGCTGTCCGGCGTTGCGCGCTCGCGCACCCAGAGTTCGGCGGCGAGCAGCCGCGGAATATTGCTCTCGGCGAGGCGCTTGTGGAAATTCTTCACCGCGCCGATATCCTTTACCGGATACCAGAGCGCGTAGACGCCGGTCGGCCAGCGTTGCCAGGCCTTGATGAAGCCGTCGGCGAGGGTGCGGAACTCGTTCTGCTCCTCATAGGGCGGGTCGACGAGCACGAGGCCGCGCCGCTCCTTGGGCGGCACGAAGGAGCCGAGCGCCAGCCAGCCGTCGAGCTCGATCGCCTTGACCTGGATGTCGCCGGCGAAGCGCGCCATCAGTTGCCGTGCATCGTCGGGATGCATCTCGACGGCGGTCAGCCGGTCGACGGGGCGCAGCAGCAGCCGCGCCAGCACCGGCGAGCCGGGATAGAAGCGCAGCCGCCCCTCGGGATTGGCCGCGCGCAGCGCCGCGAGATACGGCGCCAGCACCTCGGCGAGCTTCGCGGGCATATTGACCGGCGACAGATCGGCATTTACCAGCCGGCCGACGCCGCGCTTCCACTCCTCGGTCTTGCCGGCCAGCGGCCCCTGAAGGTCATAGAGCCCGATCCCCGCATGGGTATCGATGACGCGGAATCCTTTGTCCTTCGCCTTAAGCCGCTCGATCAGCAGCGCAAGCACCGCATGCTTGACGACATCGGCGAAGTTTCCAGCGTGATAGGCGTGGCGATAGTTCATGAAGCCTGCTTACCGCCCCGGCTCCGCGGGCGCCAGAGCGCTGACCCGGGCGGTGAAGGAATTGGAGAAGCCACGCTCACCAATCTCTACAACGAGCGTCCGGCCTGGCTCGACAACGCCCATCGCCGGCTCGACGCCGCCGTCGCCGCCGCCTATGGCTGGCCGGCCGACCTCTCCGACAAGGCCACCTCGAACACCTCTTCGCGCTCAACCAGGAACGTGCAGCGGCGGGGCGGTCGAGGCCGTCCCCGCCGCCTGTGACCCCTCCCCAAAACCGCTGCGCGGTTTTGGCCCTCCCGCAAGGGGAGGGCTCAAGGAAGGAAGCGCTGACCAACATGAGGGGAGGGCTCAGGCAAGGAAGTGCTGACCGACATCGAAGGTATCTGCACCCGAATTCTCGAGGCGGCTGGCACGCGCTCCCCTTGAGCCCTCCCCTTGAGGGAGGGCCGAAAACGCGCCGGCGTTTTCGGGGAGGGGTCGCCTGAACGGGCGCTGCGGCCCCGCCTCGACGCTATCCATGGGCCGCCTACGCCTGTGACCCCTCCCCAAAACCGCGATGCGGTTTTGGCCCTCCCGCAAGGGGAGGGCTCAAGGAAGGAAGCGCTGACCAACATGAGGGGAGGGCTCAAGGAAGGGCCTCCAAGGTTCCGCCTGTCGGGAGCTAGTGTGGCTGCCGGGGCAGGGGTCGCGATCATGGGCCATCGAACGATCGAGCCGCATCAGCGCCGCTTCGCCCGAGCGATGCGCTTGTCGATGACGGAGCCTGAGTTCCGTCTATGGCTGCGGCTCCGAAAGCACGGGCTGGGGCGCCTGAAGTTTCGTCGGCAGGCGGCGATAGGCCCCTACATCGCTGATTTCTTCTGCGCCGAGAAGCGGCTGATCGTCGAGATCGACGGCAGCCAGCATTTCGAGGCGGATGGCTTACGGGCCGATCAGCAGCGGACGAACTGGCTGGAGGCGTGCGGTATCCGCGTCCTGCGCTTCGACAACGCAGAAGTGCTGACCAATATCGAAGGCGTCTGCACCCGAATTCTCGAGGCGGCCGGCACGCGCTCCCCCTGAGCCCTCCCGCAAGGGGAGGGCTCAAGGAAGGGCGTGCTGACCAACGTCGAGGGGAGGGCTCAGGCAAGGAAGTGCTGACCGACGTCGAAGGTGTCTGCGCACGAATTCTCGAGGTGGCTGGCACGCGCTCCCCCTGAGCCCTCCCCTTGAGGGAGGGCCGAAAACGCTCCGGCGTTTTCGGGGAGGGGTCGCTCGAGCACAGCGGCTCGGAGGGTGATCCATTCTGCCAGGGCAGCGCTCTGCCGCCGCCGTCGGGACCCCTCCCCAAAACCGCTGCGCGGTTTTGGCCCTCCCTCAAGGGGAGGGCTCAAGGAAGGGCGGCGTGGCAACGCTTCGCTCGACACCCTCTTCGCATCGCGCGATAAGGTTTCGTCAGCCACCGGACGAAACCGCTCCCCCTGAACCAGCACGTCCCCCTCCGCATCGGCCATACGGCCTGTCCGCATGATTGTCCGTCGACCTGTGCGCTCGATGTCGAGATCATCGACGGGCGGCGGATCGGGCGGGTGCGGGGGGCGAAGGACAACGACGATACGGCGGGCGTCATCTGCGCCAAGGTCGCGCGCTATGCCGAGCGGATTCACAATCCGAACCGGTTGACGCAACCCCTTAGCCGCAAAGGCGAAAAGGGCAGCGGCGACTGGCAGGCGATCGGCTGGGAGGAGGCGCTCGACGAGATCGCCGAGGCCTTCGTGAAGGCCGAGGCGCGGCTCGGCTGCGAGACGGTCTGGCCCTATTACTATGCCGGCACCATGGGCCTCGTGCAGCGCGACGGCATCAATCGCCTGCGCCACCAGAAGCGCTATTCCGGCTTCTACGGCACGATCTGCACGAACATGGCCTGGACCGGCTATATCGCCGGCGCCGGCGCCATCGCCGGTTCCGATCCGCGAGAGATGGCGAAGTCCGACTGCGTCGTGATCTGGGGCACCAATGCGGTGGCGACGCAGGTCAATGTCATGACCCACGCCATCCGCGCGCGGAAGGAACGCGGCGCCAAGATCGTCGCCATCGACATCTACCACAACGAGACGATGAAGCAGGCCGACCTCGCGCTCTGCCTGAAGCCGGGGACGGATGGCGCGCTCGCCTGCGCCGTCATGCATGTGCTCTTCCGCGACGGCTTCGCCGACCGCGCCTATCTCGCCCGCTACACCGACGCGCCGGAGGCGCTGGAAGCGCATCTCGCCACGCGCACCCCGGACTGGGCGGCGGCGATCACCGGTCTTTCGGTCGAGGAAATCGAGAGCTTCGCCCGCCTCGTCGGCACGACGAAGCGGACCTTTTTCCGCATCGGCTACGGCTTTTCGCGCCAGAGGAACGGCGCCGTCGCGATGCATGCCGTGCTGTCGATCCCGGCGGTCAGCGGCGCCTGGCAATATGAGGGCGGCGGCGCGTTCCATTCCAACAGCGGGATCTTCCATCTCGACAAGACGGCGATCGAGGGGCTCGAATTCGTGGATCCGGCGATCCGCCAGCTCGACCAGTCGCGCACCGGGCCGATCCTCGTCGGCGATGCGGATTCGCTGAAAGGCGGGCCGCCGGTCACCGCGATGATCGTGCAGAACACCAATCCCGTCTCGGTCTGCCCAGACCAGACCTTGGTGAAGCAGGGCTTCGCGCGCGACGACCTCTTCGTCGCGGTGCATGAGCAGATCATGACCGACACGGCGAAGATGGCCGATATCGTGCTGCCGGCGACGATGTTCCTCGAGCATGACGACATCTACAAGGGCGGCGGCCACCAGTATCTCCTCTTCGGCGGCAAGCAGGTCGAGCCGCCGGCCGAATGCCGCACCAATCATCAGGTCATCGCCGGCCTCGCGCGCCGGCTCGGCCTCGAGCATCCCGCCTATGCGATGAGCGAGCGCGCGCTGATCGACCAGATGCTCGTCGCGTCCGGCTGGGGGACTCTGGAGCGGCTGGAGAGCCTGCGCTGGATCGATTGCCAGACGCCGTTCGAGGAGGCGCATTTCCTGAACGGCTTCGGCCACGAGGATAGGCGTTATCATTTCCGCGTCGACTGGACCGCCGTCGACAACGAGAATTACGGCGCGGTCGGCCCGCATGCGGCGATGCCGGAATTCCCCGATCATTGGCAGGCGATCGAGGCCGCCGATGCCGAGCATCCCTTCCGCCTCGCGACTTCGCCGGCACGCTCCTTTTTGAATTCGAGCTTCAACGAGACGCCGGGCTCCATCGCCAAGGAAGGCCGGCCGGAGCTGATGATCCATCCCGAGGACGCCGCGTCGCTCGGCCTTTCCGAGGGCGAGCGGGTCGTCGTCGGCAACGGTCGCGGCGCGGTGACGCTGCATCTGAAGCTCTTCGACGGGCTGAAGCGCGGCGTGGTGATCTCGGAGGGGCTCTGGCCCAATTCGGCCTTCGCCGACGGCAAGGGCATCAACACGCTGACCGGAGCCGATCCGGTGGCGCCCTTCGGCGGCGCGGCGGTGCACGACACCAAGGTCTGGGTGAGGAGAGCAGCATGACGAGACGGCTCGACGGCAAGACGGCGCTGGTCACCGGCGCGGGGCGCGGCATCGGCCGGGCGATCGCGCTCCGCCTCGCGCGCGACGGGGCGCGGATCGGCATCCATTACGGCCACAGCGCCGATGCGGCGCGCGACCTCGCCGACGCCATCGACGCGATCGGCGGATCGAGCTTCCTGGTCGAGGCGGTACTCGGCGACGCGGCCGGCATCGCGGCGCTCGCGGATGGCATTCCGGCGGACGAGCGGCTCGACATCCTCGTCAACAATGCCGGCCGCAGCGCCAAGGAAGGCGTCGAGGCCAGCGAAGAGGCATTCGACAGCCTCGTCGCGCTCAACATGAAGACGCCGTTCTTCGTGACGCAGGCGCTGGCGCCGCGGCTCTCCGATGGCGGCCGCATCGTCAACATCTCGTCGGGCCTCGCGAAGCTGCCGTTCCCGGACGCGATCGTCTACGGCATGACCAAGGCGGCGCTCGACGCCATGACGCGCAGCCACGCCAAGGCCTTCGGCGCGCGCGGCATCACGGTCAACGCCGTGCTTCCCGGCATCATCCGCACCGACATGAGCGGCTGGGTCAACAATCCCGGCGGCGCCGAGGTGGCGTCGGCGCGCTCGGTCTTCAACCGCGTCGGCGAGGTCGAGGACGTGGCCGACATCGTCGCCTTCCTAGCCTCCGACGATGCGCGCTGGGTGACCGGCGAACTCATCGACGCCAGCGGCGGGCAGTTCCTCGTCTGAGGGAGGCGCTTGAGGCACCCCCTCTCCATCTCTCCCCCGCTTCGCGGGAGAGAGGGCTGCGTCGCGGCTGTCATCGAGGGCGGTGAGTGCCGATGCGAAGCCGGACCCCTCTCCCGCGCAGCGGGGGAGGTCAGGGAGGGGGCTCTTCCGGGGACTGACCCGACGATCTACCCGAACGCCGGCGAAACCAGCATGCCGGAGGCGTCGATCGGCAGCTGCGCGTCCAGCACCAGCCGCTCGCCCTCGACGCGGGCGAGACCGTCGGCGACGAGCGCCAGCGCGAGGGGATAGAGCCGGTGCTCGGCGGAGAGGACGCGGGCGGCGAGGCTGTCCTCGCTGTCGCCGGGCGCGATCGGCACCACGGCCTGGCCGATGATCGGGCCCGAATCCATTTCGGCGCGCACGAAATGCACCGTGCAGCCGGCGAGCTTCATGCCGGCCTCGATGGCGCGGCGATGCGTGTGGAGGCCCGGGAAGAGCGGCAGCAGCGAGGGATGGATGTTGATCATCCGGTCGCGCCAGCCCTCGACGAAGGCGGGCGTCAGCAGCCGCATGAAGCCGGCGAGGCAGACGAGGTCGATGCGCTCCGCACGGAGGCGCGCATCGAGCGCCGCGTCGAAGCTCGGCCGGTCGGGGAACGCCTTGTGGTCGATCGCGTCGGCCGCGATGCCGGCGGCACGGGCGCGGTCGAGCCCCGCGGCGTCATGGCGGTTGGCGAGCACCAGCGCAATCTCGGCCGGATAGGCCGGGTCGGCGGCCGCCTCGATCAGCGAGGCCATGTTGGAACCGCGGCCCGAAATGAGGACCGCGACGCGCTTGCGCGGGCCGCTCACAGCGCGAGGCTTCCGGAGAACTCGACGCCTTCGCCGGAGGAGGGGACGATGCTGCCGAGCCGCATGACGCGCTCGCCGGCGCCGACGAGGAGTTCCGTGACGCTGTCGGCATCCTCCGCCGCCACGACGACGATCATGCCGACGCCGCAGTTGAAGGTGCGCAGCATCTCGCGCGTGGTGACGCCGCCGGTGCGCGCCAGCCAGCCGAACACCGGCGGCGGCACGACGGCCGCAAGGTCGATCGCCGCGGCGAGGCCCTCGGGCAGCACGCGCGGGATATTGTCGACGAAGCCGCCGCCGGTGATGTGGGCGAGCGCCTTCACGGCGCGGGTGGCGCGGAAGGTGGAAAGCAGAGACTTCACATAGATGCGGGTCGGCACGAGAAGCGCGCGGCCGAGGCTCTCTGACGGGTCGAACGGCGCCGGGTCCTCGAAATAGGCGCCGGAGAGCGACACGATCTTGCGCACCAGCGAGAAGCCGTTGGAATGAACGCCCGACGAGGCGAGGCCGAGCACGACGTCGCCCTCGGCGACATCGCCGCGCGGCAGCAGCCGGTCGCGCTCGACGGCGCCTACCGCGAAGCCGGCGAGGTCGTAGTCGCCGGCGCTGTACATGCCCGGCATCTCGGCCGTCTCGCCGCCGATCAGCGCGCAGCCGGCGATGCGGCATCCTTCGGCGATGCCGCCGACGACGGCGGCCGCCTCTTGCGGGTCGAGCTTGCCGGTCGCGAAAGAGTCGAGGAAGAAGAGTGGCTCGGCGCCCTGCACGACGAGATCGTTGACGCACATGGCGACGAGATCGATGCCGACCGTGTCGTGATGGCCGGTCTCGATGGCGACGCGCAGCTTGGTGCCGACGCCGTCATTGGCCGCGACCAGAAGCGGATCGTTGTAGCCGGCCGCCTTCGGATCGAACACGCCGCCGAAGCCGCCGATCTCGGCATCCGCGCCCGGCCGCCGCGTCGCCTTGACCAGCGGCTTGATGAGCTGGACGAGAAGATTGCCGGCGTCGATATCCACCCCGGCATCGGCATAGCTGAGGGCATTGGCGCGGGGGCTCTGGTCGATCATCGTGGCCTTCCGGTTGCGATGGGGCAGGGAGGACCATAGCGCCGCCCGTCCGTCAACGGGGAATCGGCGCCGCGAGGCCTTTGCCGCGTCGCAGCATGCGCTTGACCGCCGTTCCGCGCTCGTCCTATCTGGACGCGACGCCCATGGGGCAGACGGGGGACCGGCGCCTTGAGCCTGCAGCGGCAAGTCATTTTCTGGGTCGGCGCGCTCGCCGCCTTCATCCTGTTTCTCGTCGTCTTCCGCACGGTGCTGCTGCCGTTCATCGCCGGCATGGCGGTGGCCTATGCGCTCGATCCGGTCGCGGACTGGTTCGAGCGGCGCGGATTCAGCCGCATGGCGGCCTCGCTGATCATCCTCGTGATCTTCGTTCTGCTGCTGGTGCTCTCCTTCGTCGTGCTCATCCCGGTGCTCCTCAACCAGCTCGCCGGCTTCATCGAGCGCATCCCGACCTATGCCCAGCAATTGCAGGGACTGGCCAACTCGCTGCTCTCCTCGCGCATCGGCGATCTTTTCCGCGTCGATGCCGCACAGCTGCAGAATTCGATGGGGCAGCTGATGAGCCAGGCGGCGTCCTGGCTGTCGACGCTTCTGAAATCGCTGTGGAGCGGCGGATCGGCGCTGGTCGACATCGTGTCGCTGCTGGTCGTCACGCCGGTCGTCGCCTTCTACATGCTCGTCGACTGGGACAAGATGGTCGCCCGCATCGACAGCTGGGTGCCGCGCGACCATGTCGAGACCGTGCGCATGCTGGCGCGCGACGCGGATTCGGCCATCGCCGGCTTCGTGCGAGGGCAAGGCCTCGTCTGCATCATCCTCGGCACCTTCTACGGCCTCGGCCTCGCGCTGCTCGGCCTCAATTTCGGTCTGCTGATCGGGCTCGGCGCGGGCATCCTCTCCTTCATCCCCTATGTCGGCACGACCATCGGCTTCGTCGTCTCGGTCGGCGTCGCCATCGTCCAGTTCTGGCCGGACTGGTACTGGATCGGCGCCGTGATCGCGGTGTTCCTGACCGGCCAGTTCTTCGAGGGCAACATCCTGCAGCCGCGCCTCGTCGGCGCAAGCGTCGGCCTTCATCCCGTCTGGCTGATGTTCGCGCTGTTCGCCTTCGGCGTGCTGTTCGGCTTTGTCGGGCTGCTCATCGCCGTCCCGGCCTCGGCCGCGATCGGCGTGCTGGTGCGCTTCATCATTGCCCGCTATCTGACGAGCCCGATCTATCGCGGCGATGCCGGGGTCGCGGACGATGACTGAGGCGCGGCAGCTCGCGCTGGCGCTGCCGCATCCCCCGCAACTCGGCCGCGCCGATTTCCTGCCAGGCGCCGCCAATGCGGCGGGCCTCGCGCTCGTCGACAGCTATCCCGACTGGCCGAACCGGGTGGCGATCCTCATCGGCCCCGCCGGGTCGGGCAAGAGCCATCTCGGCGCCATCTGGCGCGAGGAGAGCGGCGCATCGCTCGTCGCCGCGACCGCGCTGGCCGCGGCCGATCTCGGCGCGCTCGTAGCCGGTGGCCCCGTCCTGGTCGAGGCGATCGATGCCGAAGACGTCGACCAGCGCGCGCTCTTCCACCTCATCAACCTCGTTCGCGAGCGCTCCGCCTTCGCCGTTCTCACCAGCCGGACGGCACCCGGCGATATCGGCTTCGACCTGCCGGATCTCGCCTCCCGCCTCCGGGCGGCGGTTCCGGTGAATCTGCTCACCCCGGACGACGAACTGCTCGAGCGGGTGATGATGAAGCTGTTCGCCGACCGCCAGATCGCTGTCGATCCGACGCTGGTCGGCTATCTCTCCCGCCGGATGGAGCGCTCCTTCGAGGCTGCGAGCCGGATCGTCGCCGCGCTGGATGCCGAGGCGCTGGCGGAGGGGAAGCCGGTGACGCGCCAGCTGGCCGCCCGCGTGCTCCAGCGCCTCGGGGCCGATCCGGCCTGACGACGAAGGGCTCCCGAGCGCGACCGCGGGCGCCGGGAGTCGCCCTGACGAAACCGTCACATTCTGACAGTAGGAGTGCAGGGGATGAACCCTGATCGGAAGCGCCATGGACCAGACGAACCCCGAAGCCGGCAAGGCCCTCGAAGCAGTCGCAGAGCAGGAGCTCGAGGGGCAGAAGCTCCGCCACAGCCCGGAGCGCTTCGTCAACCGCGAGCTCTCCTGGCTGGAATTCAACCGGCGCGTCCTCGAGGAGTCCGGCAACCCGAACCATCCGGTTCTGGAGCGGCTTCGGTTCCTTTCGATCTCGGCCAACAATCTCGACGAGTTCTTCATGGTGCGCGTCGCGGGTCTTCGTGGCCAGCAGCGCGAGGGTCTCGGCCTCACCAGCGATGACGGGCTGACGCCGAGCGAGCAGCTCGTCAAGATTTCGGACGCAGTAGCGCGCCTCGGCAGCGACCAGCAGACGCGCTGGGGCGAATTGAAGCGCGAGCTCGACGCAGCCGGCGTCGTGACGGTCGATCCGTCCGAGCTGACGGAAACCGACCGCGCCTGGCTCGAGGCCTATTTCCTCGATGCGGTGTTCCCGATCCTGACGCCGCTCGCGATCGATCCGGCGCATCCCTTCCCGTTCATCCCCAATCTCGGCTTCTCCCTGATCCTGCAGCTCGCGCGCCCGGCGACCGGTACGCGGATGACGGCGCTGCTGCGCATTCCGATGACCATCGACCGATTCATCCGCCTGCCGGAATCGGCGCCGGGCGTCGACCGGTTCATCAGCCTCGAGCAGACCGTCTCGCTGTTCACGGCCCGGCTGTTCCCGGGCTATGTCGTCGAAGGGCAGGGCGCCTTCCGCATCATCCGCGACAGCGAACTCGAGGTCGAGGAGGAGGCCGAGGATCTCGTCCGCTTCTTCGAGACGGCGCTGAAGCGCCGCCGCCGCGGCTCGGTGATCCGGCTCGAGATCGAGCAGGCGACGCCGGAACCGCTGCGCAATTTCGTCGCCGGCGCGCTCGCGGTGCTGCCGGACGAGGTGTTCCTCGTCGAGGGCATGCTCGCGCTCAACGATCTCTCGCAGCTCGTCGGGGTCGATCGCCCGGCGCTCAAGTTTCCGCCCTACCAGGCCCGATTTCCCGAGCGTATTCGGGAGCATGGCGGGGATTGCTTCGCGGCGATCCGCCAGAAGGACCTGATCGTCCACCATCCCTATGAGAGCTTCGACGTCGTGGTGCAGTATCTGCGACAGGCGGCGCTCGATCCCGACGTCGTCGCGATCAAGCAGACGCTCTACCGCACCTCGAAGAACTCGCCGATCGTGCAGGCCCTCGCCGAGGCGGCGGAAGCCGGCAAGTCGGTGACGGCGCTGGTCGAACTGAAGGCGCGCTTCGACGAGGAGGCCAACATCAAGTGGGCGCGCGATCTGGAGCGCGCCGGCGTGCAGGTCGTCTATGGCTTCATCGAGCTGAAGACCCACGCGAAGCTCTCGCTGGTCGTGCGCCGCGAAGGCGGCCAGCTGCGCAGCTATGTCCATATCGGGACGGGCAACTATCACCCGATCACCGCGCGGATCTACACGGATCTCTCCTATTTCTCGGACGATCCGGCCATCGCCCGCGACGTGGCACGGGTGTTCAATTACATCACCGGCTATTCCGAGCCGGTCGAGATCGAGAGCCTCTCGACCTCGCCGCATTTCCTCCGCAAGCGCATTCTCGACCTCATCTATGCCGAGATCGAACATGTGAAGGCGGGCCGTCCGGGCGCCATCTGGATGAAGATGAACTCGCTCGTCGATCCGCAGATCATCGACGCGCTCTATGATGCGAGCCGTGCCGGCGTCGAGGTCGACATCGTCGTGCGCGGCATCTGCTGCCTGCGGCCCGGCGTTCCGGGCCTTTCCGACCGCATCCGCGCGAAATCAATTGTGGGCAGGTTCCTCGAGCATGCCCGCATTCTGGCTTTCGGCAATGGCCACGGCTTGCCGTCGCCCGAGGCGATTGTTTATATCGGCTCGGCGGACATGATGCCGCGCAACCTCGATCGTCGCGTCGAAGCGATGATCCCGATGCAGAATGCGACCGTCCATGAGCAGGTTCTCGACCAGATCATGGTGGCCAATCTCAAGGATAACCAGCAGAGCTGGGAAATCCTTCCGGACGGTTCGTCTCGCCGCATCGCTCCGCGCAAGGGCGAGGAGCCCTTCAATGCGCATCAGTACTTCATGACGAACCCGAGTCTGTCTGGACGTGGAAAATCTCTCAAGACCAGTTCGCCGCGCTCGATCGGTGGCAAGCATTCCAAGCACTGACGGACCCGAGGGTCATAGCGAGGACGAACACGCGCCTGGACGGCTGAATGGCAGCGGTCCGGTCGCCATCATCGACATCGGTTCCAACTCCGTTCGCCTCGTGGTCTATGAGCGGCTGAGCCGTTCGCCGATGCCGCTCTTCAACGAGAAGGAACTGGCCGGGCTCGGCCGCGGCATCGCGACCACCGGCCGCCTCAACGATGAGGCGGTCGAGACGTCGCTGGCCGCGATCCGCCGCTTCATGGTGCTCAGCCGGCAGATGCACGTGAAGACGCTGCATGTGCTCGCCACCGCGGCGGCGCGCGACGCCAGCAACGGCAAGGATTTCCTCGACGCCGTCGAGGAGATCACCGGCATCCATCCCGCGCTGCTGTCAGGCCCGGAGGAGGCGCGGCTGTCGGCGATGGGCGTGCTCTCGGGCATCCATCGCCCCGACGGCATCGCCGGCGATCTCGGCGGCGGCAGCCTCGAAGTGGTCGATGTGCGCGGCTCGGCGATCGGCACCGGCGAGACCTTCCCGCTCGGCGGGTTGCGGCTCGAGGAATCCTCCGAGCGCACGGTCCGCAAGGCGGAGAAGATCGTCGTCGAGGCGCTGTCCGGCTCGCGCGTCCTGCCGGGCGGGGCAGGGCGGACCTTCTATGCGATCGGCGGCACCTGGCGCTCGCTGGCGCGCCTGCATATGCGGCAGAAGGGCTATCCGCTGCATATCATGCACGAATATGCCATTCCCGCCGACGAGGCGCTCGAGTTCTGCCGCATGGTGGCGCGGCGCGATGCCGAATCGCTCGATTCCATCGAGGCCGTGTCGAAGAGCCGCCGTGCGCTGCTCCCCTATGGCGCGGTTGTGCTCGCCGAAGTGATCCGCGTCATGAAGCCGTCGCAGATCGTCCTGTCGGCGCTCGGCGTGCGCGAGGGTCTTCTCTACGATCTCCTGGACGACGAGGAGAAAGCCGAGGATCCGCTGATCGCCGCCTCGGAGGAGCTTGCGATCCTGCGCTCGCGCTCGCCGCTCCATGCCCGCGAGCTCGGGCCCTGGTCGGGCCATGCGCTGGCGGCCATGGGTCTCGACGAGACCGAGGACGAGGTCCGCCTGCGCATCGCTGCCTGCCTGCTCGCCGATATCGGCTGGCGCGGCCATCCCGATTACCGCGGCGAGCAGAGCCTCAACCTGATCTCGCACGGCGCGTTTGTCGGCATCGACCATCCGGGGCGCGCCTATCTCGCACTGGCGAACTACTACCGCCACGAGGGCATCGTCGACGAGAACATCTCGTCACGCATCCGCGAGCTGGCGACGACGCGGCTCATCGAGCGCGCGCGTGCGCTCGGCATGGCGCTGCGCGTCGCCTACATGATCTCGGGCTCGATGGGCGGCATCATTCCCCGCACCCGCTTCGAGGCGCGCGGCGACCAGCTGACGCTGGTGATGCCGCATGATCTCGCCCCGCTGGTCGGCTCGCGCCTCAGCCGCCGCGTGACCCAGCTCGCCAAGCTCTCCGCCATGAGCCCCGCGATCCAACTGGAATAGCGGCTCTCAGAATTCGCCCGTCTTTCTGGCGGGCAGGCTCGTCAGGAAGAGATGCAGCGCGGCGACGTCGGTGTCGTCGAGCTTCTTGAGCATGCCGAAGGGCATGATCTCGATCGGTGTTCCGTCGGGGCGGTGTCCGGTCTTCAGCATGGCTGCGAAGGCCCCTGCATCCGCATAGCGCGCCATCACCCCGCCTTCGCCGGGCGTCAGGTTGGCGGCCTCGGGCCAGGTGCCCGGCGCGAGCGGGATCGGCCCGCCGGAGAGCGCCGCGTTGTGGCAGTTGCGGCAGATATCGGCGACATGGTCGCCATAGGCCACGGTCACGGCGGGCTCGATCGGCGCGGGCGCCGGCGCGTCGTGGTCGATCCGCGCGGCGGCGTCGGTCATGTATCCTGCGGCATAGAGAAACTGCGCCGTGAGCGGCAGCTGGATCTCCGCCGTCTGGCCCTCGACGGCCGGCAGCGAGCGGACATAGCCGATCAATTGGCCGATCTCGCGATCGGTCATGCGCGCATATTCCTCGCTCGGCATGATCAACGCCGGCCGCCCGTCCGGCTTCACGCCGTGGCGCAGCAGGCGCACCCAGTCGAGCGGCCCGAAGAAGGATGTGGCCGTGCCGACCGCCGGCGTGATGTTGGGGGCGCGGACCAGCAGGCCGCCTTCGTCGATCACGACGCGGCCGGCGCCGTTCGCGCCGTGACACTGCTGGCAGCCTCGCGTCTCGTAGAGATATCGCCCGCGGGCGATGTCGGCCGGCGATGTGGCAACCGCGATCGGCGCCACATTGACCGAGATGATGCGGTTGCGCCGCGCCTCGCTGCCGAACCAGGCAAAAGCCAGCACGCCGGCTGCGATGGCAGCCAGGCCAGCCGCCGCATAGCCGACGACAACGAAGATACTCCGCATCCCGCCTCCCGAGGACGACACGGAGTCTATCGCATGCCGCGACGGCGTATAGTGGCCTCAGTCACATTCGACCTTCCGCCGTGCCGCCCGCGACGATGCTGACGCGCCTGCCTTCGAGGCGGAGCGCGATCTCGCCGCGCTTCAGCTTGAGCGCGTTGTCGCCGAAGAGTTCGCGGCGCCAGCCGGCAAGTGGGGCGACATCGGCCGCGTCGTCGCCAGCGATCGCCTCGAGCTCGTCGATGGTCGCAATGACGCGGGCCGCGACCCCATGCTCCTCGCTCGTCATCTTGAGCAGCACCTTCAGGAGGTCGACCGCCGCGCCGTTGCCGTCCGAGAGCGGCTTCACCTTCGGGACGCGCGGCAGCTGGTCCTTGGGGATCGCCATCGCCCGGCGAACGGCGGCGAGGATGTCCTCTCCCGTCCGCGAGCGCTCGAAGCCCTTCGGAATGGTGCGCAGGCGACCGAGAGCCTCGGGAGTCGTCGGGTGCTGCTCGGCGATCTCGTGGATCGCGTCATCCTTGATGATGCGGCCGCGTGGCACGTCGCGGGCCTGCGCCTCGCGCTCGCGCCAGGCGGCAAGCTCCATGAGAACGGCCAGCTGCAGCGGCTTCTTGATCCGCATCTTCAGCCGCTTCCAGGCGTTCTCGGGCTCCACCTGATAGGTGTCGACCGAGGTGAGCACGTTCATCTCCTCGGCCACCCACTCGCTGCGCCCCTGGCTTTGCAGCTTTTCGCTGAGCGCGAGATAGACGTCGCGCAGATGCGTCACGTCGGCAAGGGCATAGGCGAGCTGGTGTTCGCTGAGCGGCCGGTGGCTCCAGTCGGTGAAGCGCGACGACTTGTCGATCGAATGGCCGGTGATGCGCCCGACGAGCTGGTCATAGGAGATCGATTCGCCGAAGCCGCAGACCATGGCCGCGACCTGCGTATCGAAGATCGGATGCGGAAGGATGCCGCCGAGATGCCAGACGATCTCGATGTCCTGGCGCGCGGCGTGGAACACCTTCATCACGCGCTCGTCGGCCATCAGCGCGAAGAAGGGCGCGAGGTCCAGCCCCGGCGCTTCCGCGTCGATGATC